>JACVRX010000114.1 GCA_014534205.1 Jiangellaceae bacterium
ACGTGTTGCCGACCGAAGGCGGGCCGGGGTCGCCGCACCTCTGGTTCGGTAGTGATCGAGAAGCCACGCGACAGCGCATGGCACGGCATTTCTCCTCCGCCGACGTAGCGGCTGACGACGCAATGCAGGCCGAGCTCGCGGCACTTCGCGACGACCTGGCCCCGGCCTGGCTGGCCGACCCACTCAGCGTCGAGGACACCGGCGAGCGGTACGTCAGGCCGGCGCTGCGCGAAGCGTTCGTCGAGCTGGTGCGCGGCTCCGTCGTCGATTACCTCAACCGGTTCGGGTTCTCGGCCGAGCTGCTGATCGCGATGTACGTCGTCACGGACGGCCTCTCCGGGCTCACCGCCGGACCCGACACGCCGGGGACGGGACACAACTTCCTGGTGCACAACATGTGCCGGCTGCCCGGGTCGGACGGCACCTGGATGGTCGTCGAAGGCGGCATGGGCGCGGTTTCCAACGCCTTCGCCGAGTCGGCGGCGAAAGCCGGCGCCACGCTCGTCGTGGGCGCCGAGGTGAGCCGGCTGGTCGTGTCCGGTGCAGCCGCGACCGGGGTGATGCTGGCCGACGGCCGCGAGGTCGCTGCGGCTTCGGTGCTGGCCGCGTGTGACCCCTGGAAGACCGCGGCGATGGCCGCAGAGCACGCACCGGCGGCGCTGCTCGACCGGCTGGCTGCGGTCCGCCGGCCGGGCACCACGCTGAAGGTGAACCTGGCGTTGCGCGGCCTACCCCGCCTGTCGTGTCTCCCTGAGAACGCTCCGTCCCCGTGGGGCTCCACGGTGCATCTGCTGCCGGACGCCACCGGCCGTCCGCTGGAGGCCGTCAGAGCGATGTGGCGCGACGTCCAACGCGGCCTGCTGCCCGACTTCCCGACGATGGAGTGGTACGTCCACACGACTCTCGACCCCAGCCTGCAGGACGGGGCCGGGCACCACTCGGCTGCGCTTTTCGTTCAGTCGGTTCCCTACCAACCGGCGCACGGCAGCTGGGACGCCGCCCTCGATCCGTACGTCGAGCACCTGATCGGCATCGCGGACCGGTTCGCGCCGGGCACGAGTGAACTCGTCGCAGACGTCTTCGCCTTGCCGCCGCCCCGTATCGAAGCCCATTTCGGGATCACCGACGGGCACATCCACCATGTCGACAACACGGTGGCGTTCGCCAACCGGATCCCCTATGCCACCGGATTGGCCGGGCTGTACGCGGGCAGCGGCGGCTGTCACCCGGCCGGGTCGGTGATCGGCGCTGCTGGGTGGAACAGCGCACGACAAGTCCTTTCGGATCTGGGCGTGCGGGCGTAGAGGTCGCGCAACCGGGGCTGGTCCACGCCGGGCCATCACCAGGCCAGCACGTACATCACCAGGGTTGCAGGCCTGATGATGTACGAGCGGGGGTGGTGAACGTGGTCATTCCAGAGCTGGCGCGGCTACGCCCGGACTGGCAGCGCGGCTAGCCTGTGGGTATTGGCAGCCGGGATCCGTCGAGCAGGGAAGTAGGCGAACGCTGACGTGTCTGCAGAGACCGAGCCGGTGTCGGGCTTCGGCCCCAACGAGTGGCTCGTCCAGGAGCTGTACGAGAGCTGGCTACAAGACCCGAGCACCGTCGACGAGTCCTGGTCGGCGTTCTTCAGGGAATACGCGGCGCGCAGCGGGGCTTCGGCCGCACCTGCGGCGGGCACCCAGGCCGAGCCCGCGGCACCCCCGGCCCGGCCGGACGGCGCATCGCCGAGAGCCCAGCGCACAGAGGCCGTAGCGCCGGCGGCGCCCGCCGACCGCGCAGCGGCGCCATCCGCCGACGACGAGACCGCCGTCACCGCGGCACCCATGGCCGGCGTCGCCGGGACACGGGCCGCGGAGAAGCCCACGCCGCAAGCCACGGCAACGGCGCCGCCTGCGCAGAAGCGGGTGGAGCCGCCCGCCTCGACCCGGGCGTCCCGCACGACCCCCGACGCGTCGCTCCCCGCGACCAAGCCGCCGGAGCCCGAGGCCGACGCCACCGCGGTCGAGACCACGCCGTTACGCGGAGCGTCCGCCCGCGTGGTGAACAACATGGAGTCCAGCCTGGAGATCCCGACCGCAACCAGCGTGCGGGCGGTGCCGGCGAAGCTGCTCGTGGACAACCGGATCGTGATCAACAACCACCTGGCCCGCTCCCGCGGCGGCAAGGTTTCGTTCACCCACCTGATCGGGTTCGCACTGGTCAAGGCGCTGCGGCAGATGCCGGAGATGAACTACTCGTTCGACGAGGCCGACGGCAAGCCGGCGCTGGTCAAGCCGGCCCACGTGAACCTGGGCCTCGCCATCGACATGCAGAAACGCGACGGGACACGTCAGCTGCTGGTTCCGAGCATCAAGCGTGCAGACGCGCTCGACTTCGCCCAGTTCTGGTCCGCCTACGAGGACCTGGTCCGGCGAGCGCGCAACGGACAGCTCACCGTCGAAGACTTCGGCGGCACCACGATCACGCTCACCAACCCTGGCACCATCGGGACCGTCCACTCGGTGCCCCGGCTGATGAAGGGCCAGGGCACCATCATCGGCGTCGGCGCCATGGAGTACCCGGCGGAGTTCCAGGGCGCGGCGCCGGAGACGCTGGCCCGGATGGCCGTCTCCAAGATCATGACGCTCACCAGCACCTACGACCACCGCATCATCCAGGGCGCGCAGAGCGGCGAGTTCCTGCGCATAGTGCACGGCCTGCTGCTCGGCGAGGACAGCTTCTACGACGAGATTTTCCGGGCGCTGCGCATCCCGTACGAGCCGATCCGCTGGGCGGCCGATGTGCCCGTCACCCATGACGAGGAAGTCGGCAAGCAGGCCCGCGTTCTCGAGCTGATCCACGCCTACCGGGTCCGCGGGCACCTGATGGCGGACACCGACCCGCTGGAGTACAAGCAGCGCAGCCACCCCGACCTCGACATCACGACGCACGGGCTCACGCTCTGGGACCTGGACCGAGAGTTCGCCACCGGCTCTTTCGGCGGTGACAAGCGGTTCATGCTGCTGCGCGACATCCTCGGCGTGCTGCGCAACGCGTACTGCCGCACTGTCGGCATCGAGTACATGCACATCCAGGAGCCGGACCAGCGCCGCTGGATCCAGCGCCGGGTGGAGACGCCGCACGCCCGGATGCCGCACGAGGACCAGCTTCGGATCCTGCACAAACTGAACCAGGCGGAGGCGTTCGAGACCTTCCTGCAGACGAAGTACGTCGGGCAGAAGCGGTTCTCGCTGGAGGGTGGCGAGTCGATGATCTCGCTGGTCGACGAGATCTGCGAGGCCGCCGCTGAAGAGAAGCTCGACGAGGTGTGCATCGGCATGGCCCACCGCGGCCGGCTCAACGTGCTCGCCAACATCGTGGGCAAGAGCTACGGGCAGATCTTCCGTGAGTTCGAAGGCAACATCGACCCGCGTACTGTGCAGGGCTCCGGCGACGTCAAGTACCACCTGGGTGCCGACGGCGAGTTCGTCGGCCAGAGCGGTGACCGGATCAAGGTGTCGCTCACCGCGAACCCCAGTCACCTGGAGGCGGTCAACCCGGTGCTGGAAGGCATAGCCCGCGCCAAGCAGGACCTCCTCGACCGCGGCGAGGAGTTCCCGGTACTGCCGATCCTGATCCACGGCGACGCCGCGTTCGCCGGGCAGGGCGTGGTAGCCGAGACGCTGAACCTGTCGCAGCTGCGTGGCTACCGGACCGGCGGCACGATCCATGTCGTCGTCAACAACCAGGTCGGGTTCACCACCTCGCCCGAGCAGTCCCGGTCGTCGATCTACTGCACCGACGTGGCGCGCATGGTGCAGGCGCCGATCTTCCACGTCAACGGCGACGACCCGGAGGCGTGCAACCGGGTTGCCCGGCTGGCGTTCGAGTTCCGGCGGGAGTTCGGCAAGGACGTCGTGATCGACCTGGTGTGCTACCGCCGCCGGGGCCACAACGAAGGCGACGACCCGTCGTTCACCCAACCGCTGATGTACGACCTGATCGAACAGAAGCGGTCCGTGCGCAAGCTCTACACCGAGGCGCTGATCGGCCGCGGCGACATCACCGTCGAGGAGGCCGAGCGGGCGCTGCGTGACTACCAGCAGGAACTGGAGCGGGTGTTCACGGAGACCCGCGAGGCCGAGGCGCACCCGCCACCGGTCATGGTGCCGTCCTACCCGGAAAAGCCGGCGCCGAAGAATGGCCTGGTGACGGCGGTCAGCCGGGAAGTAATCAAGCAGATCGCCGACTCGTACGTGAGCCTGCCGGACGGGTTCACCGCACACCCCAAGGTGCAGCCGCAGCTGCAGCGTCGGGCGGCGATGCTCACCGAAGGCGGCATCGACTGGGGCACTGCCGAGATCGCGGCGTTCGGCTCCCTGCTCGTGGAAGGCCGGCCGGTGCGGCTCGCTGGTCAGGACAGTCGGCGCGGCACGTTCGTCCAGCGCTTCGCCGCGATCATCGACCGCAAGACCGGCGAGGCGTACGTCCCGCTGCAGCACCTCGACCCGAGTCAGGCCAAGTTCTACATCTACGACTCGCTGCTGTCGGAGTTCGCGGCGATGGGGTTCGAGTACGGGTACTCGGTCGCCCGACCCGAAGCGCTGGTGCTGTGGGAGGCCCAGTTCGGCGACTTCGTCAACGGCGCGCAGACGATCATCGACGAGTTCGTGGCCGCTGGCGAGGCGAAGTGGAACCAGCGCTCCGGCGTGGTGCTGTTGCTACCGCATGGGTACGAGGGGCAGGGGCCGGACCACTCCTCCGGCCGGATCGAGCGGTTCCTGTCAATGGCCGCGGACAACGCGTTCCGGGTGGCGCAGCCGTCGGTGCCGGCGAGCTACTTCCACCTGCTCCGGTTGCACGCGTTGACGCCGGAGCACAAGCCGATGGTGGTGTTAACACCGAAGTCGATGCTGCGGCACAAGAAGGCGCTCTCGGCGCCGGAAGATCTCATGAACCATTCGGCGTTCCGCCCGGTGTTGCCGGACGAC
>JACVRX010000122.1 GCA_014534205.1 Jiangellaceae bacterium
GATCATGCCGTTCCGCACCGGCGGGCACGCGGCCGCGGGCGGGCCCTTCGCGATCCTGCGCTTCCCGGAGCCCGAGCTGCCGGACGTCGTCTACGTCGAGCAGCTCACCAGCGCGATCTACCTGGACAAGCGCGAGGACGTGGACCACTACGCCATCGCGATGGAGCGCGTCTGCATCGACGCGGAGCCGCCCACCCACACGCCCGAGATCCTCGAGAAGCTGCTGCACGAGGTCGGGCGACCCGCCTGAGTCGACGTCAGCCGAGCAGGTTGTCGAAGTCGCCGTCCCGCACGCCGAGGATGAAGGCCTCGATCTCGGCGGGGGTGTAGATCAGCGCCGGGCCCTCCGGGTCCCGGGAGTTCCGCACGGCGACGCCGCCGCCCGGCAGCGCGGCGCACTCGACGCAGTTGCCGCTCGGGTTGCTGCGGCCGCTCTTCTGCCAGGTCACTCCCTGCAACTGGCTGGCCGACATACCGTTGACCATGTGCGTCATTCGTTGCTCCCTACGTTGCCCGCCGACCGGCGATCGGCCGGCGGTGTTCCTGACCCTCCGGCGCTAGCAGGACACAGCGAGTGCAGATGCACGTGCATTCGGCCTTGCGCCCTCACGGGATTGCGAGCATGATAACGCACGTACAAGCCCGAAAGAATGTCACTAAGGGTGACATCTTTCAGTGACGATGCGGTCGCGGAAACGACCTCAGCGAGGCTCCTTGGCGGGGGCGTCCGAGCGGGAGGTAAGGCATGTCGGTTCCCAACATCGGCCCGGAGCTTCCCGACCCTGACAACCCCACGGCGGACGGCACCCGCCGGGGGAATCCGGCACCCGTGTACCGCGACGAGGCACCGACAGACGACGTGCAGGCCGCCTCCACCCGGGCCAGTGCGGTGAGCCACCGATTCGGCGGAGCGCGCTCCACGCTCAGCCGACCGATCCGGAACCAGCAGAGTGGTGAGCCCGATGAGCAGCAATGACGCGACTCAGCCGGACGGCGGTGAGTCCGATTCGCACCGTTGAGGCCGTGCACTGCTTCTGGCGCGGGCATGCGAGAGCCTGGGCCCCGCTGGCGCCGGTGCTGCGTGGCGGCCGGATCCAGACCGGCGTGCCACGGTGGCTCGTGCAGCGGTTCGCCGAGGCCGACTACTGCTACGGCGTCGGCACGCTGACCATGAAGGTGGATCGCATCGAGTGGGACAAGCCGGTGCCGTACGAAGGAGACACCTGGCTCGAGGTCGAGGGCGTGGTCATCGACTGCCGGGGCCAGGCCCGTGCCCGCCGGCAGGTGCTGGTGCGGGCGCAGCGGCTGCCGCTACGCCAACCCCGTAGACGTCCGCGTCTGCGGCCTTGAGACCCCGGTCGGGCGGTCGGGTTCCCCCGTGCCAGGCCGCTCGGCCGGCCACCACACCGGATCAGGGTTTGCGGGCCACGCCCGCCCAGTAGTACGCCGCCTGCGGGTCGGTCACTGGCTCGTCCGGACGCCAGGCGGACACCGGCACCAGGCCGGGTTCGAGCATCTCCCAGTCGCCGAAGAAGCGCTCGACCTCGTCCTTCGTACGTGCGACCAGGGTCATGCCGGCACCGGTGGCGGCCGCGACGGCCTCCGCCACCTGATCGGGCGCGAAGTCCGCGGTGGGGTGGGTGATCCCCAGGACGCTGCCGGACGGCATCGCCTCCCGCAGCGCCGCGACATTACCCCACGGGTCGTCGTCGTCGGCGAGCAGCATGAGAATCCCGATCAGCGTCAATCCGACCGGCCGGGTCAGGTCGAGGCTCTGCAGGAACACCGGCTCGTTCAGGATCGAGTCGGGGTCGCGCAGGTCGGCCGATATGTATTCGCTGCGGCCGTCCGCCGAGCTGATCATCAGCGCCCGGGCGTGCACCAGCACGATGGGGTCGTTGTCCACATAGGCGACCCGCGTCTCCGGGGCGATCCGCTGGGCCACCTCGTGCAGGTTGGGCCGGGTCGGGATGCCGGTGCCGATGTCGAGGAACTGGCGGATGCCCTCCTTCGCCACCAGGTCACGCGCGGCGCGGTGGACGAACTTGCGGTTCTCGGCGGCCATGAAGCGCATGCCGGGAATGGCCTGGATCATCGCCTGCCCGACGGCACGGTCGACGGCGAAGTTGTCCTTGCCGCCGAGCCAGTAGTCGTAGATGCGCGCCGAGTGCGGCACGTTGATGTTGACGCCTGGCGGTGCAACCGCGGCCGATGTGGAGCCGCCCCTCCCGTGGTGCACGCCGCCTCCAGAAGATCGGCACCCGTCGAGGACTAGCGTAACCGGCGGGCCCGACGGAATTCAGACCCGTCGCTGTACCGTGACGGCGGCGAGGTCAGGTCGCGGACGCGTCGCGGTAGGACCGGGTCCGGCCGGCGCGCGGCGTGCCGGAGACCACCCGGTCACGGCCGCCGTGCTTGGCGGCGTACAGGTTGCGATCCGCGCTGGACAGCAGCGCCGGCTGGGTCGGCGCGCTGGCGTCGGCACGGCCCGCGACGCCGATGCTGACGGTGACCGGCAGGCCGTGGGTGATCTCGTCCCAGCCGTGCGAGGCGACCGCCCGCCGGATCTGGTCCAGCCGGTGGGCCGCGACCGGCACCTCGGTGCGCGGCAGCACCATGAGGAATTCCTCGCCGCCCATCCGGGCCACGAAGCCGTCCGGCGACACTGCCGCCAGCTCGGTTTCCAGCACCTTCGCCACCTGCACGAGCACCTGGTCGCCGACGTCGTGCGAGAGCTGGTCGTTGATCCGCTTGAAGTGGTCGAGGTCGACGATCGCCACGGCGACCGCCGGGTCGGCGTCGATCAGCAGG
The DNA here is from genome assembly GCA_014534205.1 of Jiangellaceae bacterium. GTDB lineage: Bacteria > Actinomycetota > Actinomycetes > Jiangellales > Jiangellaceae > JACVRX01. Next base: position 2,812 of record JACVRX010000122.1, read on the forward strand.
GGGAGCTGCTCGTCCACGTAGCGGCGGTTGCGCAACCCGGTCAGCGGGTCGCGGCGCGCCTGCTCCCGGAACCGCTCGGCCTCCTGCCGGGCCTCGGTGGTCTCGAACATGGCCTGCCGCGTCCGCGCCTGCGCCTCGCGCTGCGAGGAATGCAAGCTGTTGTACGCCGCGAAGAAGACCTTGTGCGCCGCGTACGCCTCGGCGAACTGGCCCCGGGCCGCGTGCAGTTCAGCCTGCTCCTGGTGCACCCGGACGAGCACGTCGCCCAGTTCGCGCTCGACGCAGTAGCGACGGGACTCGTCGAGGCTGCGCTGCGCCCGGTCGTACGCGGCGAGTCCGCGCTGAGCCCGGGCGAGAGTGAGCAGGTATTCCGGCAGCGCGTCGGCGTCGTCGCTGGTGCCGCGCTCGTGCTTGGC
>JACVRX010000103.1 GCA_014534205.1 Jiangellaceae bacterium
GACGCCAGCGCGGCAGCCGTGCCTCGCCGGCCCTGCCAGGACATCTCGCAGCGATACGTGCCCGGCAGCGCCGGCTGCGGAGTCCAATGCAGCCTGATGCGCACGCCGAGTACTCCGGCGACCGCCCACTCGATGTGCGGGCATAGCGCCGACGTCGCAGCGTGCACGTATAGAACGCCACGTGTGGTCACCGGTCCTCCTACAGGTCGAGGGACGCCTTCCCCTGCGGCCTCGAACCCGTGGCGGTCGGTGATCGCCGTTCATTGTGCCTGACAACGCCGCATCTTCACCAGCCGTCCCAACGGCGTGTCCGTCCGACGTTCGGTGCGCGCTGCCGTAGCGACGTACGGAGGCCTATACCGAGGCCTATCGTCGGGTTGGTGCGGAGCATGAAGCTGATCGCCGAGTGGCCGGCCGAGAATGCCGCGGCGGCTGTCGTCCCGCGCTCCGCCGAGGTGGTGACGCACGGCGACGCCGACCGAGTGTTCCCGCTCGCCTCGGTGACCAAGCTGCTCACGGCGTACGCCACGTTGGTGGCTGTGTCCGAAGGCGTCGTCGAGCTCGACGAGCCGGCCGGGCCACCAGGCGCGACCGTCCGCCATCTGCTTTCGCATACCTCCGGCCTGGCCTTCGGAGACCGCACGGTCATCGCCGCTCCCGGCACCCGGCGGATCTACTCGAACGCCGGCTTCGAGGTGCTCGGTGACGTGCTGACCGAGCGCTCGACGATCCCGTTCGCCGACTACCTGCACGACGCCGTAATGGCGCCGCTGCGAATGACCCGCACCACGCTCCACGGCTCGCCCGGTGCCGGCGCGTCGTCAACGATCGGCGACCTCGTCCGGTTCGCCGGAGAGCTGCAGCGCCCCACCGTGGTCGACGCCGCCCTGGTGACCGAGGCGACGTCGGTCGCCTTTCCCGGCCTGGCCGGTGTTCTTCCCGGCTTCGGCCGGCAGAACCCGAACGACTGGGGTTTGGGATTTGAGATCCGGGACGGGAAGAGCCCGCACTGGACTGGCTCCCGCAGCTCCCCGCACACGTACGGACACTTCGGGCAGAGCGGGACGTTTCTGTGGGTGGACCCGGTCGCCCAGGCTGGGTGCGTGGTGCTGGCGGACCGTCACTTCGGACCCTGGGCCGCGCGGAGCTGGCCCGAGTTCACCGACGCCGTCCTGGTGGAGCTCGCCGGTTGACGGCTGCGCTGCGCCGGAATTGTCCGGGCTCGCCGAACGTTGTCATCAGTGCCGGACCGGGCCCGTCCGGCATATCAGCGTGAGCTCGAGAAGGGAGGGCTCGTGGCCAGCAACATCGACATCACCACCAGACGTCGGGCAGCGCACGACGACGAGCCCGACCTGGTGGGCCAGTACCTCGCGCAGATCGGCTCGACGCCGCTGCTCACGGCCGAGCAGGAGGTCGAGCTGGCCAAGCGGATCGAGGTCGGCGTGTACGCCGCGCACCTGCTACACGAGGGTCGCGACAAGATGTCGGCGTCGCGCCGCCGGGAGCTTGCCGCGATCGCGGAGGACGGCCGAATCGCCAAGGACCACATGATCCGGGCAAACTTGCGCCTGGTCGTCGCCGCCGCGCGAAAGCACACTCGTCGCGGCATGCCGTTCCTGGACGTCATCCAGGAGGGGAACCTGGGGCTGATCCGGGCGGTGGAGAAGTTCGACTACACCAAGGGATTCAAGTTCTCGACCTACGCCATGTGGTGGATCCGGCAAGCGATCGAGCGCGGGCTCGCCGAGCAGAGCCGCACGGTGCGGCTACCCGCGCACGTCGCGGAAACGGTGTCGAAGCTGCACCGGATCGACCGTGACCTGAACCGTGTGCTCGGCCGCGAGCCAACGGTGCAGGAGGTCGCGGAGGAGGCCGGAATACCCCCGGAGCGAGTCGTCGAGCTGCGCCGGGTCGCCCGCGACTCGGTCAGCCTGGACACCCCGGTCGGGGACGACGGCGAGACCACGCTGGGTGAGCTCATCGAGGACGCCGATGTGCTGCAGGCGGCCGAAATCGCCGAGCAGCACGCGCTGACGGCCTCGCTACGCGACCTGCTCGCGTCGCTGCCCCCGCGGGAGGCGACAATCGTCAGCCTGCGGTTCGGCATGACCGACGGGCGGGAGCACACGCTTCAGGAGGTCGCAGACCGGGTTGGCCTCACCCGGGAGCGGGTGCGCCAGCTGGAGAAGAAGGCGCTGGCCGAGCTGCGCGACCCAGCGCGGCACGAGCCGCTGCTCGCCTGGGCCAGCTGACCGGCGCCGTCTTCGGTCCACTCGTCAGGCCGGACAGGTCTGTCAGCTGCATGGCTGCCGCGGACAGCCGGACAAGTCGCTGTACCGGTGACTTGTCGGGGTGGGTGCCGCGCTCAGCCCGCAGGTGGCCGACTTGTCCGGCCGGACACGTTGGCCGCGCGAGGGTCAGGCGGTGAACGGCAGCCACGCCTGCCCGTCGAGATCGTCCAGGTCGCTCGCCAGCGCCCCATTCGGCGACAGCGTCCACAGCGTCTCGCCGACGACCAGCGACCGGCGGATCGTCGGGTCCGCGTGGCGCCACCCCGGCGAGTCCGACTGGTCGCGCGCCCGCGGATGCGACAGGAAGCCGACCTCGGTGAACTGGTCGCCCTCGAGGCGCAGCACCAGCGCACCGCCCGCCGCCGCCAGCTTCTCGGTTTCCGGCGTCCATGCGGCCGGATCCGGGCCGCGCCACACCGGCACGACGAGCAGCTCCTCCGCCGGCCAGTACAGGAACGCGTGCGGGTCGCTTTCGGCGTCCGACCACGCCCACCGAAGGCCGAACGTGTCCAGCCGGGCAGGCGCGGCCGGATCATCCACGTCGAACAGTGACAGCTGCAGGCCAAGCGGCACACCTTGCTCGTCCGCATCCTGACCGACACCCACGAGCCGGTTCTCGCCCACCGGGTGCAGATACGCGGAGTAGCCCGGAATCTTCAGCTCGCCCACCACGCGCGGCGACGTCGGGTCGGACAGGTCCAGCGTGTACAGCGGGTCGACCTGCCGGAAAGTGACCACGTACCCGACCGGGCCGATGAACCGCACCGCGTAGATGCGCTCGCCGTGGCCCAACCCGCCCACGCTGCCGACCGGGCGGAGCGTGTCGCCGCGTTGCGCCAGCACTGTCACTCGGCTGACCGACGGCGGATCGCCGGACGGAGACGGGTCCACCGCGAACCGCTCCTCGGTTGTCGCCACCCGCAGGTATCCCTCGTGCTCGGACATTGCGTACTGGTTGAGCAGCCACCCGTCTACCGTGCCGGAGGCAACGTACTTCGGCTTGCCCGGCTTCTCGACGTCGAATTTGTGGATCTCGGTGTTCGGTTCCGGCGGGACCACGGCTTGCCCGCTGCCGGCCGAGAGGTCGATCGGCAGCGCGACCAGTTGGCTACTCGACGCGATGTACAGGCTCTCCTCCGTGCCGTACACCGTCTGTCCGTCGGCGACGATCGCGACCGAGTCCGCAGGCCCGAGTCCTTCGGCCAGGTCGACGGTCAGCACGGTGAGCATCGCCGTGCCCGAGTAACTTTCCGTGTGGCTCACGTCGGAGCAGGCGACCAGCCCGCCTTCGGTGCGCTGTCCGACCTGGTCGAGCACGTAGCGGGGCAGCCAGTCCTCGATGGTCGACTCCGCGAGCGTGTCCTGGTTGCGCTGTGCTGCCCGAGCCTCTCCGTCCGGTCCGGGAGGAGACGTCCACCCGAGCCGCGGCGCGGACCGGGTGACGACGCGCACCAGCGAGCCGACCTGCCGCGCGTCGACCAGCCAGCCGTCCAGATCCAGCGTGCTGATCAGCCTCGGTTCGTCGGACAGGTCGACGAGGATCAGCCGGCTGCCGGCCGGCTCGATGCCGAGCTCAGGCGAGCTGCGCTGCGGCCCGGACAAGTGCACGGCGCCGTAGCCCATCACCAGGGCCCGGTCGCCGGCAACCAGTACCTGCTCGGCGTACCAGGGAGCACCGGTAGGGTCGGGCATCTGCAGCTCACCGGCAAGCTCTCGGGTCTGCGCGTCGATCACACGCAGCGTCCCGTCGAGGACCGAGACGACGCGCCGGCCGTCGGTCTTCACCAGGTCGGGCTCGTCGACCCCGCGCTCGTGGGTGTTGGTCGTCGAGTGCGCCGGGGCCGGAGCGACCGGACTGGCACCGGTAACGGCATCGGCGGTTGACGGGCCGGCGCGCTCCGCGACGGAGCCAGCCTCCGCGTCCTCCTCGAGATGGCCGTATCCGCCGCCCAGCCCGTACGGCCCGACGAAAGGCGTCGCCGCCTTCTTCAGCTCCGCCAGCGCCTGGTCGCACGAGTCGTAGGCAACCAGCCGCACCGCGGCGGCCAGCTGACCGAGGGGGGGCGGTGCCAGGCTCCCGGCACCGCCCGCCGTGCATGCGCTGACCCCGAGAATCGCGCTGGCCAGGCCGCACCCCACCGCAACGAACCGCGAACTGCTCGCCATGTCGCTTCGACGCTGAGCCTGCCCAAGCGGTTCCGTCACCCTCCTGGAATGACCACGTACACCACCCTTGCCCGTACACCACCGGGCGGCCCGGCCTGGTGATGTAGGGGCAGGCCTGGTGACGGCCCGAGGACACGCAGAGCCGCAGGGACGGCTGCCGCCTACGGTGGGTGCGTGGAGGTCGTCGTGATCGGCTGCGGCGTGATCGGCCTGTCCGCGGCGGTCCGGCTGCAGGAAGCCGGATTCCCGGTCCGGATCATCGCCCGCGACCTGCCACCCGCGACCACGTCGAGCGTCGCGGCGGCGATCTGGTACCCCTACCGCGCTTACCCGCAGCATCGGGTGCTCGACTGGGGACGCAGGACGTTGGCGGTCTTCCACGAGCTGGCTGGCGAGCGCTCTGCCGGCATTCTGCTCCGAGACGTCACGGAGCTGTTTCGCTTCCCCACGCCAGACCCGTGGTGGCTGCCGGCGGTAGACGGCATCCGACGGTGCACGGTGGACGAAGTCCCGCCTGCGTATGGCGGCGGCCTGACATTTCGCACCGCAGTCGTGGAGATGCCGGTCTACCTCCGCTACCTGACGATGCGCTTCCACGCCGCCGGCGGACGGATCGAGCAGGGAACCCTCGACTCCCTTGCGGAGGCCGGCGCCGGCGCTGCGGCGGTCGTCAACTGCTCCGGCCTGGGAGCCCGCCAGCTGACTCACGACCGTCAACTGCTGCCGATCCGCGGGCAGGTTGTGCTCGTTGAAAACCCCGGTGTCGATCAAGTGCTCCTCGACGAGTCCGACCCGCACGCGATCACCTACGTCGTCCCCCGATCTACCGACTGCGTTCTGGGCGGCACTGCAGAAGCAGGCGCTAAATCCCTCGAGCCGGACGTGGCTACTGCGGAGGCGATCGTCGAACGGTGCACGAAGCTGGAGCCTCGGCTGGCCGGCGCGCGGCTGCTGGCGCACCGGGTGGGCCTGCGTCCAGGCCGGCCGGCGGTCCGGCTGGAGCCAGACCACCTGCCCGACGGGACGCCGTGCGTCCACAACTACGGCCACGGCGGCTCAGGCGTGACGCTGTCCTGGGGCTGCGCCGACGACGTCGTAGGCCTCATCCGCGCCGCACTGCCCGAATGACGGCCTACACCACCCGAAGCCACCACGCTGAAGCCGCGCGGAGCTACCGGACCCTCAGCTGCTTTCCAGGTCACCCTCGCCGGCAGTGCCCGCCTCTCTGTCCTCGGGTGCGCTGCCCTCGGGCAGGTCGTCGGTTAGCGCAGAGGCGTCCAGCTCAGGGGCGACGTCCCCCTCGGCGTGGTCACGAAGCCCCGTGCCGTCCGGGTCGTAATCCGGCTGCTCGCTCATGGCCCGTGACGTACCCAGATCACGAGGGGTTCAGACGGAACCGCCGTGGCGCGGCGGTGCTGTCGAGAACCAGGTCGGCAACTATCCCGCCGATGTGCGGAGTGAACTTGAAACCGTGCCCGGAGAACCCGGTGGCCACCGTGAGCGCACCGACGCGGTCGAGAACGAAGTCGGCCGTGTCGGTCAGCGTGTAGAGGCAGGGCGTGGTAGCCGGTCGATCCACGTCGGCACCGGGAACCCACGCCGTGACGTATTCCTGGAGCAGGCGGAGTTGCGCCCGGTCGACACCCGCACCAGGATCGTCCGGATGCACGACGGGGCCGACGGCGTGCAGGCCGACCTTGATCCCGTCGGGGCTTCCCAACCCGTAGGCCCCCCGAGGGGTGGCCGCCCCGCGGGTCAGGGCGTTCGGAAGGTGGTGGATGAAGCTCGGCCACGACGCTTGCGGGTCCAGCGGCGGGAAATGCGCGGGCTGCTCCCGGGTCACGGTCAACCGCGGCAGCGACACGACGTCCGCCAACAACGTCGACGTCCACGCACCCGCGGCCACGACGGCGGCTGGGGCTCGCAGCTCGCCGTCGGCGGTGCGGACCTCTAGTCCGTCCCCGCCCGGCAGGACCGACTGCACTCGCAAGCCGTGCCGTATCTGCGCGCCGTGCGCGACGGCCGATCGCTGGAGAGCCGCTACAGTCCGGTCCGCGTGGGCCCGTCCTCCCCGAGGGTGGTACA
>JACVRX010000115.1 GCA_014534205.1 Jiangellaceae bacterium
CATCGTTGAGCTGGCCCGCCGTCTCGCCGCCCGGGGCGTCGTGGTGGACATCTTCTCCCGGGCATCCTCAGCGGAGTTGCCGGAGGCCGTACACCTGGCGCCCGGCGTCACCGTGCAGCAGGTTCGGACGGGGCCGCACGCGCTCGACCGGCACCGTATGGGATGTGAACTCCGGCACTTCACCGAGGGTGTTCTGCGCACCGGTACGTCGCGGTACGACGTGGTGCACTCGCATTACTGGCTGGCCGGCCTCGCCGGTGAGCAGCTCGCCCGGCGGTGGGACGTACCGCTGGTGCACTCGATGCACACGATGGCCAAGGTCAAGAATCTCCACCGGCCCCAAGACGACGCCGCCGAGCCCGTCGCACGCATCGTGGGCGAACTACAGGTCGTCGATGCGGCAGACCGGCTGGTAGCGAGCACCGGCACCGAAGCAAACCAGCTGGTCGCGCTCTACGGTGCCGATCCGGAGCGGGTGGTCGTCGTCAGCCCCGGCGTCGACCTCGACCTGTTCACGCCTGGCGACCGCACTGCTGCCCGCCACCGGCTGGGTCTCCGTCCGGACGCGGTTGTGCTGCTGTTCGCCGGTCGGATCCAGCCGTTGAAGGCTCCGGACCTGTTGCTCCGCGCCGCGGCGTTGCTGGTCGAAAATGACCGCACGTTGCGTGACCGGTTGGTCGTCGCCGTGGTGGGCGGACCGTCCGGTAGTGCGCTGGCGCGGCCGGAGGCGCTGCGCTGGCTGGCCAAGGACCTGGAGATCGGCGACATCACTCGGTTCGAGCCGCCCGTCGAGCAGCGTGTTCTCGTGGACTGGTACCGCGCCGCCGACCTGACCGTCGTGCCGTCGTACAGCGAGTCCTTCTGGCTGGTGGCGCTGGAGTCCGAGGCCAGCGGGACGCCGGTGCTTGCCGCGTCCGCGGGTGGACTGCCCACAGCGGTCGCCAACGGGTACTCCGGTTTGCTCGTTGCGAGCCACGACCCCGTCCATTGGGCGATGACCGCTCGCGGCCTGCTGGACGACCCCGCGCTGCTCCAGCGGTTGCGGGACGGAGCGCTGTCCCACGCCCGGACGTTCTCCTGGCGGGCGACGGCTGACCGGATGCTCTCGGTCTATGCCCGCGCCGTGGAGACGCACCGAATGGATCGTGTCCGCGAGGTCGTGGGAGCGTGACGGCCCGGCCGACGGCAAGCGAGCAAGCCGCCGCGGTGGTCCGAGCGCACCTACGCGAGCTCGACCAACCCTGGAACGAGGATGCCCTGGCCCGGTTCTCCGTCGAGTTGCCGGGCGAACGCAAACTGAAGACGTCGTGCAGTCTGGCCGTCGGTGAGCACAGCCTCGTCGTCAACGCCTTCGTCGCGCGCCGTCCGGACGAGAACGAGGCCGGCGTGCATCGGTGGCTGCTCGAACGTAACGCGCGGCTGTCCGGCGTAGCGTTCGCGATCGACGCTATCGGCGACATCTACCTGGTCGGCCGGCTGCCCGTCGGCGCAGTGACTCCCGCCGAGCTGGACCGGCTCCTCGGCGTCGTGCTCGACGCGGCCGACTCGTCGTTCAACACCATCCTCGAGCTCGGGTTCGCCGAGTCGATCCGCGCCGAGTGGCGTTGGCGGCTGGCCCGCGGCGAGTCGACCCGCAACCTGGCGGCGTTCGAACGGCTGCGTCCGGAGGCGTGACGGCCGCGCGCGACCACTAGGCTCGCGGCATGCCGTACCGCATGGTGCTGCTCCGCCACGGGGAGAGCGACTGGAACGCCAAGAACCTGTTCAGCGGCTGGGTGGACATCGACCTGTCGGAGAAGGGACGGGCTGAGGCGCAGCGCGGCGGCGAGCTGATGGCGTCGCGACGGCTGCTTCCCGACGTGCTGCACACCAGCGTGTTGACCCGCGCGATCAGCACGGCCGAGATCACCATGCGCGCGGTGGACCGGGCCTGGATCCCGGTGCGGCGCTCCTGGCGGCTCAACGAGCGGCACTACGGTGCGCTGCAAGGCAAGGACAAGAAGCAGATCCGCGACGAGTTCGGCGAGGAGCAGTTCATGCTGTGGCGGCGGTCGTACGACACGCCGCCGCCACCGATCCCGGACGACGACGAGTTCTCGCAACTGGGTGATCCCCGCTACGCCGACCTGCCGTCGGAGCTGTTGCCGCGGACCGAGTGTCTGGCCGACGTCGTCGGGCGGATGCTGCCGTACTGGTACGACGCGATCGTGCCGGACGTGCGCCGCGGCCTGACGGTGGCCGTGGTCGCGCACGGCAACTCGCTGCGGGCGCTGGTGAAGCACTTGGACGCGATGTCCGAGCAAGCTGTCGTGGGGCTGAACATCCCCACCGGGATCCCGCTCGTCTACGAGCTGGACGTTGACATGCGCCCGCTGGCCGTGGGCGGGGAGTACCTGGATCCGGAGGCCGCCGCCGCCGCGATCGAGGCCGTCAAGAACCAAGGCCGCCGCTGATCGGCACGTAGCTGTTCTGAAATGACCACGTACACCACCCCTGCCGGTACCTCACCAGGCCTGCAGGCCTGGTGAGGTACCGGCTCGCCTAGTGATGGCTGGGCCGGCGGTCCCGGCGGTACTGCGGCGTCGTCCACAGCCGACCAACATGGCCTGAAGTTCTCCACCCGCCCGCCGCGCCTGGCTTCACCGCACGCCCCCGACGGTCGATGCTCACCCGCCATGGACACCAAACTCGCCTCCATTGCTGCCGGCCAGGGCGGCGTCGTCCTGCGCAGCCAGGCACTCGTCCACGGCTACACCGACCAGGAGATCGAACGCCTGATCCAGCAGAAGCTGTGGATCCGCATCCGTCGCGGCGCGTACATCAACGCCGTGCTGTGCCATGCCATGACCCCTGAGCAGCGCCATCGGGCCATGGTTCACGCGGTCGTGCTCTCGCTGGCCAAGCCAGCAGTCGTCTGCCACAGTTCGGCGGCGGTGATGCTCGGCCTGCCGACCTGGGCGTTCGAGCTCTCTCACGTGCATGTCACACGAGCCGACCTGCATTCGCCGCGCATCGAGGGTGGCGTCCATCATCACGCGGGTGCGCTCGCCGACAGCGACGTCATCATCGTCGACGGTGTCGCAGTCACGCCACCAGACCGCACCGCCGTCGACATGTCCTGCATGGGCGGCTTCGAACGAGGTGTGGTGGTAGCCGACGCCGCGATCCGGCTCCAGGGCGGCGACAAGGATCTGCTCCTACACCGGACGAACCAGATGCGTGATTGGCGCGGTGCGCGCAACGCCGGCCGAGTCACGGAGTTCGCGGACGGACGGTCGGAGTCCGCGGGTGAGTCTCGCACCCGGGTCGTCTTCGAGCTTGCCGGGCTGCCCAGGCCCGAGCTGCAGGCGTCGATCGTCGACCCGCGAACCAACGGGCTGGTGGCTCGCGTGGACTACCTGTTCGTGGAGCAGGCGACGATCGGCGAGTTCGACGGCCGCGTCAAGTACCGAGCCGAGCCCGAAGGTGTGCTGACCGCAGAAGAGGTCCTCTGGCGGGAGAAACTACGCGAGGACAACCTCCGTGACTTGGGCTACGAAGTGGCGCGGTCCGTCTGGGACGACCTCCGCCAGCCCGAGCTCATCGTGGCCCGCTACCGCAGGTGCTTCGAGCGCGCGGCTCGACGTCGGACCGTGCTCGTCTGACCGCAGGCACGGCGTCGTCACACGCTGTGCCCTGGGCGCGAAACTCGGACCCATCACCAGGCCTGCACGTACATCACCAGGCCTACAGGCCTGGTGATGTACGTGCAGGGGTGGTGTACGTGGTCATTCCAGCAGGGTGAGCCGGTCAAGTATCGGTCAGCGGGCGGTGGCCGCGAGGCCGTCGAGCTCACCCGTGACGAGGTACCGGACAGCGACGGCGACGTTCACCGCGTGGTCGGCGAAGCGCTCGTAGTAGCGGCCGAGCAGAGCCACGTCGACGGCCACCTCGACACCGCGGTGCCAGGCCGGGTCGAACATCACCACGAACAGCGACCGGTGCAGGCGGTCCATCTCGTCGTCGTCGGAGGCGAGCTCTGCAGCGGCACCGAGGTCACGCAGTCGCAACACCGTGCCGGCCTTCGTGGCCATCGCCTCGGCGGTGCGTCCCATGTCCCGGAACGTCGATCGGAACTCGGCTGGAACAGCGACGTCGGGGTAGCGCATCCGGGCGATCTTGGCTACGTGGACCGCGAGATCACCCATCCGCTCCAGGTCCGAGCTGCTGCGCTGAGCGGCCAGCACGGTACGCAGGTCACGGGCTACTGGTGCCTGAGTCGCCATCAGCTCGAGGATTCGCTCCTCGATCTCCAGCTGCGACCGGTTGAGCAGCACGTCGGCCGCGACTGCCTCGTCCGCGAGCCGGATGTCTGCCTCGAGCAGCGCCGTCGTCGAGGTACGGATCTGCTCTCCGGCCAAGCCGGTCATCTCGACCAGCCGGTCGGTGATGGAGTGCAGCCGCTCCTGAAAGGCCTGGCGCAAGACGTCACCTCGAAACGATAGAAGTCGGAACCTGCGCGCCGGCCGCCGACGCTAACCCGGTCAGGTGGCGTCCCGGCTGCGGCAGGTGAACCACACGTCAAGTCTGGGTGAACAACGGCCCGCGATGCACGGCGCGGCCGTCCGGCTGGACCGACGTGACGCCGCGAGCACCTACCATCGTCGGATGTGGACGTCGTTGCCACGGCTGCGCTGACCGCCGTCATCGGCGCATTGGTCGGCCTGGCAGCCGGCATCGCGTTCCGGGCCAGCGAACGCGAACAGCGCGCGCTCCCGCAGCAATCCCCTAGCACCGTGGCGCAGGCGCTCGACGAGGTCGTGTCCGTGCTGCGGGGTGGCGCGGTCCTCCTCGACGACCAGCTCGAG
>JACVRX010000025.1 GCA_014534205.1 Jiangellaceae bacterium
CGTTCCCGCTCTGCCTGGTCGGCCGCCCGCCGGGAGGCCTCCACGAACTCGCGCTCGAGCGGCGGCACCGCGTCGGGGTTGGTGCGGACCCACTGCTCCGCGGCGAGCAGCTCGGCGCCCGACAGCAGCGCGGGGTCCGGACGGCCCTGCTCGTCCCACCACGCGGCGAGCCGCTCGTAGTACGACAGGTGCTGCTCACGCCAGCGGGCGTTGTCCTCGACGACCGGTTCGATGAGCCGGTCGTGGGCCAGCTCGTACCACGTGGCGCCACGGCGGCTCTCGGCGCGCACCAGATGTGCGGCGGTGAGCATCTGCACCGCTCGCTCGCCGAACGCGCCGTCCTGCGGGCTGTACAGAACTTGGCCACGGATGCCCTGTGGGGTTACCAGCTCCTTCTCGAACCAGTCGCGTAGGGCACGCTCGCCGACGCCCGTCTCAGCCGCGGCGGCGGTGACGCACTCGGCGTAGTAGCTCGCCAACGCCGTGTCGACGTTGCCCAGCGCCTCGACGTCGTATTCGGCGATCACACGCTCGGTCTGGTTCAGCCGGTTCCACAGCTGCCGGCACGAGACCTGTAGCTGGACCGGTTCCACGGTCGGCCCGAGCTCCTCGACGACGCCAGCAGGCCGCTGCACGCGGATCCGGCGCAGGTCGTCCACGAGCCGTTGGGCCGCCGCCAACTGGAAGTCAACGCCCCGGTCGGCAGCCGGTCGGATCATCGCTTCCAGCGCCTGGTCCACACCCAGCATGTCGAGCCGGTACCGGTTGGCGAACCGGGTCGGCACGTATCCGGCGTAGGGGTCCAGCTCGGCCAGGAAGTCCTCGCGGATGGCGAACAGCGCCCACAGGTTGCGGTCGTGCAGCGCGGTACCGATGTCGGCGAAGAACTCCGCCTTGGCGTCGTGGTCGTTCGGGTCTGCGGTGATGACCTCCTCGAACTGGTCGAAGAGGAGTACTTCGTTACCGGGCCGGTCGTCTCGGTCGGCCCACTGCTTGACGTACTCCGTGACTGTCATCGCGTCGAGCTCGGTGGTGTGATGCTGCTGTTCTGGCGGCAGGCTCTCCTCCAGCGAGAGCAGCGTGCTCAACACGTAGCGGTTGCGCGGCGGGCGGACGAGCGTGCTTCCAGGGGGCGCCTCGTGCGTCACCCGGACCACCGGAAGCACCTCGAAGCCCTCGGATTCGAGCATGTGGGTGAGCCCGGCCGCGATCAGCGAGGACTTGCCCGCGCCGGACGGCGAGTGCAGCAGGACCACCCGCTCGGCGATGAGCAGGTCGAGCAGGTCGGCGGTCTCCCGGTCCCGGCCGTAGAACGCATCGCTGCGGCGAAAGGCCTGGGGCCCGACGTACGGGTTGCCGGTTGCCTGCGGGGTGCCGACTTCGGTGGTCACGACTCCGCGACCCACGCGTCGTGCAGCTCCTTGACGAAGCTTTCGGTGCTGCCCCAATAGAGGGTGATGTTGCTGCCCTGGAAGTACTTCTCCAAGTAGGCCCGGGCGCGCTCCGGCTCGATGGTGCTTCCTTCCTCTGGATCGATCTGCACCGCGACGTGCGGGTGCTCGCGGCGCCGGTCACCCTCCTGGTTGACGATGCTGCGGAAGAGCACCCGGAAGTCCCACTCGTCCAGCCTGAAGCCGAGGAACATCAGCGAGCTGTCGGCGAAAGCGCGCCGCACACCGACCGGGACCAGGTCCTTGTTCTTGGTGATCCCGATCAGGAAGTCGAAGTAGTCGTCCTCGGTAAGCACGATCGACCGTGGCCGCGCCAGGTGGCCGAACAGGTGGTAGACCAGCGGGCGCCGCTCGTCCGGTCGATAGGTGCGGTCCCGCTCGAACACCGACGTGGGCCAGCCGGCGTCGTCCGCAGCCAGCTGTTCCTCCGGGTCGTCCAGCACCGCGAACGCCCAGTCCGGAGTGTCGAACTTGTCCGGCGTGCCCCAGGAGTCGTCCTGCGCCAGTTGCTTCCAACGGCACGGCTCTACGTGCGGATCCTTCCCGTCGGCCTGCAACGCCTCCGCCAGCAGGTTCCACGGCTGCGCAGTCACGAAGAGCGGTAGTGGCAGGCTGGCCAGCACTGCGTAGGGATCGACCGACCCAGTGGGGTACCGGATCCGCCACACGTCGGACATCAGCTTGTTGAGCGGCAGGTCGCCGAGCTTGCGGTCTCGGTAGTAGTCGGCGGGGAGCTGCGAGCCGTATCCGCTGACCAGCTCGCTGCGCAGGTATTGCCCGAGCTCGTCGCGCGGGAACGCCAACCCCTGCCAGACCGACAGGTACTGCGCCACTTGCGGCAGGTCGTCGCGGTTGTGCGGCGCCATCGGGAAGTGGAAGTTCTTCGCCCAGCGCTGCGCAATCTCCTGGCGCGAGCCGAGCAGCTGGTCGGTGAGCCCGGGGCCGAGGATCGGCGTGCACTTGTGCTTGCGGATCTCGTTCACCAATGCCGGAAACTTCTCGAACCGCTCGCCGGTGCGGCCCAGGCCGGAGACGTACCAGATGCGCCCGCTGCGCAATCGCATTAACAGCGTGGGGGCCCACCAGTCGAACCGGTCTCGGATACTGCCGCGCGCTGCCGCGACAGAGCGGTCGATCTGCCCGTCGCGCTGCAGTTCGCGGAAGAACGCCGGCATGAACCGGGAGACGGTCTGCATGGAGATGTCGCCCTGCATGGCGAGAACAGCGGGGACCCCGGCCTCGGCGAGCCGTGGACCCAGCGCGGCCAGCACGCCGCCGTCTGCGCTGTGCCGGTCGTCACCGTCGCCGGCGCTCTGACACGAGGCCAGCACCACCAGCCGCGGCACCCGGGAGAGGTCGCCGATGCGCTCGACCAGCACGCTGCCCCGCACCGGAGCCGCCGTGCCGTCGTCGTTCTCCAGCAACAACACCGGCTCCCGACCGGCGTCGAGATAGCCATGACAGACCAGGTAGAGGATGTCGCACCCGTCGCGCAGTTCGTCGAACAGCCGCTGCTGCGTGGTACCGCCCGCGAGCACACGGGTTGGCAGGCCGGACAACCCATCCTTGGCCCGCTGTGCTTCCTCCTCGACTGCGACCGGCGCGAGCGCCCGGCCGACGTCGAACGTGTCCAGCTCGCTCGGTCCCGCCACGGCGACCACGGCCCGCAGCGAGCTCTTCGGCAGCAGCCGGACCGCGCGCCAGTCGTTGCTGGACAGGTAACGCGAGAACACGATGTTCTCGTCGGTGAGCAGCGGGGAGCCGTCACGCGGGTCACGCATGGTCTCCCAACGCAAGCCGTGCAGCTTGGTCGCGCTCGGGCCGACGAACAGGCGTACCCGCAGGATGACACCCTGACTCTGCGCCGCGGCGATCGCCTGCCGGTAGACGTTCCCCACGTCGCCGCCGAACAGCGCCTGGCCCAGTGCTCGCCCGTACGCCTCCTCGTCGTCGAGCAGGTGGCGCAGCGCCTCCGGGTCGATCTCGACGGTGAGCAACCCCTCCGGGTTGATGTCGGCGTCGGTCTCCCGCTGGCTGTAGCGGACCTCGACCCGCCACGTGGTGCTGTCCCGGCGGTGCAGGCCGATCTCCAGATCGGCGTAATCGGTCATCACGTTCCCCCTAGCCGCCGCGGGCACCGTGCGTACGTCCAGACGGGCAGCGCGTTCCCGCCCGCCCGGGTCGCCGCTGGTGGTCCGGCTTGCCGACGAGGCCCACGCAGGAGAGAGGCGCACGAAGGTCCCGCTGATACGCCCGGTGACCGGTCAGCCTTCGTCGAACGTTAGACCGCGCGGTGGTAGTGGATCAATGCCTGCGCGATGTCTTCTGGTACGCCTGGCGGGCGGCCACGCTGAGCTGGACCAGCCGCAGGTGCAGGTCAGCGACGACTGGATCGGCGTCGTCGCCAGTAGAGCGGGTCGTCACGACGTGGGCGGCGGTGCCGTCGACGTCGACGCTGGAGAACAACTGCAGGCGAGCACCGGTGATCCGGCCGCTCTGCGGGTCGTAAGCGACGCCGGCTGGATCGTCGGTGACGTACGTCGCGACCTCGATCGGATCGGCTCGCGCGGGGCGGAGCGGTGCCTGCTCCGCGCCCGTGGCCGGCGCGGTGCGCCCTGCTGTGATGGTGATCGGTGCTGACCTTGTGGCCGCGCGGTCGACAGGAGTGCTGGCCCGGATGAGCCGAACTGCCGGGTCTCCGAGCAGCACGAACCCGCGGGCGTCGGTGTAGGCGGACCACAGCCCGGAGAGGTACGCGTTGTCCGCCCGCCGGCCGAGCTCGACCTCGTCGAGTGTGGTGCGCAGCTCGGTGGCGAGCTCCGCGTAGCGGTCGCCCAGGTACTCCATCGCCGAGCCGATGGGCTGTCCGGCGTCGAGTTCCGCGAGCGTGCTGCGGTAGACCTCGGTCTGCCGGCCAACCCCGGGCCAGACGAACGAATACCCGAGCGCCCGGTTGACGTGCCCGATCACCGCCATCGCGCCGCCGTCACGGCCGAGCAGCGCCTGCGGGAGGGCAGCGACGAATGGCCGTGGGGCGAGCTCCCGCTGTCCGGTCCTGGCGTGGCCGAAGTCGTCGTGGCTCGGCGTGCCGGCGCCGAAACAGGCGAACAGTACAACGACCAGGCCGATGAGGTCGCACTCCGGCAGGTCCGTTCCGGCGAACCAATACTCGGGCCCGAGCGGCCCGGAGCCCGGTCCGGGCCAGTCCTGGCAGACCAGCCCTCCTTGGACCTGCCGCTGGTCGGGGTGCCCGACCGGCAGGCCGACGCCGTGCGTGGCAGTGAAGAGCACCTCGGGCCGATCGGTGCCGGCCAGCAGGCCCGAGAGCGCCCGCTTGCTCGCCGCGGGCCCGACCATCGAGCCGACGTCCCAGGAGCCGGCGGCGAGCTCGGTCGCCAGTGGCAGGACGAGTTGCTCGGCGCTCAGCGTCGTGGCCAGGTCGCCGTCGTGCCGGGCGGCGAAGAACGCCAGCCGTGGAGCAACGTGGGCCGGAGACCGCTGCTCCGCTGCGACGACGTTCTGCGCGTAGCGGCCGTAACCGTCCAGGTCGTCGAACGCGATCCGGCCGACGGCGTGCTGCACGTCGAGCTGGTACTGCACCTCGAATGGGATCTCGTCCGGGCCGCCGACGAGCAGCAGGTAATAGGGCACGACGTCCGGGTCGACCGGTCCCGGGCCCGCGCCGTGACGGCTCAGGAACTCCTGCTTGGATTCGCCGGCCCGGTACCCGTCGGCGCCGGTGAACTGGCGGTAGCGGCGTTCGACGACCGCGGCGGCCTGCTCGCGCCGGCGCTCCAGCAGCGGCGTCAGCCGGGACCGGATCCGCGGGTCGGCGTGCTCGGCGAAGACCACACCCCAGCCGGTCTGGGCCAGGTCGCGCGGGTCGACGCCCTGCTTCGGCGCATATACCCGCTCGGTCGCGCGCCGGTGCCGCGCGGCGAGCGCGGCCGCCGACGACCGGTCCGGCGCACCGCTCATCGCCAGCCGCGCGACCTGGTCCACCGGCATCGGCGGCAGCAGGTAATCGCCGGTCAGCACGTCGACGCCGTTGGCGACGAGCAGCCCTTCGGTCATCGCTGCCGACAATGCCACAGCCCGCCGGCAAGGGAACGTCGCACCGGCTCGGGTGTCCTGAGCAGCACAATCACCGGGGACGCGAACCGGCCGCGAAACGTAGATGATTACGGAACCGACACGCCGTACGCCTCGGTGAACGCCTTGCCGGCGTAGGCGTTCGAGGCGTAGGCGTAACCGGCGTCCCCCCAGTTCGTACCCCAGCTGTTGCGGACGATGAACCCGCTGGATGTGTAGCCGACCAACACCACGGCGTGGCCACCGCGCGCGGTGGCCGGCTGATATGTCGCGAGCTCACCTTTGTTGGCCTTCGCGTCGTACCAGGTCTGGTCCACGTCCAGCCGCGTCAGGATCGGGCCGCCGCGGGCCAGCCAGCTGCGCCAGTCGGAGAGCGACCGGCCCAGATTGAAGTACGCGGCGATCTTCCGCTTGGCCGCGATCGCGTAGAACGTCGCCTCCTCGCCGCCATAGAGCCCGCCATAGAGCCCGCCATAGAGCCCGCCATAGAGCTTGGTGGCTTTGAACGGCAGGTCCTTGTCGCGCACGGCACCCCACTTGCGGGCGACGTCCAGGGCACTCTTCAACGACGTGCCGGCAGTCTCGATGAACGACGTGGGCCGGCGGTCGAACTGGTCGGATTCCTTGGCGGCCATCCACTGAAACCGCACGGAGAGCCGCTCCGACTTCGCCAGCTGGCCCGCCTGCACGAAATGCCACCGAAGCGCCGAGTCGGCGCTCGCCCAGCCGACGCACGAGCCGGTCCTGCCCTGGTCGCCGACCGGCCACCAGGAGTCGTCTCGCAGGTCTTTGGACTTCGGCACGGGGACGGCTTCGAGCAGACCGGCGTCGGCAGCGTTGTCGAAGCTCCAGTCGCTCTCGATGTCTTCGGCGGGGATGCAGTTGAGGACACGCATGGTGTCGTCGTCAGGCAGCGCGGACTTTGCCCGGTTACGCTTCTTCGCCATCGTTGGCCTCGTGACGTCCATCGCGACCGCACCTGCGACCGCTGCGGGCACCGTAAGCGGGCACCAGTGAGCCGTCAACGGCCTGAGGAACCGGCCGCGCCGGGCGTACGAAAGGTCGCGACCGTCGGCGACGTCGTGGAGATCCCGCTCGCAGATCTGCCGGGAGCGGGGTACTCGTGGACGCCGGTCGACGTGCCGGCCGGGCTGACGCTGCTCGATCCGCAGTGGTCGCCCACGAGTAGCGGCCCCGTGGGCGGCGCTCGGCGCCGGCTGGTCCGGGTTCGCGCCGACGAGCCAGGCGACTACCAGCTGACACTTGTGCTCGGCCGGCCGTGGGAAGGGTCCCCGGCAGAACGTCGCACCGTTTCGATACGAGTGCGCCCGGCGGAGGTGGAGGAGACTCGATGACCGAGGACGGCGTGCGCGACGACGTCAAAGACAGCCCGATCGGTTGGGTGCACCGTCACATCAGGCAGTACGTCGAGTCAGGTGGCGAGAAGGGTCATGAGTGGCGGCCGCGGGTGCCGACGCTGCTCCTCACGACGATCGGCCGCCGCACCGGGAACCGGTATCGCACTGCATTGATCTATGGCAGGGACGGCGACGACTACGTCGTCGTGGGGTCCAAGGGTGGGTCGCACCGGCACCCGGCCTGGTTCCTCAACCTCACCGCGAACCCCCGCGTCGACGTCCAGGTCGGCCCGGAGAAGTTCCCCGCCGTCGCGGGGGTCGCCGAAGGGGCCAAGCGGAAGCGGCTCTGGGCCATGATGAACCGGATCTGGCCCTCGTACGAGAGCTACCAGCAGAGGACCAACCGCGAGATCCCCGTGGTGGTGCTGAGGCGCGGGGACGCCGGCCACGGCGAGGGTGCCTGAGCATGGCCGAAGTCGTGTTGCGGGTGCGTCTCACCACCGGCGCCCAGCTGGACGTGGTCTACGAGGAACCCGGCGTCCCCGACGTCGACGCGGTCGTCGATCACGTCATCGGCGCTCTGGCTGAGGACTCCGGGGTGTTGCGCACCACGCACGGCGATCGGCTGCTCGCCATCTATGGCCGTGGTGTGGCGACCATCGAGGTGGCACCGCGCGGCGCCGTGTTGTAACGGAGCCCGCCCGCCTCTCCGGCGTGCGAGGCCGATGGCGTCGAACTGCTACACCCATGCGATGAGCGGCCCTGTCTGAGCCGGTCTGAATACTGAACGGAGCTGTCGACGAACGGAGGACGGATGGACCAGGCGATCTGGGTCGAGGGGCTCGTCAAGCGATTCGGCGAGACCACGGCACTGAACGGGGTCGATCTCGGCGTGCGGACCGGCACGGTGCTCGGACTTCTCGGCCCCAACGGGGCTGGAAAGACCACCGCGGTTCGCGTGCTCAGCACGCTGCTCAAACCGGACGCGGGGCGCGCCACCGTGGGTGGATATGACGTCGTCCGCGATGCCAACCAGGTGCGGCAGCTCATCGGGCTCACCGGACAGTACGCTGCGGTCGACGAGCTGCTGACCGGCACCGAGAACCTGCTGTTGATCGGTCGCCTGCTGGGCATGCCGCGTGGGAAGGCCAAGGCGCGAGCGAGGGAGCTACTCGCGGACTTCGGGCTGTCCGAGGCGGCCGACCGGGCGGCCAAGACTTACTCCGGCGGCATGCGACGGCGGCTGGACCTCGCGGCGAGCCTGGTGGGCCGGCCACCGATGCTGTACCTCGACGAACCGACCACCGGGCTCGACCCGCGCGCCCGCACCGAGCTGTGGACGTTGATCCGCACTCTGGTGGCCGGCGGCGTGACGGTGCTCCTGACGACCCAATACCTCGACGAGGCGGACCACCTAGCCGACGAGATCGTGGTCATCGACCGCGGGAAGGTGATCGCGACCGGCACACCAGAGGAGTTGAAGGCCAAGACCGGCACCCAGACGCTTGCCGTGCGGGCCGAGGACGAGGCACACCTGCCCGTCGTGACCTCGGTGGTGCACGAGCTCGCCGAGGTGCCGCCGGAGGTCGACGGGCAGCGGGTCACTGCACCGGTCACCGACCCGGCTGTGCTGCCGGCGGTGGTGCGCCGCCTGGACGACGCTGGCGTGGTCGTGACCGAGCTGACGCTGCGCAACTCCAGCCTGAACGAGGTCTTCCTCTCGTTGACCGGCCATCCCGCCGAAGACGACGACACCGAAGGGAATCCGGCATGACCGCGGTCACAACCACCGCAGCGGCACCTCGAGCGCTGAGTCCACACGTGAGCCCGGTGGAGGGCATTCGGCAGACACTCACGCTGGCCTGGCGCACTGTCGTTCAGGTCAGGCACAACCCGTGGGAGCTGGGCGACTTCAGCATTCAGCCCATCATGTTCGTGCTGCTGTTCACCTACGTGTTCGGCGGCGCCATCGCCGGCGACACCAAGGCGTACCTGACGTTCATGCTGCCCGGGATGATCGTGATGAACATGCTGTTCGTCACCATGTACGTCGGGCAGGGCCTCAACACCGACCTCACCAAAGGTGTGTTCGACCGGCTCTGGTCGCTGCCCATCGCCCGCTGGGCACCGCTGGCCGGGCGGATCGCAGCCGACCAGGTCAAGCAAGCCTGGTCGATCGTGCTGGTGCTGGCGGTAGGTATGGTGCTCGGGTTCCGGTTCGGCACGAACCTGTGGTCGGTGCTCGGAGCGGTCGCGTTGCTGCTGGTGTTCGCACTGGCGTTCTCCTGGGTTTCCGTGCTGGTCGGCGTGCTCGCCAAGGACCCGGAGCGGGTGCAGATCTTCGGCTTCACGGCGCTGTTCCCGGTGACGTTTGTCAGCAACGTCTTCGTTCCCGCTGAGACCATGCCCGGTTGGCTGCAGGCGTTCGTGAACGTCAACCCCGTGTCGATCCTGGCCGACGCGTGCCGCGGCCTGATGCTCACTGGCGCGCAGGCGGCTCCCATCGTGCAGTCGCTGCTGTGGGCTGTGGCAATCGCGGGAGTTTTCGCTCCGCTGTCGGTATGGGCGTTCAAGCGGCGGGTCTGACGATCCGGCGCGTGCCCCGATGAGGGTTGATCGGGCTGCCTGTCGGTGGCTGGTGCGAACATATGTTCGTGCCGTCGGCTAGGCGGATCGAAGCGACGATCCTGCACGCCGACCTGGACGCCTTCTACGCGTCGGTCGAGCAGCGGGACGACCCGCGGCTGCGTGGCCGTCCGGTCATCGTGGGCGGCGGAGTCGTACTTGCCGCCAGCTACGAAGCCAAGGCGATGGGGGTGCGGACCGCCATGGGCGGGGCGCAGGCTCGCCGGCTATGCCCGCACGCGGTCGTCGTCTCGCCGCGCATGTCGGCCTACTCGGAGGCCAGCAAGGCGGTTTTCGAGGTGTTCGAAGACACCACACCGCTGGTGGAGGGACTGTCGATCGACGAGGCGTTTCTCGACGTCGGTGGACTGCGCAAGATCTCGGGAAGCCCGGTCGAGATCGCCGAACGGCTGCGGCGAAAGGTCCGGCAGCAGATCGGCTTGCCGATCACTGTGGGCATCGCCCGGACCAAGTTCCTTGCCAAGGTCGCGAGCCGGGTCGCCAAGCCCGACGGCCTGCTCGTGGTGCCGCCGGACCGGGAGTTGGAGTTCTTGCACCCGCTTCCGGTCGATCGGCTCTGGGGCGTCGGACACGTGACCGCCGCCAAGCTCGACCGGCGCGGCATCGCCACCGTCGGCGACGTCGCGCAGCTCGACGAGACGGTGGTCGTGTCGATTCTCGGCCCGGCGGCCGGGCGGCATCTGCACGCCCTCGCGCACAACCGAGATCCACGCCCCGTGCAGGTCGGTCGGCGGCGGCATTCGATGGGGTCGCAGCGGGCGCTCGGCCGGGCGCCACGGTCGCGGGAGGCACTCGGGGACACGCTGACCGCACTCATCGACCGGCTGGGCCGCAGGCTGCGCGCCGCACGGCGGGTATGCCGCACCATCGTGCTCCGGTTGCGATTCGCCGACTTCACCCGGGCAACCCGTTCGCACACCTTGGCCGAGGCCACCTCGCACACCGAGCCGATCCTCGCCACCGCCCGTGGGCTCCTGGCTGAATCCATGCCACTCATCGAGCGGCATGGCATCACCCTGATCGGCGTGACCCTCGCCAACCTCAGCAACGACGACGCGATCCAGCTGGCGCTGCCGCTTGGGCGGCAGCGGCCGGAGGCGCTGGACGCGAGCCTGGACGCGCTGCGCGACCGGTTCGGGAACGCCGCGGTTACCCGGGCCGCGCTCCTTGGCCGTGAACTCGGTCCATCCGTCCCACTCCTGCCGGACTGAGTCACCCGACACCCCACCGCGCTCAACATTGCCTCGGCGCCGCTCACCGGTGCCCGCACGGTCACCGTTCTGGAGTGACCGCTACGGCGCCGGGGCTACTCGTAGACGAACTTCTGCGGTCCGGGGAACACGTAGGACAGCGCGTCGCGCATCCGGTCGCGCCAGTTCTCCCAGCTGTGCCCGGCGCGAGCCTCGACGTAATAGACCTCCATCCCCGTCGACTCGAACGTGTGTACCATCGAGCGGTTGGGGACGATGAGTGGCTCGTAGATCCCGCAGCTGACGAACGCCCGGTCGGCGACGCGCCGCGGGCGGGCCCGGTAGCGGTTGACGAACTTCACGACCGGATCGAAGACCGGTCCGCCGCCATGGTCGTTGCCGATGTCGGTGAACACGAACGATCCCGACAGCAGTACCAGCGAGCCGTACACGTCTGGTGATCGGTAGGCCGCTGCGAGCGATGCCACGGCGCCGAAGCTCGACCCGAGCAGGCAACGGCCCGAACGCGAGCCGGCGAGGGGCAGATCGGCCTCCAGCCGGGGAAGCAGTTCCTTCGTGACGAACCGCGCGTGCGCGGCGGAGTTCGCGTACTCGCTGAGCCGGTCGTGCGGATTCAAGAAGGCGGCGACGATCGGCGCGACATCTAGCCGATGGATGAGGTTGTCGAGCACCGTCTTCGCCGACGCGTATCGCAGGAAGTCGTCGCCGTCGTGGATCAGCAGCAGCGGATACGACGCGGTGCGCCGGAACCGGGCCGGCAAGTAGAGCGAGACCTGGCAGTCGCGGCCCAACGCGCGGCTCGGCACGACGAGCTCCGGCAGCAGTTCCCCCGGCCGGGCATCCGGGTCCGGCAGCGCCCAGTCCGGCGTGGTGTATCCCTGGGCGAAACACACCGACACGCTGCCCAGCGGGCTGTGTGACACCTTGGGGTTGAGTGGATCGTTGATGCGCTCGTGGTGATCGTTGTGGTGGACTTCGATCTGGTACTCGATCCGTGAGCCCTCCGGAAGCTCGAGCACGACGTACCACAGGTCGGTGCCCCACAGGCGACGCATGGCGATCCGGTCGGGCAGTCCGACTATCCGCTGAACCAGAAAGACCTCGTCGGACTGACCGCGGAAGAGAAAGGTGCAGTAGGGGCCCTCGACGATCGGGACCTCGTGCCGAGCCAGGAAACGATCGACGGCGGTTCCGTCGAGCGGAGCTCGTTCCTTGAGCCGGTTGATCGCGAGTTTGCGTGTCGTCGTGGTGCGCCGGCGGTCGTATTGGAGCGTCAACGTCCCTCCACCGTTCCGATGGTCCCGTCCGGTTCCACACGCCGGGTGCCGACCGGGAGCGAACCGTCCGGATCGAGATCCAGGCGCACGCCGTCGTCGAGCACGATGCACGCTGCCGGCGCGAACCGCCGCGCCAGGACGGACATCCGTTGCAGGTCGTCGACGTGCAGCCGACGCCGGGCGTGCGGCAACAGGACGACACCTCGAACGAGCGCCACGCCGTTGTCGTAGACCTCCGAGTGACCGGGGCCGCGCGAGGCGTCGTGGTGGAAGAGCACCACCCGTTCGGTCAGTGCCATGGCGCCGGCTGACCAGGCGATCACGACGTCTGGAACCACCGCGGCGACGTCGAACAGTCGCAGCACGTGCAGCAGGACGCCGACATGCCCGCCCGCGATGGCCAGCGCCGCAGCGGGGTTCAACAGGCCGCCGACCGTCGTCCGGTGTGCCGCCATGACCGGCCGCGACGCGGGCGCCCAGGCGGCTGCGAACTCGGCATGCGTCTCGCGCACCCGGTCCAGGTGACGTCCGTCCAGCAGGCGGACGGCGGCAAGCGCGTCGTCGACCGCCGCCGACCGCACCTCCGGGCGCCCACCACGCTGGGCCGTCTCGTACAGCGCCCGCAACGCGTGATCGAGCTGGACGACGTAGAGCGCCTGCAGCTCGTCCAAGGTCGCCCGGTGCTCGCGCTCCGCCGTCGCGTACTCCGGGTCATGATCGAGGACGTTCAGCCAGCGGCTGTGCAGCCGCAACGGAACCGACCGTCCGCCGAGCAGGCGGTCGAGTTCCGTGACGTCGTCCTCCCGCTCCCGCCAACCCGCAGTGACCGTCGCGATAGGACCCTCCGGCACCACGTCGGCGACCACCCGGTCGACGGTGGGCCGCCGCTGCGGCCCGAGGACCGTGGCCCTCACGCGGCGTAGACGTGAATGGTGCGCCCGACGTCGTCGAGCATGGACCGCAGCACGTCGTAGTCCGGGTGCCGCATCCGTACGTAGGCGTTTGCCATGTAGCCCGCCTCGACGCCCTGCGTCGGCGTTCCGGCCGGCGGCAGGTGAGCGTCGATGACCCACTGACCGTGCCGGGCCTGGATCTCCTCCACGCCGGAGTACCCGGTGATCTGTCCGTCGCGCTCGGGGCGGAGCGCGACGATTCCGGCCGCGTACTGGCGGGACGGGCGGGCTGCGATGTGACTATGCACGATCGCGTTGGCCCATTCCCGGTAGAGGTCCACGTCGTTGCCGACGGAGTAGAGGTCCCAGGCGCCGACGCCCGGCGGACGACAGCCGATCTCGGAGAAGCGCAGACCTTTCGGGCCGAAGAACCACTCCATGTGAGTTGCGCTGGTGCCGAGGCCGAGCGCCTCGTTGACCCGCTGGCCGAGCTCGCGCAGCTGCCGGTAGTCGTCTGCGGTATCCACCCTGTTGGTCGCGATGAACTGCGGTGAGATCCACCGCGTCCGCATCGCCTCCAGCACGTTCGGGTAGTAATGCGAGACGAAGTCCAGGGCGGCGTGCCCGTCTACCGAGACGGTGTCGTAGAAGCCCTCGTGACCCTCGACGAACTCCTCGGCAGCGATCGACTCGACGCCCTGGCCGCCGAAACGGCTGAGCGCGGCGTCGAGCTCGGGCTTGCTGTCGACGCGGGCGGTATCGAGGGCGCCGGCGCCCGATCGGGGTTTGAGTATGAGCGGATACCCGACCGCGTCGGCGAACGCGTACACCGCGGCGGCGCTCGACGCGCCGGTGGACGCGGCCGTGGGCACGCCGGCTGCTCGCAGCGCCTCCTTCATCGACGGCTTGTCCCGGCAGAGCCAGGCGGTTCGCACGGACGTCCCCGGGATGGTGCAGTTCTCCCGCACCTGTGCGGCCGGCAGCGTGTGTGCCTCGATCGTGGCCTCGAGGCGGTCGACCCACACCTTGTCTTGGATCCATTTCACCGTGTCGGTCATGACGCCGACGTCGACCACGGTCGGAACCTGGTGGTAGTGGGCCATCCAGCTCTTGAGCTCGTCGTCGAGCATGTCCTGCGGCGACTCGCCGATGCCGATCACGGTGGCGCCGACCTCCGCCAGGCCACGGACGAAATTACGTTGTGTTCGCGGGAAGAAGGGCTCGACGAACACTACGTTCACGTGGGGCATGCTAGCCGCCGGCCGGTACCGTCAGCGCATGGTTGTCGCCGCCTTCGTGGCACCGTTCCTGCTCGAGGCAACCGCCCGGTTCGTCCGCTGCGCGGCGCAGCTTCCGGGTGTCCGGCTCGGCGTGGTGACCTCGACCCCCGCAGACCAGTTACCGGTGGGTCTGCGCGAACATCTCGCCGGGCATTGGCGTGTCGACGATGCGCTCGACCCGCGACAGATAGCGGAAGCGGTCACCGGGCTGGGCCGGCAGCTGGGGCCGGTGGAGCGTTTGGTGGGCGCCTTGGAACAGCTGCAGGTGCCGCTCGCGCAGGCGCGCGAGATGCTCGGCATCGAGGGTACGGACGTCCACACGGCGCAGAACGTTCGCGACAAGTCGCGGATGAAGTCGGTGCTACAGGCGGCGGGTGTCCCATGTGCGCGGCACCGGCTCGTGCACAGCGCGGCCGAGGCGGTTGCCTTCGCCACCGCGGTCGGCTATCCGCTGGTCGCCAAACCGCCCGCCGGTGCGGGCGCGCAAGCGACATACCGGCTGGACGAGCCAGCGGCGCTGCAGGAGTGGCTGGCGGCGATCCCGCCGCGGCCAGAAGCACCCGGCCTGCTGGAGGAGTTCCTGGTCGGAGAGGAGCACAGCTTCGACAGCGTCACGATCGGCGGGCAGACCCTATGGGCGTCGATCGCCGACTACCACCCGCCGCCGCTGGAGGTGCTGCGCAATCCATGGATGCAGTGGGTGGTCGTGCTGCCGCGGGACATCAGCGGGCCGGAGTACGCCGGGATCCGGGAGGCAGGGCCGGCCGCCTTGCGGGCGTTGGGCGTGCGTGACGCGCTCACGCATATGGAGTGGTTCCGACGCGCGGACGGTACGGTGGCTATCTCCGAGGTCGCCGCTCGGCCACCGGGTGCACAGCTCACGTCCATGCACGGCTACGCGCACGACATGGACCTGTATCAGGCCTGGGCGGAGCTGGTGGTGCTGGGCCGGTTCCAGCCGAAGGAGCGCCGCTACGCAGCCGGCACCGCATACCTGCGCGGCATGGGCAAGGGCCGGGTGCGTGCGGTGCACGGCGTCGAACGAATGCAGCGGGAGATCGGTCACCTCGTTGTCGAAGCGAGGCTGCCACAGCCGGGACACCCCTCGTCCACGTCCTACGAGGGCGAGGGGTACGTGATGGTCCGTGACCCGCAGACCGAGGTGGTACGCGACGCGCTGAAGCGGATCGTCAGCGGAATTCGAGTCGAGCTCGTGGAGGCGCAGTGAACGTCATCATGATCTCGCCCGGCTACCCGGTGGAGATGTCGTACTTCACCAAGGCGTTGGCCCAGATCGGCGCGACCGTGATCGGACTCGGCGACCAGCCGACCGGCGTGCTGCCTCCCGCCGCTCGGGAAGGACTCGCGCATTACGAGCACGTGTCCCTGACCGACGATGACGCCGTGCTCGCCGCGCTGCGCGGCCTGGGTCAGCACGTCCGGTTCGACCAGGTGGAATGCCTGTGGGAGCCCTACATGCTGCTCGCCGCACGGATCCGGGAGATGTTCGGAATGCCCGGGCTCACGGTGGACCAGACCGTGCCGTTCCGGGACAAGGAGCGGATGAAGCAGGCGATCGATGCCGCCGGGATCCGCGCGCCACGGCACGCCAGCGCGACGACGGTGGCCGCGGTGTGGGAGGCCGCGGAGCGCATCGGCTTCCCGCTCATCGTGAAGCCGATCGCAGGGGCCGGGTCCGCGGATACCTACCGAGTCGACTCCGCCGCCGAGCTCTCCGACGTGTTGCCGTTGCTGCGCCACGTGCCGGAGGTGAGCGTCGAGGAGTTCGTCGACGGCGAGGAGTTCACCTACGACACCGTTTGCGCGGATGGCCGGATTCTCTTCGAGCACGTCCTGTGGTATCGGCCCCGGCCGCTGCAGATGCGCTTGCACGAATGGATCAGTCCCACGTGCATTTCACTGCGCGATGTGTCGGTGCCGGATGTGCAGGGCGGCCGGCAGATGGGCGCCCGGGTGCTCGCGGCTCTCGGTTTCCGTACCGGCTTCACGCATATGGAGTGGTACCGCAAGGCCGATGGCGAGGCGGTGTTCGGAGAGATCGGCGGGCGGCCGCCCGGTGCGCGCGTCGTCGACTTGATGAATTACGCCACCGACAGCGACCTCTACGTCGGGTGGGCCGAAGCCGTCGTGCACGGCCGGCTGTCCCAGCCGCTGGAACGTCGCTACAACGTCGGCAGCATCTTCAAGCGGGCCAACGGGGCTGGCCGTATCACCCGGTACGAAGGGCTGGACCGCTTGCTATCGCAGTACGGCGAGGCGGTCGTCGCTGTCGAACTGGTCGACGTCGGCGCCCCGCGCAAAGACTGGCGAGCGTCGGTCATCGGCGACGGTCTGATCATCGTGCGGCATCCCGAGCTGCAGCGGGTGATCGAGATGACGGAGCGGTTCGCCGCCGAGTTCCAGATGTACGCCGAATGAGCTCCGTGCCGTGTGCGACGGGCCGCGTGCTACGCGCTCCAGCCGCCGTCTGCTGTCACGACCGCGCCGTTGACATTGCTCGCCTCGTCACCGCTCAACCAGGAGATCAGCGCGGCGATCTCGTCCGGCTGCGCTATCCGCACCTGCGTGGCGAACGCTTTCTCGATGCGACGGTAGGCCCACGAGACGGCCGGCGTCGCGGTGCGCCCGATGTTCGTCTCTACGCCACCCGGGCAGACCGCGTTGCACCGGATGCCGTCCTCTGCGTAGAGGTAGGCGATCGATCGAGTCAGGCCGATGAGGCCGTGCTTTGACGTGACGTAGGCCGTGCCGGCCGTTGAGCCGGTCAAGGCGCCGATCGAGGCCACGTTCACTATCGCGCCGTGGCCCGCGTCCCGCATGGCGGGCAGCACTGCCCGGCACAGTCGCATGACGCCGGTGAGGTTGACGCCCATCACGCGGTCCCACGTCGCGTCGTCCATCTCGTCCACCGGGAGGAAGTAGTCCATGGTGCCCGCCACGTTGGCGAGCACGTCGATGCGACCGCCGGGGAGCGCGGCGACGATCCGATCGATGTCCGACTGGGCTGCGACATCTCCTGTGACGATCTGCGCTTGCTGGCCGGATTCCTGGATGATCCCGAGCGTCGCTGCCAGTCCTTCCGTATCCACGTCGCAGCCGACCACGCGAGCCCCTTCGGCGGCGAAGCGCGTTGCGGTCGCCCTGCCGATACCGGATGCCGCGCCGGTCACCACAACCACGCGACCCGAGTGCCGTTGGTTCCCCATCGCTACCTCCCGTTCCGACTACTGGCGCGGCGTCCGCATGCCGGAGGGCAGCGGCGCGCTGTGGCGTATCCCCCGGAGGCCCGTCGGGCCAGAGCTGAAATGATGCCGTTGTAGGAGACTGAGCGGTTGCTGGCGGGGTTGCGGACAGTCAGCAGAGTTCGTCGAGGTATTGCGGGAGCATGCGGACCCACGTCGTCCATTCGTGTTCCCACTCCGGCCCCCACGAATCGACCCGGTTCGGGATGCCCTTGCTGCCCAGGATGGCGGCCGCGTGCCATGACTCGCCGATGTCCTCCCACGCGCCCTCACCGGAGGCGAGGAGGGCGAAGCGGTTGCGCAGCGTGCTCAGCACCGGGCCGTCCAGGTCGGGCAGGAAGTGCACCGGCGACGAGTAGTAGAGGTCGTCGGTGAACTCGCCTTCGAAGAACCGCTCGATGCGGTACGTGCCGCTCATACCGACGGCGGCGCGGAAGGTGTCCGGGTACCGGCAGAGGACGGCCAGCGCGTTGAAGGCACCGATCGACGCGCCGGCGGCGACGATCGGCTGGTCGGCGCCGGCAAGGTCCGCCCGGATCGCCGGCACGACCTCGTCCCGGACGGTCTGGTGAAACTGGTTGAGCAGCCACATGCGGTAGGCGGGGGGACCGGTGCGGGTGACCATGGCCTGGCCAGCGACACTGTCGCAGGAGTAGATCTTCACCCGGCCGGCGCCGAGCAGCTGTCCGCAGACCGCGATGATGTGCCTCCGTTCGATCTCTTCAGCGTCGCCGCCGGCTGTCGGGAACACGAGCACCGGCGTGCCGAAGTGGCCCCACCGCGCGACTGAGATCTCGTGTTCCAACCGGTGCGAGTACCACCGCTCGACCACCTTCATGCGGCCATTCTGACGGTCGCGCGCGGGCACCGCCGCTGACTCGGATAGGCGTTCTGATGGCCGCGTTCCGCCGCACCGCGCCGTTGAGACAGTGACGTGCGGTTGCCTAGCGGCGGGACCAGCCGCGCTCGCCCTCGGTGCGGCCGCCCCAGATGCCGTACCGCTCCGGATACTGCACCGCAGCCTGGCGGCACTCCCGGGCGACCGGGCAGCCCGCACAGATCTGCTTGGCGAGCGCCTCGCGTACGCGCAGAGCGCGACCTCGGCCCTCCGGGTAGAAGAGGTCGGTGTCCATCCCTTTGCAGGCGGCCAAGTCCCGCCAGCTCTGCACAGCTGGGCGGCGAAACTCGACCAACGTCTGCGTCAGGCCCGTCATCGCTGCAAACTCCCTGGTGGACGAACGACAGGCAGAGCGCCACGTTGCGCAGAAACACATCGTGAGGACATCCGCAAGCTTCACGTAACCCTCGCCCCCGAACTCTGGCCGGAGGTATGAACGGGGGTCGTCCGTTCGGCCGATGCGCTACCACGAAACCTCCGGAACCGCCACAAACCGGACGATCCGTCGTCGGGCCGCGTCGCCCCTTCTGGAATGACCACGTACACCACCCCTGCCTGTATATCGCCAGGCCTGCAGGCCCCTTACCAGCCCGGTGATGTCCGGGCACGCCTGGTGATGGCCGGCCCGGCCGGCGGGCGCGCGGCCGGGCCCGACCCGGGCTGAAGAGGCCATGCGCGGGCGCTGTGCAAGGCTGGCAGCGTGCCGAAACCAGTGCCCCGTGGACTGAGCCGCCGCATCGACGACGTGCGTGAGCGGCTCGCTCGCCGCCGGGCCGAGCTGGAGGCGGAGACCGACCTGCACGTCGCCGTTCCGCCGCCGCCCCCGCAGCCGGAGCAGGTGCGGGTCGTGGTCGAGTCGGCACCCCGCCGATACGCCGACCACACGCACCCCGTCCCGCAGGGCGTACGCGCCGCCGCCGACTGGGCGTGGCGGCTGCTGGTCATCGTGGTCGCGCTGGCCCTGGTCGGGTGGCTCGCCTGGGAGATGCGAGTCGTCGTGTTCCCGGTCGTCACTGCCGCACTGTTGTCGGCGCTGCTGTTCCCACTGGTGCGGCGGCTACGCAACGCCGGCTGGAATCGTGGCCTTTCC
>JACVRX010000046.1 GCA_014534205.1 Jiangellaceae bacterium
CGGCGAAGATCGTGCCCAGATGCACCTACCCGCTCACCGGGGTCGACTGCGTCGATGGGGTGTACACCGACCTGGGGTCTTTCTCATCACCGACGGCGGGGTGGTGGTGCGGAACCTGTTCAACGTTACCTTCGAGCGTCTCGACCAGCTTGTCGACGTCCCACTCATCAACGGCACTCGCCGCTGACCGGCGAAGGACAGGAGCCATGGCCCGACCCCAGCTGACCAACACCACCGTGGGCATCGTCGGCGGCGGCCCGGCTGGACTGATGCTCTCGCACCTGCTGGCTTCGGCCGGAATCGACGTCGTAGTCGTGGACAACCGCAGCCGCCGGGAGATCGAGCAGACGGTGCGAGCAGGCATCCTCGAAGCCGACAGCGTCCGCCTTCTCTTCGAGTCCGGCGTCTCCGATCGAGTGCATCGCGACGGCCATGCCCACGACGGGGTCTTCCTGCGCTTCGGCGGCGTCAGCCACCGCATCGACTTCCACGGCCTGGTCGGCGCGTCCGCGTGGTTGTATCCCCAGACCGACGTCTTCATTGACCTTGCCGCCGCACGAGACCGGGACGGTGGCGATGTCCGGTTCGGGATCGAGGACACGAAGGTCGTCGATGTGACCGGCGAGCGTCCGGGCTTGCTTCTCACCGACGCTGACGGGATCGAGCGGAAGTGCGCTGCGACTTCCTGGTCCGAGCGGACGGCTCACGCAGCACCTGCCGGCTCGAGATCCCGGAGGCCGAGCGCCGGCACTTCTTCAAGGAGTACCCATTCGCCTGGTTCGGCATCCTTGCCGAAGCGCCATTCAGTGCCCCCGAGCTGGTCTACAACCGCTCCCCGCATGGATTCGCGCTCATCAGCCAACGAAGCGAGACCCTCCAACGGATGTACTTCCAGTGCGATCCGGAGGAGGACGTCGACGCCTGGTCGGACGACCGGATCTGGGCGGAGCTGCAAGCACGAGTGGCCGGCGAGGACGGGTTCACCCTTCGGGAGGGGTCGATCACCGACAAGACGGTCCTCCGCTTCCGCAGCTTCGTCGCCGAGCCATTGCGCTACGGCAACATGCTGCTTGCAGGCGACGCTGCTCACACAGTTCCCCCAACGGGTGCGAAGGGTCTGAACCTGGCTCTTTCCGACGTGCGCGTCCTGTCCGAGGTACTCGAGCGCGCCGTGTTCAAGAAAGACCGCGACGCCCTCGACGAGTACGGCCCGCGCGCCCTGGCCCGCGTCTGGCGGAGTCAGCACTTCTCGTACTGGATGACGACGATGTTGCACAACCTGCCCGAGGCGACAGACTTCGACGTCCGCCGCCAGCTCGCAGAGCTGGGCTGGGTGGTCTCGTCAACCGCCGGCTCCACCTACCTCGCCGAGGGCTACACCGGGTGGCCGGGCCACCCATGACCGGCGCCACGGCTCGAGCCAGGCAGGTCTCTGCGCAGCGTCACCAACTGGGCCTGGGCGCGCACAGCTGTTCGGCGCGGTCGAACGCCGACCACAACTCGCGGACGCGCAAGCCGCTGACTGCATCCTGGTCCAATTCGTCGACCACGGCCGGGAGCAACCCACCTGCCTGCACCACCGATTCGACGCACCAGTCCCGCGGCGTCCCACTCCTCGGTGGGATCCGGGTCGCAGCGGCGTCCAACACCGCGACGACGTCGCCAACAGTCGGCACCTAGCGGACACTATTCGCTGTGGAGGCTCTGCCGACGCATTTCGCGAGGAGCGGTGACGTCTCGATCGCCTACCAGGTGGTGGGCAACGGTCCAATCGATCTGGTGCTGGTACATGGCTGGATCTGCACCTTCTACGTCGGCTGGGAACGGCCGCAGATCGCCAACTTCTATCGCCGGCTCGCATCGATGGGCCGGCTCATCCTCTTCGACAAACGAGGCACGGGCCTGTCGGACCGGGTCGCCGGCGTGGCCCCGCTCGAAGAGCGCATGGACGACGTCCGCGCCGTCATGGATGCAGCAGGGTCCAAGCGAGCAGTTGTGATCGGCATTTCGGAGGGCGGCGCGATGTCCGCTCTGTTCGCAGCTACCTATCCGGAGCGCACGACCGCGCTCGTACTCATGGGCACATATGCGCGCGGCCGTTGGGCGCCAGACTATCCGCTCGGACTAACCGACGATGAGATCAACGAACGGCTGCGGCTGTACGCGGAGGAGTGGCCCGACGGGGTAGCGCGCGAATGGCTTTCGCGCACGTTGCCGGAGCGAGCCCACGACGCGGAATTGCGCGCCTGGTACGCATCGTGGGTGCTTCGCGGAGGGAGCCCTGGAGCAGCACGTCAGCTCTTGTTGATGAACGGCGAGATCGACGTGCGACATGTCGTGGCCACCATCGGAGTTCCGGCGCTGGTCTTGTACCGGGAAAACGAGTACCTCAACGAGGGAACCCGTGCCATGGGCGAGCAGATACCCGGGGCGCGGATCTTGGCGCTACCGGGTAGTGAGCACCTTTCCTGGGAGGGTGACCAGCAGCCGCTCTTCCAAGAGATGGAGCACTTCCTCGAGGGTGTCCGCGAGGAGGCTGCACTCGATCGCGTGCTCGCCACTGTGCTCTTCACCGACATCGTGAGCTCCACCGCCAAGGCCGCGGAGATCGGAGATCGCGCGTGGCGCGACCTTCTCGAGCGGCACAACGTGGTCGTTCGCAGTCAACTCGCCCGGTTCCGTGGTCGCCAGGTCGATGCGTCCGGCGACGGCGTGTTCGCAACGTTCGACGGTCCGGCGCGCGCGGTACGGTGCGCCGACGCAATCGCGCAGGCTGTGCGCCGGCTCGGGCTCGAGGTACGTGCCGGCGTTCACACCGGCGAAGTCGAGCTGGTCAACGGCCACGTGCGCGGTATTGCCGTTCACATCGGAGCCCGGGTGGCCGCGCAGGCGCAACCGAGCGAGGTGCTGGTCTCTCAGACCGTCAAGGACCTGGTCGCGGGCTCCGGGTTGCGGTTCACTGAGCGCACCGCAACGACGCTGAAGGGCGTGCCGGGCGAATGGCGGCTCTATGCCGCAAGTCTCCCGACCTAGGCGGTCAGCCCCGGCGGGCCGGCAGCGACCGGCGGAGGCACCATCGTGGCGGTCGCCGTCGTGAGCCGAAGCTTCAGGAACGGTGCCCGACGCGGAGCGGCAGACTTCTGGGCCGTGTGCGGGAGCGCGGTGCTAGTGGTCGAGCGCGAAATTGCGGTTGCCGTGCAATCACCTGCGTCCGTCGACAGTGACGAACCGGTAACCAGCGGCCCGGTAATCCTCGATGATCCCGTCGAGGGCGGTGACCGTAGCTCCTCGATAACCGCCACCGTCGTGCAGCAGGATCACCGGGTGTTGTTCTGCTAATCCCTGCCGCGCCCGCTCCCGGATGACGCTCGCGAACTCGGCGTCGCGCGCGTGTTGGCCGGACCAGTCGCGGGTATCGACCGACCACAGCACGAGGGACAAACCGGCAGCGACGCTGACGTCCGTCGCGCCGTCGACGACTCCCCCCGGCGGACGGAAGACGCACGGCTGCCGGCCGGTGATGTCGAGAATCGCCCGATCGGTCCGCTCGATCTCCTCCGCAAGCACCGCCGGATTCCAGCCCGCCGATTCACTTGGGATGTTGTGAGACCACGAATGGTTCCCCAAGGCGTGCCCAGCTGCCACGATTTGCTGGAGCGTCTCCGGTTCGGCAACGAGTTGTTTGCCGACCACGAAGAACGTTGCGTGCACGTCGTTTTTCCGGAGCACGTCGAGGATGTCCGACGTCCAGCGTCCGGGGCCGTCGTCGAACGTGAGCGCAACCGTGCGCTCCCCGTCAGCGGAGCCACCTGCGGGAGGCGCGCTGCGGACGACGCTCGTTGCCGGCTGCCTGCAGACCTGCCCAATGTGCCTCGTACTTGTTGGACTGTTCTCGGCGATGGGTTGGTCATTGCCGGGCACGTCAGCGACGGTTCGACGAGGCGCCGTTGCCGCTGTGACCTCGTTTCCAGCCGCGGCTGCCGTCTGTACCACAGCGATGAGAACCACGGCAATAACAGCTGCCAACGTCGTGCCCTGATCCCGCCGGGAGGCAACCGATGCGATGCCTGCGCCGCGACTACGCCGAGCGGACGACGCCGGGCGCACCGGCGCCGGCGTCACGAGCATCCCTCATACTGACCACACCCCACGGTCTGGACCTGCATTTCTGACCGCATGTCACAAATCAGCGGTCGACCGCCAGCATCCGTCTCGCATCGTCAACGCCGGTCGAAGGGCACGAAACCGCCAGCATCCGTCTCGCATGCTCAACGCCGGTCGAAGGGCACGGTCCGCGCAGCGAGTCCGACCCAGAACAGGCAGCCGGCGGTAACCCAGAGCACGCCTGCGGCGCCCAGGCCGGCAGCAACGGTGCCGACCACGCTGGGAACCAGGACCTGGCCGAGCCGGTTGCCCGTGAGCCGAAGGGACATCGCGCGTCCGCGCTGACCGCGTGGAGCTTGCTCCGCTACCCACGACATGGTCAACGGTTGCGCTGCGCCGAGCCCAAGGCCAGCAAGGATGACCAGCAGAATCATCGTCCACAGCGGCATCGGGACCGGTATGGCGGCGAGGCCCGCGGCCGACATCAGCACGGTGCTGACGAGCAACGACCGGCGCCCGACCCACTGTGCGAGCCGGCCCAGGAACAACCGCACGGTCATACTGGAAACCGCCCGGCAGGTGAGTAGGAGCGCGATCGCACTGGATGGCAGCCCGCGCTGCTCGCCCAGCGCCGGCAGGTACACCAACGCGATGTCCACCGCGGCGAGGACCAAGCAGCTGGTTATGATCGCGCGGGCCATGCCCGGCACCCGCAACAAGCTGGCGATGCCACCTTCCGCGGCGTGGTCCTTTGCGCCGACGTGCCGCAGCCGCGGAATCAACGGCGTGACGCCCAGAAGTGCGGCGGCGAGGACGGTGCAACTCAGGAAGATGTCCGCGGTGTTCGGGATCACGTCGTCGCCACCCACGAGAATGATCAAGCTGGGTCCTAGCGACTGCCCAAGCGAGACAGCGAAGGTGTAGTGGCCGAACGATGTGTCGTACCTGCCCGGTGCGGCGGTATTGGCTACCGTCGCTTGCTCGGCGACGACGGAGAACAGATGACCCGTGCCGAGCAGGACGCTCGCGGCGACCAGGCCGGCGACACTCCCGCCGAGCAGGGTGAAGCACAACCCGGACGCCAGCAGCACGCCCCCGCCGACGAGCATCACCTTGCGTTCGCCGAATCGGTCCACGGCGTGTCCGGACGGAATCGCGATGACGAGTGGTACCAGGGCGAAGCTGGCTGACAGCAGGCCAAGCCAGGCGGCGTCGACGTCGAGCTCGAGCGCTCGGTACGACACCGTGGGCCGCAGCACGAATGTCAGCGCCTGGGTCAGCACGGCATGCACCAGCAAGACGAGCATCACCGGGAATCCTGCCCGTTCAGCGCGGTGAGTCAGGGCAAGATGGTCAGATGGTCACCGGGGAGCCCGAGGTCGTCTGGACGCCAGATCCGGCGAGTGCTCAGGCAAGCGCGATCGCGAAGTTCGCACGCTTTGTACGGGAGCGCCGGGGCGTGCCCGTCGACGATCTGGATTACACCTCACTGCACGAGTGGTCGGTCCGAGACCTGGACGCGTTCTGGGCGGACGCCGCCGAATTCTTCGGCGTGCGGTTCCATGCACCACCCGCCGAGACGCTCGGCTCAGCGGAGATGCCGGGAACGCGGTGGTTCCCGGGGTCCACGCTCAACTACGCCGAGCACGCACTGATGGCCGCCGGCTCCGGAAGGAGCGACAACGATCTGGCTGTCGTCTTCCGGCGCGAGGACGGGCTCGAGCGCATCGTCGGTCGCGACGAGCTGCGTGACCTGGTAGGTCGCGTGCGAACGGGCTTGCAACGGCTCGGTGTCGCCCGGGGCGACCGGGTCGTGGCCATGATGCCCAACTGCGTTGAGACGCTGGCCGCATTCCTCGCGGTCGCCAGCCTGGGGGCGATCTGGTCGTCGTGCTCACCGGACTTCGGGACGCGTGCCGTCCGTGACCGGTTTGCCCAGCTGGAACCGTCGGTGTTCCTTGCCGTCGACGGATACCGCTACGGCGGGAAGACGTTCGACGTGCGGGACCGGGTGCAGTCGCTGCGCGAGCAGATGCAGACGGTGACCGCCACCGTGCTGGTGCCCTACCTCTCCGAGGGCGCCGAGCTGGGCGGGGCAGTGCGCTGGTCGGAGCTCACGGCCGAGCCGGACTCCTTGGCGTTCGAGGCGGTGCCGTTCGATCACCCGCTGTGGGTGCTGTACTCGTCCGGCACGACCGGTCTGCCGAAAGGCATCGTGCACGGGCACGGCGGCATCGTCGTCGAACACGTCAAGACACTGGCGCTGCACCACGACCTCGGCCCAGGGGAGCGGTTCTTCTGGTTCACCACGACCGGCTGGATGATGTGGAACCTGCTGATCTCTGGCCTTCTGGTTGACGCCACGGTCGTGTTGTACGACGGAAACCCCGGCCATCCCGACCTCGGCGCGTTGTGGCAACTCGCCGAGAAGCACCGGGTGACGTACTTCGGCGTCTCGGCGCCGTACATCCACGCTTGCCTCAAGGCTGGGTTGCGCCCGGCGGACCATTTCGACCTGGCAGCAATTCGCGCGCTGGGCTCGACCGGAGCGCCGCTTTCTGTCGAGGGCTTTCGCTGGGTTTCCGAAGCTATCGGTAAGCATGTCCAGATCTGTTCGGTCTCCGGTGGGACGGATCTGTGCACCGCGTTCCTGGAGGCGGCGCCCACGGTGCCGGTGTGGCTCGGCGAGCTGTCCTGCGCCGCGCTGGGTGCGTCTGTCGCCGCGTACGACGCTCGCGGCACCGAGGTCGTCGACGAGGTCGGCGAGCTGGTGCTGACCAAGCCGATGCCGTCGATGCCGGTGTCATTCTGGAAGGACCCGGACGGGTCGCGGCTGCGCTCGGCCTATTTCACCGACTTCCCTGGCGTCTGGCGGCACGGCGACTGGGTCCGGAGGACACCGCGTCGGTCGTTTGTCATCTACGGGCGCAGCGACTCGACGCTCAACCGGGGAGGTGTCCGCATGGGCACCGCCGACTTCTACGCCGTGGTCGAGGGGTTCGAGCAGGTCGTCGACTCGCTCGTGGTGGACACCACGGACCTGGGTGCCGCCGACGAAGGCGAGCTGCTGTGCTTCGTCGTTCTTGCGCCCGGCGCCGCGCTGGCTGAAGTGCAGCCGCGGCTGAGGCAGGCGCTGCGCACCGAGCTGTCGCCCCGGCACGTGCCGGACCGGTTCGTCGTCGTGGACGGCATCCCACGGACACTCAACGGCAAGAAGTGCGAGGTGCCGGTCAAGCGAATCCTCGCCGGTGCGGATCCGGAGTCGGCGGTGAGCCGGGACGCTCTACTGAATCCGGAGTCGCTCGACGTCTTCGTCGAGATGGCGCGGACTCGGCCCAGTGCCGGCTAGTCCCAGTGACATCACCAGGCGAGTCGGTACATCACCAGGCATGCAGGCCTGGTGATGTACCGACAGGGGTGGTGTACGTGGTCATTCCGGAGCGTGACGCGGCCGCCTGCCGGTGCTGGTCGCTGAGTGCAGGGGTGGGGTCGGGCCGCCGGCACCATCTGCCATCGCCTGCACCACTTCACGCAGCGCGTCGAGCCCGGAACGGCGCGGCTGCCAGCCGAGCTCGGCCCGGATCCGGCTGGCGTCGAGCGTGGGAAGTGATAAGAACAGCTTCACAAGCGACTCGTCCGCGGGGATGAGCCGCAGCCGCCAGGCGGCGGCCATCGCGGCCGCCACCGCAGGCTTCGGGACCTGCACGGCTCGCGATTCCAGCAACGCGCCGAGGGCCGGCCCGTCGATGATCGGATCGGCGGCGACGTTGTACGCACCGCGGGCGTCGCTCAGCACGGCCAGCCGGTAGGCCTCGCCGGCGTCGTCGCCGTGCATTGCCTGAAACCGCAAGCCAGCCGGCAGCGGCACGACCGGCAACCGGCCCGGTCGGAACATGGCTCGGGGGAGCAGCGGCCCGGCGAAGATCCGTCGCTGCTCACTCGCCGACGAGCGCTTGAAGACGAAGCACGTGCGCATCCGCACGACGCGGATCCCCGGGTGGCGCAGCTCGTAGGCATCGAGATAGCGCTCCAGGTACGCCTTCTCCCGGCCGTATGCCGCGGTGGGCATGCTGTGGGTCGGCCAGCTCTCGTCCACGTGCCGGCCAGGTCCCGGCGAGTAGGCGGCAAGCGACGACGCGTAGACGACCGCGCCGACCCCGGCATCCGCCGCGGCCTGGAGCACGTCCATGCTGCCCAGCACGTTGACGTCCCACGTCGTCAACGGCCGGTGTGTCGGCTGGAACGCCCAGGTGAGCAGGACAACGACGTCGGTACCGCGGAGATGGTCCGCTACCTGCGGTGACCGGACGTCCGCGGCTTCGAACCGGGTCTTCGGCGGCTGCCACGACGACGGCGTGCGCCGCGCGACGCCGACGATCTCGGTCACCTCGGGTTCGTGCGCCAGGGCCTCGACGACACTGGTGCCCACGTTGCCGGTGGCACCGAACACGACGACCTTCATGAGTTCCCCTTCACCCGGGCTGTGGACAGGACGAAGACGTCGGCGGCGGTCCGTACCCGCAGATCCTCCAGCGTCTGCGATTGCTCCAGCGCTCGGCCGATCAGGCCGTCCAGCCGCTCGACCGATGCGCTCCCTCGCGCCGCAGCGACCACCTTCAGCGTCTTCCAGCCGGCTGCCTTGCCTTCGACTCCCAGCCGCAGGAGCTCCAGCTCGAGCAGCGTCGACAGCGGTGACCTGCTCACGAGCCGGCCGTTGAGCTTCAGCCGCCCGACCCGCTCCGCCACCCATCCGGCGGCCACCTTGTACTGCCGCGCCGGAATGCCGAACTCCGCCATCAGCTCCAGCAGTCCCTGCCGGTCTTCGGCGACCTCGTCAGCCAGACGGGCGAGCGTCGGACCCAACGGCGAGTTCCGCTCTGCTCTGGCGAGCCGGCGGGCGAGTTGCACCCCACCGGTCGCGCCGGCGAGGTGGTCGTTCAGGTAGATGCCCAACAATGGTTGTGGGCCCGGAGCCTCCATGTCGCCTCCCGCGTCGTTCCCTCCGGTGCGTACCCGGCTTCGGCCGAATGATTCGGCTCTGCCCCGTCCGGCCGTCGTTTCCAGGTCGACCCTGGGGGTACCCGTCTGGGCGACGGCGCAACGCACAAGAGCCACGGAGGCAACCATGCGCGCAGTGACCTGGCACGGCGTCAAGGATGTGCGCGTCGAGGACGTACCCGACCCAAAGCTGCAGGAACCAACGGACGCGATCATCCGGGTGACGTCGACGGCCATCTGCGGTTCCGACCTACACCTTTACGGACCACTCGCGATGTTCATGGACGTCGGCGACGTCATCGGGCACGAGCCGATGGGCGTCGTGGAGGA
This sequence comes from Jiangellaceae bacterium, assembly GCA_014534205.1. Lineage (GTDB taxonomy): Bacteria > Actinomycetota > Actinomycetes > Jiangellales > Jiangellaceae > JACVRX01. The sequence goes on from JACVRX010000046.1 coordinate 9,433, forward strand.
AGTTGGCGCCGAAGCAACCCGGCTACAACCGGGTGACCGCGTTGTGGTCCCGTTCAACATCGCCTGCGGTCGGTGCCGGTTCTGCCGCGACGGGTTGATGTCGCAGTGCGAGACGACCCAGGTAATCGGGCACGGAACCGGCGGTGCGCTACTTGGATATTCCCGGCTCTACGGCAGCGTGCCCGGCGGGCAGGCGGAGTACCTGCGGGTGCCACAGGCGCAGTTTGGGCCCGTGGTCGTCCCGAGCGACGGCCCGGACGAGCGTTACCTGTTCCTCTCCGACGTGCTTCCCACGGCGTGGCAAGCCGTTGCGTATGCCGGCCTTGGACCGGGCTCGTCGGTGGCCGTGTGGGGCCTGGGCCCGGTCGGGCAGTTCTGTGCTCGCATCGCCCGGCATCTCGGCGCACAGCAGGTCATCGGTTTGGACCGGTTGCCCGAGCGGCTGACGATGGCGGAGCGGCACGGCGTCGTCACGATCAACGTCGACGAGGTCGACGACCCACCGAATGCCGTCCTCGAGCTCACCGGTGGCTACGGCCCGGACGCCGTCATCGAGGCCGTCGGCATGGAGGCGCACGGCGCGCCGTTCACCGAGTTCATGCAGAAGGCGGTCGCTCGGCTACCCGGCGTCGTGGCACGGCCCATTTCGGAACGGGCCGGTATCGATCGGCTGAACGTGCTGTACGACTGCATCGAGGCCGTCTGCCGCGGTGGCACGATCTCCGTCGTCGGTGTCTACGGCGGGTCCGTCGACCCGCTGCCGATGATGCGGATCTTCGACAAGCAGGTGACGTTGCGGTTCGGTCAGGCCAACGTCCGGCGGTGGACTGACGACATCCTCCCGCTGCTCACCGACCAGGACCCGCTCGGCGTCATGGATCTGGTGACGCACCGGCTGCCGCTCGGCGAGGCCCCGGAGGCCTACCGGATGTTCCAGGAGAAGCGCGACGGCTGCATCAAGGTCGTGCTCCAGCCCTGACGGGATACGCGAATAGGCGACAACGCGACTTGTCAGGCCGGACAGCGCACTCACCGGCGCTGACCGGTGCCCGGATGGGCGATGGATGCCCAGCTCGGGCGCGGTCGGCGTAAACGGCCGACGAGGTCGGCCGCGGGCGCAGCCGGCGTCCGTCGCGCCATCAACGCGTCACCTGGGAGGCCGGCTCCCCTGGGAAACCGTCGCGATCAGGAAGGCGGCTCCTCGACGTGCATTCCGGTCCCGACGTCGGGCGGGGGCAACTCGTCGGGCTCCTCAGCCGCCAGCCGCTCGTCCAACGGGGTGCCCTGCTGCTGCTCGCTCGCAGTGACGCCGTACGCGGTCGCAGCGACCGGCTGGTCGGTCGGCACGGTAGGCAGCTCCGGCTCTGGGACATCACCGCTGCCGGGTGTCCTGTCGTCGGCCACCTCCGGAATGCCGGCGTCGTCCACCGATGCGCCAGGGTCGCGGTTGTACTCGTCGCTCATGCGGAGCCCTCTTCTGCTTCCGGGTCCGGGTGGGCAGCCATCCGGGGATCGTCCGGCAGCGGCGGCCGCTCGTCCGGCCGCTCGCCCTGCGGCGCGGTCATCGTGGGCTCCGAGTCCTGGTCGTAGCCGGGGTCGGAAGTTGTCATGGCTCTCCCCTTCCTGGATCGGCGGCGGCGCATACCCGGACGCCGCCGTACGAAACATGGCCGGCCGCATCCGGTCGGAGCGCAGACCGCGTCAGGTCGGTACCTCGGCGTGGTCGGCGACACCGTGCTCACCAGCGGATCGTGCGCAGCTCGCGCAACAGTAGAACATTCCGCCTACTTCGACGCCGTGCCCGATGATCCGGCAGCCGCAGTGCGCGCACTCAGGAGCACACTTGAAGATCGCGCACTCGAAGCTGTCGAAGGTGTAGTCAACGCCGTCGGCCGTACGAAGCGTGAACGCGCGGTCGTAATCGTTCCCGCAGACGTCGCATCGGTTCATCGTCGCGCTCCTTTCATGGGTTCCTTGCTCTCCCTTACCCGCACCCACGGCGGCCTGCGCTTCCGGCGCGACAATCGTGCGGCCTGGTGCTGGCGGGTGCTGGTGGAGCGACATCGGATTCTTTGGTATCAGCTGTCGCTTGCTGTCCAGTTGGGCGACAAGCAACCGTGCGGTGTCCTACCGGCCAGAGTGCCTGTTTCTGCAAACTGAGCGTTATCCTCCGCTTTGTGGAAAGACGCCCGGCGCCGTCGGTTCTGCCGCTGTTCCGGTCTCGACAGCAGGCCGAGATCCTGGTTGTGGTCCTCGGCGACCCGGATCAGGAACTCAGCCTGACCGAGCTCTCGGCGAGGACCGGCGCGCCGCACCCGTCAGTGCACCGGGAGATCGAACGCGCGGAGCGGGCTGGGTTGGTGTCCAGCCGGCGGATCGGGAACACCCGCCTGGTTCGAGCGAACACGGCGAGCCCGTTCTACGCCAGCCTGACCGACCTGCTGACGAGGGCGTTCGGCGTTCCCGCGACCTTGGCGGCGGCGTTGCGGTCGGTCGTCGGGGTCGAGGAGGCATACCTGTTCGGCGCGTGGGCCGCGTATCACGGAAGGGCGGGTGACGAGCGCCCCGGCGGAGACGTCGACCTGCTGGTTCTTGGCCGGCCAGACCGGAGCAGCCTTTACGAGGCGCTCGGCGCGGCCGAGGAGCGGCTTGGTCTGGCTGTGCAGGTAACCGTCCGGGAGAGCGGCTGGCTGCGGTCGGGCTCCGATTCGTTCCACGAGACCTTCACCGGCCGGCCGATGCTGCAGTTGGAGCTGTGATCGGGACAACTGGCGACAACGCCGTCGACGACAGCAGTGCGGACGCGGTGCCCTGATGCGCGGCGTCTTGCCCGCGTGGGTGGCCGAGTCCGTCGACGCGTGGACATGGGTACGGCTCGGGACGCTGCTACCGCGATCCGATCTGCGTCATCGGTGTGTCCGCGCTGGGTCAAATTCGGCCTCCCCGACAGCGCCCGCCTGCCGGACCCCGGCCGGGCTGCTGCAGGCAGCGGGAAGCGGCAGATGTCTGTGGCATCGCCGATCCGGCCCGATCTGGACCGAGACGGGCTCCAACCATAAGAGGGCTGCCGGTGACATGTCCCCAGATCGCCGTTGCCATCACCAGGCCTGCCCGTACATCACCAGGCCTGCAGGCCTGGTGATGTACGGGCAGGGGTGGTGTACGTGGTCATTTCAGAGGCGTTACCGGGCGGCGATGAGGCTCGGTGTGACGCTGCTGGAGATCAGTGAGATGCTTGCCAGCGCACGGACAGGGACGGGACCACCCTCGGCCGGTCGGCCGAGCAGGGGGCAGTCCGGGGGACTAGGGACGGCTTCTCATGGCACCGCGGCACCGGGCACGAAGACGCCGCAGCACTCGTCCAATCGCGGCCGGGCTCGTCGTCGCGCTGCTGGCAGTGTCCGGCGTGGCCGCTTACGCGCTCAGCCGCGACCCGAGCGCTGACCGGACGGCCGCTCGGGAGTCGGAGCCCACGACGACCCCGTGTACCAACACGCTGCAGGTCGTCACTGCCACCTCGTTCGCGCCGGTGCTTGCCGAGCTCGCACCGACGCTCGCCGCTGCTGGCGACGACTGCGTCAGCCTTCAGGTGGACGTCCGGGACGGGCGGACGGCGCCACAGCTCGTCGCCGAGACGAGTGCTCACCTGTGGATCCCGGACGACGGTTCGTGGACGGAAACCGCCCGTGACCTGGACCTCGCAGAGGAGGGGGGCGGAGCGGGGACTGTGATAGCGACCAGCCCCCTCTACATGGTGGCCGGCAAGGCGGCGGCGAAGAAGATTGCCGACGCCGGAGGCACCTGGGAGGCGTTGGCCAAGCTCGCCGCGAATGACGTCACCCTGGTGGTGCGCGAGCCGAACGGCTCCGGGGACGGGTTGATCGGCCTCGGCTCGGTCGCGGAGGCGGTATGGGTGAAGGACGGCATGAACCCGTCCGCCGCCGCGCTCGCCGACGCCCACAGCACCGCCGAGACGGTGGCTGAACACGCGCTGCCCTCGAACGAGAACGAAGTCGGCGTCGTCCCTGAGTACGTGCTGCTCCGCCTGCTGGAGAACCCCAACCGGGAGATCGCCGCCGGCGTGCGCAATGCCGA
>JACVRX010000123.1 GCA_014534205.1 Jiangellaceae bacterium
CCTGTCGCAGCGTGGCGCCGGTCTCCACGACGTCGGCGATGACGTCCGCTACCCCCAGCCGGACCGCGTTCTCCACCGCCCCGTCCAGCCGAACCACATCGGCTTTGATGTTGCGTTCGGCCAGGTGCCGCTCGACGACACCGGGATACGCCGTCGCGATGCGCCGCCCGCCGATATCGCCGTCCGAGGCGAGCGAGCCGGCCGGGACCGCCCATCGGAACGTGGCACCGCCGAAGCCCAGGTCGAGCAGCTCGTGGGCCGGGACGCCGGAATCGACGAGCAGGTCCCGGCCGGTGATGCCGAGATCCAGGTCGCCGGATCCCACGTACGTGGCGATGTCCCGCGGACGCAGGTAGAAGAACTCGACGTCGTGGGCCTCGTCCCGGCAGACCAGGTCCTTGGGGTCGCTGCGCTGGCGGTAGCCGGCGTCGCGCAGCATCTGCGCGGCCGGGACGGACAGGGTTCCCTTGTTGGGTACGGCGATGCGCAACATCTCGGCGTGCTCCTTCGGCGGTCGGTGAAGAACGAGGGCACGTCACAGATGTCGGTAGACGTCCTTGAGTTCGAGACCGCTCGCGATCATCAGCACCTGGGCCTGGTACAGCAGCTGGGAGATCTCCTCGGCGGCCCGGTCCGGACCCTCGTGCTCGGCCGCCATCCAGGACTCGGCCGCCTCCTCGACGACCTTCTTGCCGATGAAGTGCACGCCGCGATCCAGGGCCGCGACGGTGGCCGAGCCGGGAGCCCGGTCCGCCGCCTTCGCCTGCAGCTCGGCGAACAGCTCTTCGAACGTCTTCACGAGCAACGATTGTGGCACGCTGCTCGACCCGGCTTCGCTTCGCTCCGCGGCGATCGACCGATGCAATCGCAACAGCATGGCGACGGACGCCCCCGGGCACGATGCCGTGCCCTAGGCTGCCGGGCATGCTCAGCCGAGACACCCTCACCGCGCTCGGTGGCGCGGCCCTCCTCCTCGCCGCGCTGGCGGCGTGCGCCCCCGCCGACGAAGCGCCGTCCGCCAGCCCCTCGCCCTCCGCCTCGGAGAACCCGTGCCCGCCCGGCGCCCTCAATACCAAGACCACCGGCAAACTCACCATCGGTACCGACAACCCGGCGTACGAGCCATGGTTCAGCGACAACAAGCCGGCCAACGGCAAGGGCTTCGAGTCCGCCGTCGCATACCAGGTCGCACAACGCCTCGGCTATCCCGCCGCGAACGTGATGTGGACCCGGGTGCCGTTCAACAACGCCATCGCGCCCGGCCCCAAGACGTTCGACATGGACATCAACCAGTTCTCCATCACCAGCGAACGCAAGCAGGCGGTGGACTTCTCGTCCCCGTACTACCTGGTGCGGCAGACCGTCATCACGATCAAGGGCTCGCCGATCGACGGCGCCACCACGATCGCCGCCCTGAAGAACGCCAAGCTCGGCGCCCAGGTGGGCACGACCAGCTACCAGGCGATCACCAGCCTGCTCAAACCGACGACGAAGCCGCAGGTGTTCAACACCAACGACGACGCCAAGAAGGCGTTGCAGAACGGCACCATCGACGGGCTGGTGGTGGACCTGCCGACCGCGTTCTACATGACGGCCGCGGAGCTTTCCGGCGGGAAGATCGTCGGTCAGCTGCCGCAGGTGGGGGTTCCGGAGCAGTTCGGCATCGTGCTGGACAAGGGCTCGCCGCTGACGTCGTGCGTGAGCCGGGCGGTGGATCAGCTGCGCCAGGACGGCACGCTCGCGGTGCTGGAGAAGACCTGGCTGGCCGGGACCGGCGGGGCGCCCGAGCTCTCGTGACCGCCGAGCTCCACCGACCGAGTGCCATCCAGCGGGAGCGGATCGCCTACCGGCGCCGGCAGACCATCCGCTCCGTGCTGGTCGCGGCCGTGTCCACGGCCGCGGTCGGGGTGCTGCTGTACGGGGCGGTGACCGGCGCACCCGGCTGGGACCGGGTACGGACGTCGTTCTTCAACGCCAGAATCGCCCGCGAGTCGTTTCCGGCGGTGCTCGAGGGGCTCTGGCTCAACATCCGGATGCTGGTGGTCTGCGCGGCGCTGTCGCTCGCGCTCGGCTTGTTCATCGCGGTGCTGCGCACGCTGCGCGGGCCGGTGTTCTTCCCGGTGCGGGCGCTGGCAAGCAGTTACACCTACGTGTTCCGCGGCATCCCGTTGATCATCGTGATCTACCTGTTCGCGTACGGTGTTCCCGGCCTGCGGCTGCGCGGCACACCCGGCGTGCTGGTGCTCGGCGGCGCCGCGCTGGTGGTGACCTACGGCGCCTACCTCGCCGAGGTGTTCCGCGCCGGCATCGAATCGGTGCATCCCAGCCAGCTCGCGGCCGCCCGGTCGCTCGGGTTGACGTACCGGCAGACGATGCGGCACGTCGTTCTGCCGCAGGCGGTCCGCCGGGTGGCGCCGCCGCTGCTGAACGACACGGTGGCCCTGCAGAAGGACGTCGGCCTGGTGTCGCTGGCCGGCCCGATCGACGCGGTGCGCGCCGCGCAGATCGGCACCGCGGAGAACTTCAACTACACCCCGTACGTCGTCGCGGCGGTGCTGTTCGTCCTGCTCGCCCTGCCCCTGATCGCGGTCACCGACACGGTCACGCTGCGCGCCGCGCGACGCCAGAACGCGGGTACGTGATGCTGCTGGAGTGCCGCGGAGTCCGGAAGGTCTTCGGGGCCACGGTGGTTCTCGACGACCTCGACCTGACCGTGGCCGAGCACGAGGTGGTTGCACTGATCGGCGCGTCCGGCTCGGGCAAGTCGACCCTGCTGCGCTGCGTGAACCTGCTCACCGAAATCGACGACGGCAGCATCCACCTGGACGGACGGGAGATCACCGACCCGCGCGTCAACGCCGATCGGGTACGTCAACGGATCGGCATGGTGTTCCAGTCGTACAACCTGTTCCCGCACATGACCGTGCTGGACAACATCACGCTGGCGCCCACCCGGGTGCACCGCCGCCCGATCGGCGACGCCCGAGGCGAGGCCGCCGGGTGGCTGCGGCGGGTAGGGCTCGCCGACAAGGCCGACAGCTATCCGGACCGGCTCTCCGGAGGGCAGCAGCAGCGCGTCGCCATGGTCCGGGCGCTCGTCAACAACCCACGGCTGTTACTGCTCGACGAGGTCACGTCCGCGCTCGACCCGGAGCTGGTCGGCGAGGTGCTGACGATGATCCGCGACCTCAAGGCGGACGGGATGACCATGGTC
>JACVRX010000112.1 GCA_014534205.1 Jiangellaceae bacterium
CGACTGCACCCGCAGCGCCAGCTCCCGCGGCGAGAACGGCTTGGTGACGTAGTCGTCGGCCCCGGTCTCGAAGCCGGCCAGCCGATCAGCCTCCTCGCCCAACGCCGTCAACATCACGACCGGGACGTCAGAGACGGCGCGCATGCGGCGGCACACCTCGAAGCCGGACATACCGGGAAGCATCAGATCCAGCACCACCAAGTCCGGCACCCGTTCGGCGGCGAGCGCGAGTGCCGCGGACCCGTCGGCGGCCTTGTCGACCACGAACCCCGCACGCTCGAGATACCGGCGCACCACGTCGCTCACCGTGGGGTCGTCCTCCACGACGAGCACCCGGGCTGGCGATTGACTTGTCACTGCTGACGAGGGTAACCGTGGGGACCGGGCACCGGGTCGACTCGTTCGCGGACTGTAAGGGTGTCCAGAGCGGGCAGCGGACGCCTCAGCGACATCATGGCCGCTCGGGGATCGTCGGCGGAGTCACCACCTCGCCTTGGTCGGTGAGCAGGGTGTAGATGAGCAAGCCAACACCGCCGGCGACGACGAGCAGGACGGCCGTGACGATCACCCACTCGGTGGCCGACGAACCGCGGTCCTCGCCACGCCGGATCTCACCGAGCCGCGCAAACAGCCCCACAAGCAGCCCGGCGAGCAGCCAAATGACCACGTTCACCACCCCTGTCTATACATCACCAGGTCTGCAGGCCTGGTGATGTACCAGCAGGGGTGGTGAACGTGGTCATTCCGATGCTGGAGGGAGGCCGGGGAACCAGAGATCGACTTCGCGCTTCGCAGACTCCAGCGAATCCGACCCGTGGACCAAGTTCTCCGACGTGGACAGGGCGAGGTCTCCGCGGATGGACCCCGGAGCGGCCTTGCGGCCGTCGGTAGCGCCGTTCATCGCGCGCACGACGTCGACAGCGGTGTCACCCTGGAGCACCAACGCGATGACGGGCGCGCCGGTGATGAACTCGCGGAGCTCGGGATAGAACGCCTTGTCCAGGTGCTCGGCGTAGTGCCGGTCGGAGAGCTCCGGATCCACCATGCGCTGATCCATCGCGATGATGGACAAGCCCTTGCGCTCGTAACGGGCGAGGATCTCGCCGATCAGACCCCGGCGGACTGCGTCTGGCTTGATGAGGACGAGGGTGCGCTCGGTCACGGGAGCTCCAGTCTCGCAGGGCGGCCGATCGGCGAACAGTAACCAGCCCGCAGCCCGGCAGCTAGTCCCGCCCGGCAGCCGCCGCATCGACCTTTCGGCCGAGGTACAACGCCACGAACCACAGCACCGCGAAGATGCTGCCGAGCACGAACATGGTAGGGACGACCACGCCGAGCCCGACCGCCACCGCTTGCAGCGCCGACCCCAAGTAGTACGCGAACGTCCCGCGCCGCAGCAGCGCCGCCACGATGACGCAGGCCACCGACACCGACAGCCCGACGGGGATGGCTACGCCCGCTGGCACGTTCCCCATGGTGACCGCGACCGGGATCGCGAGCGCGATGACCACCGCCTCGATACCGAGGACGGTGGCAGCGACCCGGCTCACCTGTGGCTCCGCAGCAACCTGCGTGCGTCGCCCGCGGTGACGACTGACCCGGTGACCACGACGCCCGCTCCACCGGCTACCGAGTCGCGTTCGGCGATCTGTACCGCCAGGTCGATCGCGTCGGGCAGGGCGTCAGCCCGATACGTTCGCTCACCGACCACCGTGACGGCGTGCCGGACCAGATCGGCAGCCGGCAGCACTCGCGGCGAGGAGTTGTGCGTGACGACGACGGCGTCCACGACCGGTGCCAGCGCCTCGAGGATGCCGACCACGTCCTTGTCGCGCAGCACCGCCACGACTGCGACCAGCGAGGCGAATGTGAACTCCTCACGAAGCGCGTTGGCGAGCGCCCGGGCACTGGCCGGGTTGTGCGCCGCGTCCACCATGATGGTCGGGCTGCGCCGCAGCACCTCCAGCCGGCCAGGCGAGCCCACCCCCGCGAACGCGGCCCGGACGAGATCGGTATCCAGCGAGGCACGATCGCCGCCGAAGAACGCCTCAACGGCCGCAAGGGCGCACACCGCGTTCTGTGCCTGATGCGCGCCGTGCAGCGGCAGGAAGACGTCGTCGTAGCTGCCGGCCAAGCCGCCCAGAGAAAGCAGCTGGCCGCCGACTGCTACTTCGCGCTTGCGTACGCCGAAATCCATGCCCTCGCGAACGACCGAGGCGCCCGCTTCCAACGCTCGGTGCTGCAGCTGCGGCAATGCGTCGGGTGGTTGTTCGGCCAGCACGGCAACAGACTCCGTCTTGATGATCCCGGCCTTCTCGGCGGCGATCTCCCCCACGCTGTCGCCCAGATACTCGGCATGGTCTATGGAGATCGGCAGGAGGACCGCGATCTTGCCGTCGACGACGTTCGTGGCATCCCACGCGCCGCCCATCCCCACTTCGACGACGCCGACATTGACCGGTGCATCGGCGAACGTGGCGAAGGCCATGGCGGTCAGCACCTCGAAGAACGAGAGTTGAACTTCATGGCGCGCGTCGACCACGGCGAGGTACGGCGACAATTCGGCGTAGGTAGCGGCGAACAGTTCCGGGTCGACCGGCGAGCCGTCCAACGCGATCCGCTCCGTGACGGACTCCAGGTGTGGGCTGGTGTACCGACCGGTACGCAAGCCGAGGCCGCGCAGCAACTCGTCGATCATCCGGGCCGTGGAGGTCTTACCGTTCGTGCCGCCAATGTGGATCACCGGGAACGTCGCCTGCGGATCCCCGAGCACGGTGGTGAGGTCACCGATTCGCTCCAGCGACGGAGCTATGCGCGACTCTGGCCAACGGCTGGCCAGCGCGGCCTCGACGTCGCGCATCGCTCGAACTGCAGGGCTCCGGTCACCGGTCACGGCAGAATTCTGCCGCGCCGGCTCAGCCGAGAGCGGCAAGCCGAGCCTCGAGCCGGGCGATCTCTGCCTCGGCTGCCGTCCGCCGGTCCCGGATGCTGGCGACGACGGCCTCCGGTGCCTTGTCGAGGAAATGTTCGTTGTCCAGTTTCGCTGCCGCCTGGCTGAGCTCCTTGCGGGCGGCCGCCAGGTCCTTCTCGGTGCGCCGGCGCTCGGCGTCGACGTCCACTGCACCGGACAGGTCGAGATCCACCGTCACGTGGCCGACGTGCAACGACGCCGTCGGAGTGAAAACCGCACCGGGCGCGTCCAGCCCGGTGAGCGACCGCACCTCTGCCTCGTGTGTCGCTACCGGCCCGCCATCGTGCCCGGTGAGCCGGGCGGCGACCCGCTGCCGTGGCTTGACCCCTTGGTCGCTGCGGAACCGTCGCACCTCGGTCACGACGGCCTGTATTTGGCGGATCGCCGCCTCGGCGTGTGGGTCGACCCGGTGCCCGTCGATAGTGGGCCAGCTCGAGATCACCAGCGACTCTTGACCGGTCAGCGTCGTCCACAGCCGCTCCGTGACAAATGGAACCACCGGGTGCAGCAGCCGGAGGAGCGTGTCAAGCACGTGTCCCAGCACCAGCCGGGTGCGGTCGGCGGCGTCGCCCCCGGCGGCCAGCGGCGTCTTCGCCAGCTCTACGTACCAGTCGCAGAACTCGTCCCAGGCGAAATGGAACAGCGTTTCGCACGCCTTGGCGAACTGGAAGTCGTCGAAGAAGCCGTCGACGGCGACGACCGTGGAATCCAGTCGGGAGAGGATCCAGCGATCCGGCGCCGTCAGCTCCCCGGCCGGCGGCAGCGCGCCTGCCCGGGCGCCGTTGAGCAGGGCGAACCGGGTCGCATTCCACAGTTTGTTGCAGAAGTTGCGCGACGCCTGCACCCAGTCTTCGCCGATCGGCACGTCCGCCCCCGGGTTGGCTCCGCGGGCCATCGTGAACCGCACGGCGTCGGCGCCGTACTTGTCGAGCCACTCGATCGGATCCACGGCGTTGCCGGCTGACTTCGACATCTTCCGGCCGCGCTGGTCGCGGACCAGCCCGTGCAGTGCGACGATCCGGAACGGCACCGCATCCTCGGGTCGGCGGTTGGGGTGCCCGTAGAGCCCGAACATCATCATCCGGGCAACCCAGAAGAACAGGATGTCGTAGCCGGTCACCAGGACCTGGTTGGGATAGAACTTCTGCAATGCCGGGGTGTCGTCCGGCCAGCCCAGCGTCGAGAACGGCCACAACCCCGACGAGAACCAGGTGTCCAGGACGTCCTCGTCCTGCCGCCAACCCTCAGCCGCGGGGATGACGTCGTCCGGACCGACGCAGACCACCTCGCCGGCCGGGCCGTACCACACCGGGATGCGGTGTCCCCACCACAGCTGGCGCGAAATGCACCAATCGTGCATGTTGTCGACCCAGGCGAACCAACGGCCCTCCATCTCCTTGGGATGGATCGCGACCCGGCCGTCGCGCACGGCGTCGCTGGCCGCCTTCGCCAGCGGAACCACTTTGACCCACCACTGCAGAGACAGTCGGGGCTCGATCACCGTGTTGCACCGTGAGCAGTGCCCGACCGGGTGCAGGTAGGGCCGCTTCTCGGAGACAATTCGGCCCTCTTCTCGCAGGGCCGCGACGACCGCTGGTCGCGCCTCGAACCGGTCGAGCCCTTGGAACGGCCCGTGCACCGTCACCCGGCCCTGCTCGTCCAGCACCAGAGGGCTGGGCAGCCGGTGCCGCTGGCCGATCTCGAAGTCGTTCGGGTCGTGGCCCGGAGTGACCTTGACCATCCCGGTACCAAACGTGGGGTCGACCTTGGGGTCGGCGACCACGGGGATCCTCCGGCCGGTGAGCGGCAGCTCCACCTCGGTGCCGACCAGGTGCTCGTAGCGCTTGTCGCTGGGGTGAACCGCCACGGCCGTGTCGCCCAGCATGGTCTCCGGCCGGGTCGTCGCCACCATGATCTCGCTGGTCTGCGGGTCGCCGTAGCGGATGGAGATCAACTCGCCCTCGTCCTCGAAGTGCTCCACCTCGATGTCGGAGAGTGCGGTGTGGCAGCGCACGCACCAGTTGATGATCCGCTCGGCCCGGTAGACGAGCCCGTCGTCGTACAGTCGCTTGAAGATCTCCTGGACGGCCCGTGACAGCCCCTCGTCCATGGTGAACCGTTCGCGACTCCACGCGACACCGTCGCCCAGCCGGCGCATCTGCTTGAGGATCAGCCCGCCGGACTCTTCCTTCCACTCCCAGACCTTCTGCACGAACGCGTCGCGGCCGATGTCGTGCCGGGACAGCCCGTGCCTGGCCAACTGGCGCTCCACCACGTTCTGGGTGGCTATGCCGGCGTGGTCCATGCCGGGCAGCCACAGCGCCTCGTAGCCCTGCATGCGTCGGCGGCGGACGAGCGCGTCCATCAGCGTGTGCTCGAACGCGTGCCCGACGTGCAGCGATCCGGTGACGTTGGGGGGCGGCAGCACGATGCAGTACGGCGGCCGGTCACTCTTCTCGTCCGCCTCGAAGTA
>JACVRX010000045.1 GCA_014534205.1 Jiangellaceae bacterium
TCACCAGGCCTGCACGCCTGGTGATGTACCGGCACGGGTGGTGTACGTGGTCATTCCACAAGCGCAACGGTGTCACCGTGGCGAGGGTGGGATCTCGCCGGAGCCGCGCGGGAGTAGCAGGGTGGGCACGACCTCGAGCCGGAACTGCCCGTCAGCGCCATCGATACGCTCGAAGACCAGCTCGGCGGCCCGATGCCCGAGAGTGACCGGGTCCTGGGCCACGACCGTTACCGGGGGGTCTAGCAGGTCGGCCAACTGGAAGTCGTCGAAGCCCACCAAGGCGAGGTCATGCGCGCGGCCGAGCGCGCGCAACCGGCGCACCGCCGCCATCGTGATGAGGTTCTGGCCGGCGAAGAACGCCGTCGCCGGATCGGCGGCCGCGAGCATCTCGGACACGGTCGCACCGGCTGCTTCGTCGGACCGCACGTCGCGGCGTACCAGTGCCGGGTCGGCCGCCATGCCGTGTGTGGCCAGCGCGTCCAGGTAGCCCTGGTAGCGCTCCTCGGCAGTCCACAGCGCGGTGTAGTCGCCGAGGAAACCGATACGGCGGTGTCCATGCCGGATCAGATGCGCGACGCCGGTCGCCGCGCCACGGCGGTTGTCCGAGACCACGGCATCGGCCGCTCCCACAGCGGGCGCGCGGTCCAGGAAGACCAGGGCGGTGCCCTTGCGCTGCTCCATGATCAGCGGCGTTACGTCACCCGAGGGCGGGACCACGATCAGCCCGTCCACCCGACGGCGCGCGAACGCCGTGAAAAGCACCCGGGCCCGGGACGGATCCTCGTCGAAACTGCCCGCGAGCACCGTCACCCCGCGATCCAGGGCGACGTCCTCGACCGCCCGGTGCAGTGATCCGGAGAACGGGTTGCTGACGTCTTCCAATATGAGACCGATAGTCGACGTGCGCCGGTCCCGCCGCCGTAGGGTGCTCGCCGTGTGGTCGGGGTGGTAGTCCAGCTGTTCGCAGGCCAACCGAACCCGCTCGGCCAGCCGTGCCGACACCCCGGGCTCGTCATTGACCACCCGGGACACCGTCTTGTAGCTCACGCCGGCCAGGGCGGCCACGTCGCGCAGAGTCGGTCGTCGAGCCCGTTGCACCGGGCTCGACAAGGTTGGCACGTAACGGTTGTACCACACCCGTTGACAGGCCATTCATCAGTACGAAACACTCCGACAACGTTGTCAGCACGAATCGAGGAGGGCACGTGGGCAAATATCTGAGGGGCGCGCGCGGCCGCCGAGTGCCGTTATTCGCGCTCGGGTCAGTCGCCGCGTTGCTGCTCGCCGCTTGTGGCGGCGACGGCGACGGTGACGGAACAGCGGGCGGCGAGACCGACGGCGGAGACGGCGAGGCGGCCCTGGTTGGCCTCATCACCAAGACCGAGACCAACCCGTTCTTCGTGAAGATGAAGGAGGGCGCGCAGGCCAAGGCCGGCGAGCTCGGCGCGGAATTGCAGAGCTTTGCCGGTGAGTTCGACGGCGACAACGAGGCGCAGGTCCAGGCGATCGAGAGCCTGATCTCGGCCGGGGCCGACGGCATCCTCATCACCCCTAGTGACTCGGCGGCGATCGTGTCGTCGACGGACCAGGCGCGAGCCGCGGGCATCACGGTGATCGCCCTGGACACCCAGCTGGAGCCACCTGATGCGGCCGACGCCACATTTGCCACCGACAACTTCCTCGCCGGTGAGCTGATCGGACAGTGGGCCGCGGCGACGATGGGTGACGCGGCGGCCGACGCCAAGATCGCGATGCTGGATCTCAACGCCAACGAGGTCTCCGTGGACGTGCAGCGCGACCAGGGTTTCCTACAGGGCTTCGGCATCGACGTGGGCGACGAGAACGACATAGGCGACGAGAACGACCCCCGGATCGTCGGCCATGACGTGACCGACGGAGGACCGGAGGGCGGCCGGACCGCGATGGAGAACCTGCTGTCGGCGAATCGCGACATCAACGTGGTCTACACGATCAACGAGCCGGCTGCCGCCGGCGCTTGGGAGGCGCTGGAGGCTGCGGGCAAGTCTCCCGAGGACGTGATCCTGGTTTCCGTCGACGGCGGCTGCCCGGGTGTGGAGGACGTCCAGGGCGGAGTCATCGACGCCACGTCGATGCAGTTCCCGCTGAAGATGGCCGAGCTCGGCGTCGAGGCGATCGTCACTGGTGAGATCCCGGAGCCGGAGGAAGGGGAGGAGTTCTACAACACCGGCGTCACGTTGATCACCGACGCGCCCGTCGACGGTGTCGAGTCCGAGGACAGCGCCTGGGGTCTGGACAACTGCTGGGGCTGACGGCAACCTCAGCACCAGTGAGTTGCCGTTCCGTGCACAGATTCGTGCTGGGCGGCCGGTCGAGTCAGACCGGCCGCCCGGCACCGGACTCCTACGCGGGCACCTGAAGGGTTGACATGGACAACACACGGCCAGGAGCGACGGAAACCATCGAGCCGCCGGGGCCACCCGAAGAGGACACCTCCCGGATGACGACCCTGCAGCGCATTCAGCACGCGCTGCACACCCGGGCCACTCTGGGCCCCGCCATCGTGCTGCTGCTGTCCGTGATCGTCTTCTCGATCGTCGCGGACAACTTCCTGGAGCCCAGGAACCTCTCCCTGATCATCCAGCAGGTGATGGTCATCGGCACGCTGGCCATCGGTCAGACGATCATCATCCTCACCGCCGGAATCGACCTGTCGGTGGGCGCCATCATGGTGCTCTCGTCGATCGTGATGGCCAAGCTCTCCGCGGATGCCGGTGTACCCGGGTTACTCGCGTTACTCCTCGGTTTCGTGGTGGGTCTGCTGTGCGGGCTCGTCAACGGCCTGCTTGTGACGCGGATCAAGCTGCCGCCGTTCATCGTGACGCTGGGCACCTTGAACATCTTCTTCGCACTGAACCTCTTCTACTCGCAGAGCGAGACGGTCCGCGGTCGTGACATGGCCAGCCTGCTGTTGTGGACCGGGAACGCCTTCGAATTGGGCGGTGCGCGGGTCACCTACGGCGCGATCCTCATGCTGCTGTTGTTCGCGCTCATGGCGTTCGTCCTGAGGTGGACGATGTGGGGGCGGCATGTCTACGCGACCGGTGACGACCGCGAAGCCGCCCGGCTGTCGGGCATCCGCACCGACCGGGTGCTCCTCAGCGTCTACGTGGTCGCCGGATTGATCTACGCAATCGGTGCCTGGATCCTGATCGGCCGGATCGCGTCGGCCAGCCCGCAGGCGGGCATCACCTACAACCTGGACACGATCACGGCCGTGGTCATCGGCGGCACCAGCCTCTTCGGTGGCCGCGGCCGGATCATTGGCACCTTGTTCGGTGCCTTGATCGTCGGCGTGTTCCGCAACGGCCTGCAGCTCGCAGGAATCGACGAACTCTGGCAGAACTTCGCCGTCGGCGTCCTGGTACTCGCGGCCGTCGCGATCGACCAGTGGATCCGGAGGGCACGGGCATGACGACTCGAGAAGCTCCGACGACGGCTCCGGTGCTGCATGCCAAGGGATTGGTCAAGCGCTACGGCAACGTCACGGCCCTCAACGGTGCCGACTTCGAGCTCTATCCGGGCGAGATCCTCGCCGTGATCGGCGACAACGGCGCCGGCAAGTCGACGCTGATCAAGTGCATTTCCGGTGCGGAGATTCCGGACAGCGGCACGATTTGGTTGGAGGGGAAAGAAGTACTGTTCAAGAACCCGCTGGAGGCCAGAGCTGCCGGCATCGAGGCGGTGTACCAGACCCTCGCGGTGGCACCGTCGCTGGATATTGCCAGCAACCTGTTTCTGGGCCGGGAGCGCCGGCGGAGCGGGTTCGCCGGCAGCGTCCTGCGGATGCTCGACGTGGGTGCGATGAACGATCATGCGCGGAACCGGATGACCGACTTGGGGATCATGACCATTCAGAACATGGCCCAGCCGGTCGAGACCCTCTCCGGTGGTCAGCGGCAAGGTGTGGCCGTCGCCCGAGCGGCCGCGTTCGAGAGCCGGGTCGTGATCATGGACGAGCCGACGGCTGCTCTCGGGGTAAAGGAGTCCGCCCGGGTGCTGAACCTGATCCGGACGCTGCGCGATCGGGGGCTGCCGATCATCCTGATCAGCCACGACATGCCGCACGTCTTCGAGGTAGCCGACCGGATCCACATCCAACGGCTCGGCCGACGCGGAGCGATCGTGACTCCGGAGAGCCACACCATGTCGGAGGCGGTGGCCATCATGACCGGAGCTACCCAGGTCGACGAGCACGGGGCCCACGACCTGCCGTGATCGTCGTCGCAGGCGAGAGCCTGATCGACATGGTCCCCACCGGGGACGGCGCCTTCCGGCCCGTTCCCGGTGGCGGACCGTTCAACGTCGCGCGGACGATAGCCCGGCTGGGCGAGCCGTGCACGTATCTCGGTGCGCTCTCAACGGATGGGTTCGGCGCCCTGTTGCGGACCGGGCTAGAAGAATCGCGCGTCGACCATTCGTTCGCGCCGTCCACCGACGCGCCGACCACCCTGGCATTCGCGTTGCTCGACGAGCGCGGCGCGGCGACGTATCAGTTCTACTTCGACGGCACGTCCGCTCCAACGCTGGACGAGGACCAAGCGCGGGCGGTGCTCGCGATGCAGCCGCGAGTGCTCTACGTCGGGACGCTCGGCCTGGTACTCGAGCCCATGGCCTCCTCGGTGGAGGCGCTGGCCGCCGAGATGCCGGACGACGTGCTACTAGTCGTGGACCCCAACTGCCGGCCCAGCGTCATCGAGTCGCACCCCGGGTCGCGGGAGCGGCTGGACCGGCTGCTGCGCCGGGCCGACGTCGTCAAGGCAAGCACCGACGACATCGAGTACCTCGATCCGGACCGGCCGGCGGCGGAGACGGTCGAGCGGATCCACGCCGAGGGCGCCGCGGTGGTGCTGCTCACCGACGGTGGCAACGACGTGCGAGTCGTCAGCGACGGCGGCGTGCAGCGCGTCCCGGTGCCCCGGGTTGCGCTCGCGGACACCATCGGCGCCGGGGACTCGTTCTGCGGCGGCTTCGTCGCGTGGTGGCACGACCGAACGCTGGGCAAGGCCGAGCTCTCCGACGGCGCGCTGCTCAAGGCGGCGACCGAGTTCGCGACGTCGGTGTCGGCGGTAACCTGCCAGCGGGTCGGCGCGGACCCGCCGTGGGCGCACGAGCTCGCGGACGCCGGCTGGCCCTGACCGGTCCAGAGTTCCTGCAGCTTGAATGTCAGGGTTCGCGCGCGATCGCTGTCGTTCGAACCCGGGCAGGACGGGCTCTCGGACGTCTTGGGAGCGCTGTCTCCCGCACTGGGGCGCGAGCCTAACCCCGCTCGCTGTCAAGGACGGCCAGCTGGGCTTGGTAGCGCTCGCCGGCGGCGGCTCCGGCGGGAATGGCCTCCGCGAACGGTCGACAGGCTGATTGTTGCCGGAATGCGCACGCGACCAAACCGCCGGCCGGTCGGGACCGGCGCTTGCGACAGGCTCGACTGAGGGACGTGACCCGGCCGGAGGTGCAAAGCAACCGTCAAGAGGTGTGTTGCTGCCAGGGGTGTTAAGCAGTGAGTTGTCGCATGAGGGAGGCGTCGTCGCGGACCGCCCAGTGCTCGACGCCCTTGCCATCGACGACGCGGACGATGTGCATTTGCTCGTAGGCGAAGTGGCGGCCCGTGGCCGGCAAGCCGAGAAAGTCGCCGGTGTGCACGCCACTGTGGGTGCAGCGGACCACCTTGTCGTGGGGCCACTATTACGAGTGCTCGAGGCCGCCGCCGCGTCGGAGCCGGCCCTGCGAAAGCTGCAGAAGGCACAAGACACCCAGCGGCACGCCGGACTGACCCGCTTCGCCACGCTGCTCCAAGAACGCGGGGCGCTACGCGAAGACCTGACTCCGGATCGCGCCGCGGACATCATCGTGACACTCGGGTCGTTCGCCACCTTCGACAGTCTCGTAGCAACCCGTGGTTGGACCCACGATCAGTACGAGACCTGGCTCGCGGACGCGCTTCAGTGCTGCCTCCTGTCCTGAGCCCCCGCTGCCACCGTCGACAGACAGTCCAGGGACCCGTGGGCTGCAGCCGGTGACACCTGCCACGCGCCAACGGAAGACGGCGGCCGACGCCGCACCATGCCGAAGGCAACGTGCGGGTCAGCCGCCGTTTCCGACCTCAACCAGCAAGCTGGCGGGCACTTCGCTAAATGTCGTAGTAAAGCTCGAACTCATGCGGGTGCGGGCGCAGCCGGATTGGGTCGATCTCGTTGGTGCGCTTGAAGTCGATCCAGGTCTCGATCAGGTCCTGGGTGAAGACGCCGCCCTCTTGCAGGTAGTCGTTGTCTTCATCGAGCGCGTCGAGCACCTCGCCCAGCGACGCCGGGACCTGCTGAACAGCAGCATGCTCCTCGGGCGGCAGCTCGTAGAGGTCCTTGTCGATCGGCTCCGGCGGCTCGATCTTGCTGCGCACGCCGTCCAGGCCGGCCATGAGCATCGCCGAGAACGCCAGGTACGGGTTGCAGGACGGGTCCGGCACCCGGAACTCGATGCGCTTCGCCTTGGGCGACGCACCTGTCACCGGGATCCGCACCGCGGCCGAGCGGTTGCGCTGCGAGTAGACGAGGTTGACCGGCGCCTCGAAGCCCGGAACGAGCCGGTGGTAGGAGTTGACGGTCGGGTTGGTGAAGGCGGCGAGCGACGGCGCGTGCGCGAGCAGGCCGCCGATGTACCACCGTGCGGTGTCCGACAGCCCCGCGTAGCCGAGCTCGTCGTAGAACAGCGGCGAGCCGTCCTTCCAGACGCTCTGGTGGCAGTGCATCCCCGAGCCGTTGTCCCCGAATAGCGGCTTGGGCATGAAGGTCAGCGTCCGGCCGTGCTGCCATGCGACGTTCTTGAGGATGTACTTGTAGAGCATCAGCTTGTCGCCGGCGTGCAGCAGCGAGTCGAAGTTGTAGTTGATCTCGGCCTGTCCGGCCGTGCCGACCTCGTGGTGGGCCTTTTCCACCTGGATGCCGACCGCCAGCAACCCCTGCACCATGGCGTCGCGCAGGTCGGCGAAATGGTCGGTCGGCGGCACCGGGAAGTAGCCGCCTTTGTAGCGCGGCTTGTAGCCCCGGTTGCCTCCGGTCTCCTCGCGGCCGGTGTTCCAGGCGCCCTCGATCGAGTCGATGTAGTAATAGCCCGCGTTCTGCTTGGTCTCGAAGCGGACGTCGTCGAACACGTAGAACTCCGCTTCGGGCCCGAAGTATGCGGTGTCGCCGATCCCGCTGCTCTTGAGGTACGCCTCGGCCTTGGCCGCGATGTTGCGCGGGTCTCGGCTGTAGGGCTCGTCGGTGAACGGATCGACAATGGAGAAGTTCAGCGCGAGCGTCTTGACCGTGCGGAACGGGTCGATGAACGCCGTCGCCGGATCAGGCAGCAGCTTCATGTCCGACTCGTGGATCGCCTGGAATCCGCGGATCGACGACCCGTCGAACATCAACCCGTTCTCGACGGCGGCTGCGTCGAAGGAGCTGACCGGCACGGTGAAGTGCTGCATGATGCCCGGCAGGTCGCAGAACCGTACGTCGATGAACTCGACGCCTTCGTCCCTGACGAACGCCAGCAGCTCGTCGGCGTTGTTGAACATCCAGCCTCCTCGGCCCGGCCGATTTCGCCGGAACGTCGTGTCGTCCCTATTCGCCGGTCGGCGTCGACCGGAGCGGCTCGTCCCGGACGCTATGGGCCGGCGGTTTCTCTGCCGTGTCCCGGATGTTTCACCCTGGTTACGCACGGCGCAAGGCGTGACGACGCTCGTCCAAGCGGCGAGCGGGGTAGCGATGGTCGCGCTGGGCACCTGTCGAGCGCGAAACGGCGGACCGTCAGCGGGGCCGGACGACGCCACGCGGCACTTTGAGGTTGCGGGGGAGTGGTCCCTTGGGCATGGCCACCGGCTGGGTGCCCAGCGCACGCAACCGCGACCGTAGCTCGGTCACCTCGGCCGGCCGCAGCTTGCGTGGCAGCTTCATCACGCGCCGGGCCAGCCGGCGCAGCGGAACCTGCTCCGGCCCGTTGCCGACGATCACGTCGATCACCGGTGCTTCGGCGGCAACCCGGGCGTGCCGGCGCTTCTCCTGCGCCAGCAAGTTGGCGACGCGGGGAGCCGACGTACCCTCCCCGACCAGGATGATCCCCGGGCGGCCGACCACCCGGTGCACGACGTCCTGGTACTTGTTGGTGGCGACCACCGGCGTCATGTCGAAGCCGCGGCGCAGCGTGCCGAGTGCGGCGGCGGCCGCTCCGGGCTGGCCCTCCAGCTGTGAGTACGCGGCACGTTCGGCGCGCCGGCCGAAGACGAGGGCGCCGGCCAGCAGCGCCGAGGGCAGGCCCAGCAGCGGCCATAGCCAGACCGGCTTCAGCAGCAGCCCGAGCAGGACGAACAGCAACAGGACGACGACCACCGTGCCGAGGGCGACCCAGCCGATGCGGGGGTCGGTCTTCTTGGCCATCCGGTAGGTCTGCTTGACCTGGTCCAGCCGCTTCTTCTTGGGCGGAGCGTCCGGCTTCTCTTTGCGGGCCATGCGCGACAGGGTACGGCCGGCCGGTCAGCCGGCGGCAAGGCGGTGGCTACCGGCCGCCCGCGGCGCTCAGCAGTGACCCGCGGGACGCCTCGACTGCCTGCCGGTACAACCGCCCGGCTCGGTAGGACGAGCGCACCAGTGGGCCGGACATCACGCCTGCGAAGCCGACCGCCTCGGCCTCGCCCTTCAGCTCGACGAACTCCTCCGGCTTGACCCACCGCTCGACCGGGTGGTGCCGCGGGGACGGACGCAGGTACTGCGTGATCGTCAACAGGTCGCAGCCGGCGTCGCGCAGGTCGCGGAGCGCCTGCGAGATCTCGTCGCGAGTCTCGCCCAGGCCCAGGATGAGGTTGGACTTCGTCACCATGCCGGCGTCGCGGGCCAGGGACAGTGCGTGCAGGGAGCGTTCGTATCGGAACGCCGGCCGAATTCGCTTGAAGATGCGCGGAACCGTCTCGACGTTGTGCGCGAAGACCTCCGGCGCCGCGTCGAACACCTCCTGCAGCAACTCGGGCTTCGCCGAGAAGTCTGGAGTGAGGATCTCCACGCCGGTGTTGGGGTTGAGTCGGTGGATCGCCCGCACCGTCTCGGCATAGAGCCAGGCACCTTCGTCCGGTAGGTCGTCGCGGGCGACTCCGGTGACGGTGGCGTAGCGCAAGCCCATCGCCTGCACCGACTCGGCGACCCGGCGCGGCTCGTCGCGGTCCAGCGGCTGCGGTCTTCCGGTGTCGATCTGGCAGAAGTCACAGCGCCGGGTGCACTGGTCACCGCCGATCAGGAACGTCGCCTCGCGGTCTTCCCAGCACTCGTAGATGTTGGGGCAGCCGGCTTGCTGGCACACCGTGTGCAGCCCTTCACGCTCGACCAGTGCTCGCAGGTCGCGGTACTCCGGTCCCATGCGTGCGGTCGTCTTGATCCAGGGCGGCTTCTTCTCGATTGGCGTCTCGCTGTTTCGCACCTCCAGGCGGAGTAACCGGCGGCCATCCGGTGCGACGCTCACGGCGGCCAGCCTACCCGTGCGCCGACACGCCGATCCGCGCCTCGAGCAGGCCCGGCAGGAGGCGTTCGACGAGCGGGACGACGTCCGCCACGCTCACCCGGCGACCGAGCTCCGCCGAGAGCGACGTCACGCCGGCGTCGGCGATGCCACACGGCACGATCCTGGAGAACCAGGAGAGGTCACAGTCACAGTTCAGCGCGAAGCCGTGCATGCTCACGTCGTGCGCGACCCGCATGCCGATCGCGGCAACCTTCCGCTCCTGCCCCCGGTCGTCGGCCGGCACCCAGACCCCGCTCCGGCCAGGAAGCTCGGAACGGCCGGCGGAGACACCGACGGCGGCGCACACGTCGATGAGCACCTGCTCGACGCGGCGCACCAAGCCGACGACGTCGACGGGCTCGGGTAGGCGCAGGATCGGGTACCCGACCAGCTGTCCCGGCCCGTGCCAGGTGATCTTGCCGCCGCGGTCGACGTCGATGACCGGCGCGCCGGCGTCCGCGGCGGGGCGCTCATGTGGCGCGGTCCGCTTGCCGGCGGTATAGACCGGCTCGTGCTCCAGCAGCATCACCGTGTCCGGCAACTCCTCGGCCACACGCATGGCATGCAGCCGGCGCTGCTCCGCCCAGCCGGTGCGGTATGGCACCAGTCCCGGGTAACGGATCACGTCCGGCGCGCTCACACCGCAACCGTAACCTGTGGACAACCCACCATCCCGGGCGTGCGCCGGACCGGCATTTGCCACGATAGGAGCCGTGCCCTTGCCGTTATTGGTGCCCGGCTATGCCGTCGGGGAGCTGCTCGGGACGGGTGGCGACGGCTCGCTGTGGAGCGCGCGCGAAGAGGCCACCGGCCGACGGGTCGCGTTGCGGCTAGTGCCTTTGGACGAGCCGGCCGAGCGCGAGCGGGCCCGCCGCGAGTCCGCGATGTTGACCGTCGTCGCACATGCGCACCTCCTCCCCTTGCTCGGAGTGGTGGATGTCCCCGAGGGCCTCGTCGTCGTCGCCGAGCTGGCCGAGGCCGGCAGCCTCGAGGACCTGTTGGCCCGTCGCGGCACGCTGCCACCGGGCGAAGTCGTGACATCGACTGCCCCGATCGCGCAGGCACTGGCAGATCTGCACATCCGGGGGTTCATCCACGGCGACGTGACGTCTGCGAGCGTGTTGTTCTCCGCCGAGGGCAAGCCGATGCTGTCTGATCTCGGCACTGCCGCGTTGCGCCCGCCGGCGGGTGCGGCGCACGGCCACCAGGCCGGCTATCTGGCGCCGGAAGTGCGGGCCGGGCAGCGCGCGCAACCCGGTTCGGACGTGTACGGGTTAGCCGCGGTCGCGCTGCGTGCGTTGACCGGCTACGTCCCAGCCCAGCCGATGACGCTGCCAGGCATCCCGCCGGCAACCCAGAGTGCGCTTGCGGCTGCGCTCGAGCCGGACCCGCGCCGGCGCCCGGACGCAGCCGCCCTGGCGAACGCCTTTTTTGTCCTCGCCGAGCCGCTCCCGGTCGTGTTCACCGGATACCCGTCCGCCGCCGCGCCGGCGCGCGCCGACGAAGCGCAGCCGGGTATCGGCGCTACGGCCGGACGGCATGCAGCCCGCGCCCGGGAGCGCGCCGCAGCCGTACCGCCAGGCGAAACCGCGTCGGCGACCGCCCCCGCCGCCACCATGCCGGTGCCGGTCCGTGAGCGACGTCCCGCTGAGCCGCACGAGCGCCGCCGGCGGCAGCCGTCGCGCCGGTTCGACCTGACCAGGGTGGCGCTGTTGATCGCAATCCCGGTGATCCTGGCCGGTGCAGTGTTCGCTGGGCTGCAATGGTTCGGCGACCGGGAGGGCCCCGACTCCCTCCCGGCGACCGAGCGCGTCACCTCGGCGCCGGCATCCGGCACGACAACGGTCCCGACGGACCTGTGCGGAGGGCCACAACCCGCGCCGACCGCGCAACCCCCTGAAGTCACCGATTGGACCCAGGTGGTCGAGCACCTCTACACGCTGCGCAGCCAAGCCTTCGCCACGCTGGACGCCTCGCTGCTGTGCGACGTGTACGCACCGACCAGCTCCGTGCTCGCCAAGGACGCCCGGCTGCTGCAGTTGTATGCAGAGGCTGGAGGGCACACCGAAGGGCTCGAGTTCGAGGTGGTCACGGCGGAGCTGGTGTCGCAGGAAGCAGGCCGGGTGGTGCTCAACGTCACCGACCGGCTGCCCCCGTACCGGCTCGTCGACGACGACGGCACCGTAGTCAAGGAGTGGCAGGGTCTGCCACAGGCGACGTGGCAGGCGGAGCTCGTGCCTGCACCGGACGCCTCCAGCTGGCGTTTCAGTTGAGCCTGCGGAGCTGGCGCGACGGATCCTCACCGCAGCGCCGACGCCACCACCGCGGTCGCGTCAGGGTGCCGGTGCACGAACCCGGCGGCGGACAGGCGCGCTGGCACCACACGCAGGCTGACCACCAGCTGATCAGTCATCTCGCCGAGCACCGTCCGCAACACCAGCTCGGGAACTGGCAGGACGGTCGGCCGGCGCAGCGCCCTGGCCAGGACGCGGGTGAACTCGGCGTTGGTGACCGGCTCCGGTGCCGTGACGTTGTACGGCCCGGTGCAACCGTGCAACTCGATCAGGAACCGCAGCGCGCGCACTGCGTCGGCCAAGGACACGAAGCTCCAGTACTGGCGGCCACCGGCGAGCGGTCCCCCGAGCCCGAGTCGAAACAGCGGCAGCATGCGTGCCAGCGTGCCGCCCCGCTGGCTCATCACTGCGCCCATCCGGGTGAAGCACACGGCGATGTCGGCCGCCGTCGCGGGTGCTGCTGCTTCTTCCCAGTCGCGGCATACGTCGGCGAGGAACCCCTCGCCGAGCGGCTCGTCCTCGTCGATGATCTCGGCGCCGTGTCCGCCACCGTAGGCGTCGATTCGGGACTGCGACACCAGCACACGCGGCGGGTCGGACAGTCCGGCGATCGCTGTGGCGAGCGTCCAGGTCGCGTTCACGCGGCTGTCGCGGATCGCCCGCTTGTATCCGTCGGTCCACCGATGCTCGCCTAGCCCGGCACCGGCCAGGTTGACGACGGCCTCGACGCCGTCCAGCCGGCTGCCGTCGAGCCGCCCGGCCGCCGGGTCCCAGGAGATCTCGTCCGCCGATTGCTCCCGGCGGCGCACCAGCCGCAATACCTGGTGACCGTTCGCGCTCAGTGACGCGCGTAACGCGGTGCCGATCAGACCACTGGACCCGGTAACGGCGACCCGCATGGCATCCTGCCGACAGCGGCGAGGTCAGATGCCGAGATCCCCTTCGAACTGGCCCCCCTCCAGCCGTTGCTTGACCGTCATCAGGTACCGAGCGGCGTCGGCGCCGTCGACCAGCCGGTGATCGTAGGTGAGTGCCAGGTAGACGACCGAGCGGATGGCGATGCTCTCCTGCCCCATGTCGTCGGTTACCACCTGTGGTCGCCGGATTACCGCGCCGGTGCCCAGGATGGCCACCTGCGGCTGGTTGATGATCGGCGTGTCGAACAGCGCGCCGCGGCTGCCGGTGTTCGTCAGGGTGAACGTGCCACCGGAGAGCTCGTCCGGCGCGATCTTGTTCGCTCGGGTGCGGTCCGCGACGTCGGCGATCTTGCGCGCCAGCCCACCGATGTTGAGGTCACCGGCGTTGTGGATGACGGGCACCAGTAGGCCGCGTTCGGTGTCCACTGCGACGCCCAGGTGCTCGGCGTCGAAATAGGTGACCTCGCCCTTCTCGTGGTCCAGCGTGGCATTCAATTTGGGGTGGATCTTGAGTGCCTCAACCGCCACCTTGGCGAAGAACGGCAGGAACGAGAGCTTGACCCCCTCGCGGGCCTCGAAGGCCGCCTTGGCTCGCTGCCGGAGCAGGGCGATCGCGCTCACGTCGACCTCGATCACCGTGGTCAGCTGCGCGGACGTCTGCAGGGACTCGACCATCCGCCGGGCGATCAAGGCCCGCATCCGGGACAACTTCTCGGTCTTCCCGCGTAGCGCCGATGGCGCTTCGGCCGCCGGTGTGGGAGCCGCCGCCGGCGCCGCCGCCGCGGGCGCAGCCTGCTGCTGCTCCGCGGCCTGACGGGTCTGCTCCGCCGCGGCGAGCACGTCCTGCTTGCGGATTCGGCCGCCGACACCGGTACCGGTCAGCGTGCTGAGGTCGACGCTGTGCTCCGCGGCGAGCTTGCGCACCAGCGGTGTCACGTAGGGAGAGCCGTCGCCCTGCGGTGGAGCGGGGGCCCGGGCCGGCGACGGACCAGCGGGTTGCGCGGCCGGGCTGGGCGCGGGCGCGCTGGGCTGTGCCGCCGGGGGTTCGGCAGCGGCGGGCTCTGCCGCCGGCTGGGCCGGTTCGGCCGGTTCGGCCGGTTCGGCCGGTTCGGCCGGTTCGGCCGGTGCGGCCGGTGCCGCGGCACGCTCGGTCTTCTCCAGCGACTGTGCCTCGGCA
>JACVRX010000001.1 GCA_014534205.1 Jiangellaceae bacterium
CGCGGCGCTCACCCGGCCCAGATCCACGCCGTAGAGCTGGCCGAAGGCGAGCCGGTAAGCGGCGAGTTGCACATCGCCGCTGGCGGCTTGGGCTTGGCTGCGTGGCGGTGCGCCGGTCTTCCAGTCGAGGACATCGATGCCGCCGTCGCCGGTCCCGAACACGGCGTCGGCCCGCCCGCGAATCAGCACGCCGCCGACGAGCAGCTCGAACGGTGCCTCGACCTCCAGCGGCGTCCGGTCAGCCCACACCGAGCCGAGGAAGGCGGCTTGCAGCGCCGCAAGCTCCCGGTCCGGCGCGGCGCCGGCGTCGGCCCAGCCGGGGAGCTCGTCGATGTCGAGCAGCCGCGGCGACTTCCAGCGTGACTCCAGCCAGGCGTGGAACAGCGTGCCACGGCGCGCGAGCGGAGCCGGCCGGCCTGGTATCGGCCGTCGGATCGCCCGGGCCAGTCCGTCCGGATCGTCGTGGAGCAGCACCAACCGAGAAACCGAGAGTTCTCCTGGTAGTGGCACGTCCACCCGACGGTCGACCGACGCACGCTCGCGCTCGGCAAGCAGCCGCTCGATCTCGACGTCCCATTCGGCAGCGGCGGCCGCGACCTCGACGTCGGCACCCGGATCGGCCCGGTCGGCGCCGGACATCGCGGTTCGCACCAGCGCGGCTCCCGCTTCGAGTAGCGGCCGCCGCGCGCCCAGCGGGTCGTACGGCCAGCCGTACTCGGCCCGCGTCCCGTCGATCGGGTTCGTGTCACCCGGCTCTTCGACCCAACAGCCGATACGTCCGGCACCGGCCACGCACACCGCCCGCACATCGACCAGGAACTGCGACGGCGACCGCGGCCGTCCGCCTTCGCCCCATCGGTACCCGGTGCACACCAACAGCCGCCGGGCCCGCGTCGCCGCGACATATGCCAGCCGGCGCTCCTCCAACCGCTCGGCGTCGCCGCATTCGTGGGCGAACCGCCGGACCGCGTCACGCAGGCCGCGCTGGTCGCGTACTTCGTCGATGTCCAGCCGCGGCAGCGCGGACGCGTCGCCGCGCAACGGGTACGGAAGCTCACCGGGCTTGGCCAGCCACGCCTTGTCGTGCGGATGCCCGGCCGGGAAGACGCCGTCGACCAGCCCGGCGACGAACACCGCGTCCCACTCCAGGCCCTTGGCGCCGTGTACGGTGAGCACTTGCACCTGGTCGCCGACGACGTCGACCTCGCCCGGGCGCAGCCCCCGCTCCGCGCTCTCGGCGGCGTCCAGGTAGCCGAGGAACGCGGACAGCGTCGGGTTCTCGCCGGCTGCCGCGAACTCCGCCGCGACGTCCGTGAACCGGTCCAGGTTCGCCCGGCCGGATGGGCCGCGCCGAGCGGCGACCTCCACGTCGACTCCCAGCGCACGGACGACCTCGTGCACGAGGTCGGGCAGCGGCTGGCCGGTGTGCCGGCGCAGCGCACGCAACTCCGCCGCCAGCTCCGTCAGCCGGCGTTCGCCCTCGTCGGAAAACCATCCGGCTGCCGGCATGGAGTCCAGGGCGTCGACGATGCTTCGGCGGTCCACGTCTCCGGGAGCGCCGTCGCCGGTCTCGGCGCCGCTGGCGAGCCGCCGCGCCCAGCACGCGAGCGCCATCAGGTCGCGCGGGCCGATCCGCCAGCGCGGGCCGGTCAGCAACCGCACCAGCGCGTCGCCGCGGTCCGGATCGGACAGGACGCGCAGCGTCGCGACGACGTCGCCCACCTCGGGGGTCGTCAACAACCCACCGATGCCGACGACCTGCACTGGCAGCTCGACAGCGCGTAGCGCGGCCTCGATGCGCGGGATCTGGCTCCGCGCGCGGACCAGCACGGCGGCGGTGCGGCCCGGCGCGGTCGCGTCCCAGAAGGCGCGGGCCCGCCGGGCGACGTCGGCCGCCTCGTCGTGTGCGGTCAGGTGCAGTGACACGACGACCTCACCGGCCGGGTTGCGAGGGAACGCGGAGAGCACCGGCACGTCGAAGCCCGAGGTGCGCAGCGGCTCGGCCAGCCGGTTCGCCACCTGCAGGATCCGGGCGCCGTTGCGGAAGCTGGTCGTCAACGTGGTCTGCGTCGCGGGGGCGGCCGCGCCGGAGCGAAACTGGTCCTGGAACGCGATGAGCGAGCCCGCGCTGGCACCCCGCCATCCGTAGATCGACTGGCACGGATCGCCGACCGCCGTCACCGGGTGCCCGTCACCGAACAGTGAACGCAGCAGCACGAGCTGGGCCTGGCTGGTGTCCTGGTACTCGTCGAGCAGCACGACGCGGAACCGCTCCCGCTCGGCCTGGCCGACCTCCGGGAACTGCTCCGCCAGCCGGGCGGCGAGCTCGGCCTGGTCGGCGAAGTCGACGGAATCGTTGGCACGCTTCAACGCGCGAAACGCCTCGACGAGTGCGACCAGCTGGCTGCGGGCGTCCTGGACGGCAAGTGCTTTCTCGACGTCTGCGTAGTAGCGGCGCCGCGATGCCCCGGCCGGCGAAAGCGCGTCGATCTCCTTGCGAAGATCGGCAGTGAACTCGCCGAGGCGTGACGGGACGACGAGGTGGCCGGCGAGCTCGGCATGCAGCTGGAGTACCTGGTCGGCGACGGTGCTCGGCGCGTGGAAGACGTGGTGCATCTCGCCGTCGTACGACTCGACCACGCGCGTGGCGTACTGCCAGCACACCGCTTCGGTGACGAGGCGGGCGCCCGGCTCGTGCCCGAGGCGCAGCGCGTGCTCGGCGACGATCCGCCCGGCGAACGCGTCGTAGGTCACGACCGTCGGCTCGCCGTCGAGCAGCGTCGGATCGTCGTGCCGGACTCCTCCGGCAGCAAGCTGTGCGAGCCGGCGGTGGATCCGTGCCGCCAGCTCGCGGGCGGCCTTGCGAGTGAACGTCAACCCGAGCACCTGTTCCGGCCGGACCACGCCGTTGGCCACCAGCCAGACGATCCGGGCGGCCATCGTCTCGGTCTTGCCGGAGCCGGCACCCGCCACGATGATGCTCGGTGCCACGGGAGCTGCGATGGCCGCGGTCTGCTCGGATGTCGGCGGCGCCAGGCCGAGGTGGCGCGCCAGCTCGGCCGGGGTCAGCGTCACGGCGTGACCTGCCCACCGTCCGGGTGCGCCGGACACGACGGTAACGCGGGGCAGACGTTGCACCACCGGCTGCGAATAGCGCGAAACGTCGAGCCCGCCATGCGGTCGGCGGTTCGCTGCAGGAGCTTCACCGCCCAACCTGGGTCCGCGGAGTCGCCGAGCGGGCGCTGCGTCTGCTCCTTGACGCCGGCCACGGCGGCACGCAGCTGGACGAGGCTCGCTCCGCCCGACCGTCGGGTGCCGCCGGTGACTGCGTCGAACCCGCCGTGCTCGACGGCCAGCTGGTATGCGGCGAGTTGCGGGTGCCCCGCCAACTCCTCCGGGCTGACGAGGCTGGTGCCGGTCTTGAAGTCGACGACTACGAGCCGGCCCTGCGCGTCGCGTTCCAGCCGGTCCACCTGCCCGGAGATGCCAACCCGGCCGATCTGGACGTCGAACGGCTGCTCGACGGCGAGCACGGTGCGCGGGTTCTCCGCCAGCCAGCTACCCAGCCGCTGCACGATCGGCCGGGTGCGCGCGTACTCGCGGCGGCCGACCCAGCCGCTGCCGACGCCGAGTTCGGGCCAGCGCCGGTCGAGCTCGGCCAGCAGGTCGTCGGTGGACCAGCCGTTGCGTGCTGCGTTCTCGGCCAGGGAGTGCACCAACAAGCCGACGCCCGCGCTGGTCGTCTCGGTGCTGCTTGCGCCGCACTCGGTGAGCAACCAGCGCAGCTCGCACCGGTCGAACTCGGCGACCCGCGACGGGGACACGTGGATCGGCTCGCCGTCGCTCGCGAGCGGAGCGTCGTCGGAGATGGGGCGCAGGCCGTACCACTGTTGCGGATCGGCGGACCGAACGCCGGCGGCGGCCAGCCTGGCGAGTTGGTGGGCCGCGCCCTGCCGACGTGGGTACGGCTGCGCCGGATCGCAGACGACCCGGCGCAGCTCTGCCACCACGGAGAGCAGGTCGAGGTTGCGCAGGGGCCGCTCGACCGGCCGGTCGGCCGCATTGCCGACGACCGGGTCGAGGTAGTCCAGGAAACGCGACGGCTGGGCGTCCTCCGCGGCCACCGCGGTGACGATCAGCCTGCGGCGCGCCCGCGTCGCCGCCACGAAGAACAGCCGGCATTCGTCGGCGAGCCGCGCACTGTGCCGGATCGCCGGCGGGTCATCGCACCCGGCGACGACGTCGAGCAGCGTCTCGATGCCGAGCAGACCACCGCGAGCGCGTAGGTCCGGCCAGCTCCCTTCCTGCACCGCGGCCACGACGACAAGGTCCCACTCCAGGCCTTTGGCGGCGTGTGCTGTCATCAACTGCACGGCCGTGCTCGGCTGCGCTCGAGGAGCCAGCGTGTCGGCCGGGATCTCCAACCCGCGCAGCTGATCGAGGAAGCCGGCTGGGTTCTCGCCCGGCAGGCGGTCGGTGAACCGGGCGGCGGCGTCGAACAACGCGACCACCGCGTCCAGGTCCCGGTCAGCTGCGGCACCGGCCGGGCCGTCACGCAGCGCCGCCTGCGACCACCGGCTGGCCAGACCCGTCGCGTTCCACGCCGACCACAGAACCTCCTCCGCCGTTGCGCCGGGCTTCTCGGCGGCGTCGCGAGCCGCCCGGAGGGCGTCGGCGAGCCGGGTCAGCGGGGCTGCTGCGTGTTCGCCTACCGGCGCGACGATCGCCGGCTGCTGGATGGCTGCCACCAGCAGTTCCGCCGACGTGCGGCTGCCGCCCGTCGCCACTTCCAGTTTGCGCAGCGCCTGGCGCAGGCGGCGCAGTGCCAGCGGGTCGGTACCGCCGAGCGGTCCACTGAGCAGGTCGACGGCGAGATCGGCGTCCAGCGGTCGCTGGCCGGTGGCAAGCGCGAGGACGTCGAGCAACGCCCGGACCGGTGGCTGGTGGACCAGCGGCACCTCCTCCAGCCGGACCGCGACCGGGACGCCCGCCGCGGTGAGCCCGCGCCGGAGCACCGGGAGAGCGACTGCCGATCGCACCAGCACGGCCATCGACTGCCACGGCACGCCGTCGACGAGGTGAGCCCGGCGCAGCCGGCCGGCGATGAACGCTGCCTCGGCGCTGGCGCTCGGCAGCAGATGCACCGCGACCTCGCCCGGTGGGCCGTCGTCGCTCGGGCGTAGCTCGCGGTGTCGCGGTGGCCCACCCAGCCTGGTAGCGATGCGGCGGGTCGCGGCGAGGACCGCTGACCCCAGGCGTCGCGACGTGCCGAGCGCGACGACGGGTGCCGGTTCGCTTGCCGCGGTGCGGAAGCGGTCCGGAAAGTCGCGCAGGCCCTCGGCTTCGGCGCCACGGAACGCGTAGATCGACTGGTCCGGGTCGCCCACCACGACGAGATCGCGCCCGCCGCCGGCGACCAACTGCAGCAGCTCCTGCTGGGCTGGGTCGGCGTCCTGGTACTCATCGACGAGCACGACAGCTCGGGTATCGCGCTCGTGGGCCAGCAGCCCGGCGTCGTGCCGGAGCGCGACGGCGGCGGCACGCACCAGCCCGGCCGGGTCGTAGGCGGGTGGGTGACGCAGCGCGGTTACCGCAGCGTACTGCTGCGCGAACCGAGCGGCCGCGACCCAGTCGTCGCGGCCGTGTCGGCCGCCGAGCACGGCGAGTTGCCGCGGACTTACCCGCCGCTCGGTCATCCGCAGCACCAGGTCCCGCAGCTCGTGTGCGAAGCCGCGCGTCGGGAGCGCCGGGCGTAGCCGCTGTGGCCAGTCGCCCGCGCCGAACTCCTCGACCTCGCCTCGAAGCAGGTCGCGGATCAACAGATCCTGCTCGGCGGCGGTGATCAGCCGCGGCGGTGGATCGCCCCGGCTCTGCGCCTCCCGGCGCAGCAGCCCGAAGGCGTAGGAGTGGAACGTGCGTGCTGACGGCTCACGGACCGTACGGCGCAACCGGCGGGCGATGCGCTCGCGCAGCTCGGCGGCCGCCCGGCGACTGAACGTGAGCACCAGCGCGTCCTCGGGGTCGATCCCGTCGCGCTCGACCCGGTCGACGACCGACTCCACCAGGGTCGTCGTCTTGCCGGTGCCTGGTCCGGCCAGCACGAGAAGCGGCCCGCC
This sequence comes from Jiangellaceae bacterium, assembly GCA_014534205.1. GTDB lineage: Bacteria > Actinomycetota > Actinomycetes > Jiangellales > Jiangellaceae > JACVRX01. The sequence continues at coordinate 6,117 of JACVRX010000001.1, forward strand.
GCGGTGCTCGACGACCCGCCGCTGCTCTGAGTCGAGCACTGGAGCATCGACCTCGGCGCGCTCGGTTCGCACCAGCCGGAGGGCGGTCACGGATTCTCCTCGCGTCGTCGGGACACCGCCATCCCAGCAGGCGGCACCGACAGCCCGCGCCTCCCGCAACTCCGCTCGCCAACTCCGCGTGGAAATCCGGCAATTGGAACGTCGGATGCGGGGATATCTAGCGAAAGATAAGCGCCTACGCAGCGCACCGACGTATACACCGGCAAGAACCAGCACGCCACCGATCACCAAGCCGGCCGTTATGGGCTCGTCGTTCAGCCACACCGACAGCGCCACCGTCACAAACGGGATCAGCACGAATCCAACGCGGCCCGCCACGCTTACCAGCGTTGGCCAGCGAACGAGCACGGCCGCCTCTGCGAAGCAACAGACACTGCGAGGGCCGCGACCATGGCCAACGCCGGAACTGGCTCGGCCAACGGTGCGCTTGTCATGACTGCCACGCCGCCGGCGGCCAGCAGACCGACCGCTACACCGCGGCCCGTAGCGGCTCCTGTCGTGGTGCGACGGCGAACAGCAACCTGGCCAGCGGGCAGGGGCGAGCAACGTTTGCCCGAAGAAGACAGCCATCAGCCCAGAAGCAACGCGGCAGCCGGCACGAATCAAAGCCCGCACCACAGACCGGTGCGAGTTCTCGGTTGCTGAACCGATGCAGACAGCGTTGCCGCCGATCAGCACTGCTCCGCCGAAAAACGCGGCAGGGCTACCGGGTCTCGGCGGGCGGCCGGTGTGCCGGCCTGCTGCCGACCATCGTCGGACGTACCTGAACATCACCAGGCGGGCAGGCGGCGTGTTGTACCGGCAGGCGTGGTGGACTTGTCCTTCCCGACTGGGTGCACGGCGGCGCGGCGCATATCGACGCGGCTCGCGTCAGCGGTCAACGGGCAACCTTCGGCGGTCAGCTGGCGCAGCGCGGCCATCTCGTGACCGGGCGGCAGCCGACCGGCCGCTGTCACCACGCGCCACCACGAGACGGCCGCGCCGTAGCGGGCGAGTACCGCACCGACCATCCGCGGACCGCCACGGCGCAGCGACGCCCCCACCGCCACGGCCACGTCGCCGTAGGACATCACTCGTCCGGCCGGTATCCGATCCACGACATCGAGCACGGTCTCGACGTACTCGTCGTCCATGCGGTCATGGTGCCAGCACCAGGAGCTACCGCACGGGGTGTGGGGAGCCGCTCGATCGCCCATCACCAGCCCTGCCGGTACCTCACCCGGCCTGCAGGCCTGGTGAGGTACCGGCAAGGGTGGCGTACGTGGTCATTCCAGAACCGCTGCCGCCACGCCGGGCCGGGGCGTACCGGGCATACCGTGCCCCCAGGCAGCGAGCGTGGAAGCATCGGCAACGATGGCGGATACCGGAGTGGACGAGACGCGGGTCCCGGTCCGGGAGATCACGGTCGAGGAGCCGCCGCTTCCGCGGCGCACCCGCCGGCCGATGGACGTCCTGCGGCTGGTCATCACTGCCCTCGGCGCGGTCGCAATCGTCGGTCTGGCGATCGTCGGCGAACGCACGGCGACCGGCCTGGGCGAGGATCTTGCGGAACTCGGCGAGCGGCTGCCACCCGGCCCGGTGGAGCTGCTCGACCTCACCGCCAGCCTGGTCAGCGTGGTCCTGCCACCGCTGGTCGTAGTCGTGCTCATGGTCCGCGGCCGGCTACGGGCCACCGCGGAGCTCCTCATCGCCGGCGCCATTGCAGCGGTGATAGCCGCCGCGGTCTCGACGCTCCTCCGCGACGCCGACCCCGGACTCATCGGCGGCGCATTCCAGCCGGTCGACAAACAGGCGGCGACCGAAACCGTGGAACCGGTCGCTCCGGGGGTCAACGGACCGGCCCAGCTGGTGCCCGCGTACCCAGCGCTGCTCGTCGCCGTGGTCACCGTGACGGCCTGGCTCAACCTGCGCCGAGTCCGGCACGCCACGATCTTTGCCGTCACCGCGAGCATCGCGGTCGGACTGCTCGAAGGGGTGACGACCGTCCCCGGAGCGCTGCTGTCTCTCGGCATCGGCCGCACGGTCGGGCTCGGCGTCAGGCTGGCGAGCGGACGCCCGTCGACCGCGCCGGACGGCCGGGCTGTGGGCGTGCTGCTACGCACCGAGGGCTACGACGTGCATGCGGTTCGTGCTCAGCGGGTGGACCAGCATCGGCGCTACGTCGTCGAGACGTCGACCGGGCCACTGGGCGTGCTGGTCCTCGACCGCGAGAACGAAGGGGCCGGCCTGCTGGCCGCTCTCATCGCCCAGGCGCGCACCCGCGAAGAAGTGCTGCCCCACGAGGAGCTCAGCCTGCGCGGCGCCCTCGACCGCGCCGCCCTGCTGTCGCTGGCCCTCAGCGGAGCGGGCGCCCGGACGCCCCGATTACGCCAGGCGCTCAACATCGGCGACGACGCCGCGGTGCTCGTGTTCGACCACATTCCCGGCCGGCCGCTCGCGGATGTGCGGCCCGGCGAGGTAACCGACGCCGTGCTGGCCGACTTGTGGCAGCAGGTGCAGCACCTGCACCAGAGCCAGGTGGCACACCGGCGGCTCTCCGCACGCACCATCCTGGTCGGAGACGACGGAAAGGTGTGGTTGCTCAACCCGTCCGGCGGCGAGATCGCCGCTCCGGACCTGGCGCTGCGGGTGGATCTGGCGCAGGCACTGGTCACCGTCGGGCTGGTCGTGGGCCCGGACCGGGCCGTCTCGACTGCGATCACCGCATTGGGCCCGGAACAAGTCGCCTCGGCGCTCCCGGTGCTGCAGCCCATCGCGCTCGCCCGGACGACGCGACGCGCGCTGCGCCGAAACCACGCCCTGGTCCGGCAGCTGCGCGACCGCATCGTCGCACGTACCAAGCTCGAAGAGCCGGTACCGATCCGAATAGAACGAGTGCGGCCGCTTTCGCTGCTCACCGGTCTGGGGGCAGTTCTTGCCGTCTACCTCGTGGGCACTCAGCTCGCCGAAGCACCAGTCGGGACATTGCTGTCCCAGGTGCAGTGGGGCTGGGTAGCCCTTGCGCTCGTGTCGATGGCCGTCAACTTCGTCGGCGCTGCGTACGCATTACTCGGGTTCGTGCCCGAGCACGTGCCGTTCTGGCGCACGTACGGAGCTCAGGTCTGCCTCGGCTTCGTCCGGCTGGCCGCGCCAGCCGCAGTCGGTACCGCGGCGATCAACCTGCGCCTGCTGTCTCGGGCTGGTATCGGCGGCCCGCCGGCCGCGGCCAGCGTCGCAGCGAACCAAGCGGGGAACGTAGCCGTCTCCATTCCGCTGATCATCGTGCTGGGCATCGTCACGGGGTCGTCGGCGACGTTCAGCCTGGACCCGTCGCCCACGACACTGGCCATCCTGGCCGGCGCAATCGTGCTGGCCGGCGTGCTTCTGCTCATGCCGCCGATTCGGATCAGGGCCCGCGCCGTGTGGGACGACTTCACCAGGCGGGGACTGCCACGCCTGCTCGACGTCCTCGGCAACCCGCGCAAACTCACCGAGGCCGTCGGCGGCACGCTGCTACAGGCGGCAGCGCTGGTGTTCTGCTTCTACGCCTGCATCCGAGCGCTCGGCTCCGACGTCAACATCGCCGCGCTCGCCGTCGTCCAGCTCGTCGGCAACACGGTCGGCTCTGCGGTGCCGACGCCCGGCGGCCTGGGCGCCGTCGAGGCCGCGCTGACCGCCGGGGTTACCGCGCTCGGCGTCGGCAGCGGCGTCGGGGTGTCGGCCGTGCTGCTGTTCCGCATCGTGACGTTCTGGCTGCCGATCCTGCCCGGCTGGATCCTGTGGACCCAGATGCAGAAGCGCGGCCTGCTCTAGCCGCTTGGCCGCTACCCCAGATGGGCAGTCGGCCGGTCAATAGGACGGCTGCGAGGAGTCGATCTGACGCACCCACGCGGCGACGCCACCGCCCACGTGTACCGCGTCGGCGTAGCCCGCGCCCTTGACGATGGCCAGCGCGTCAGCGGACCGGGACCCCATCTTGCAGTGCAGTACGACCTGCTTGTCCGACGGCAGTCGCTCCAGTGCGTCCCCGCTGAGGAACTCACCCTTCGGGATGAGCACCGAGCCCGGGATGCGGTTGATCTCGTACTCCGCCGGCTCCCGGACGTCCACCAGCACGAAGTCACGCTCGCCGCGGTCGCGCGCCGCAAGCCAGTCGGCCAGCGTGTGCACGGAGATCGTCGAGTCCACGGCAGCCGCCGCCGCTTCGTCGCTCAGCACGCCGCAGAACGCCTCGTAGTCGACCAGTTCGGTGATCGTGGGGTTCTCGCCGCAGATCGCGCACTCGGGGTCCTTGCGCACCGACACCGTCCGGTACGACATCTCCAGCGCGTCGTAGATCAGCAGCCGGCCGAGCAGCGGCGCGCCGATGCCCGTCAGCAGCTTGATCACCTCGGTCACCTGCACCGAGCCGACCGACGCGCACAGCACCCCGAGCACACCGCCCTCCGCGCATGACGGCACCATCCCGGCCGGTGGTGGCTCCGGGTACAGGCAGCGGTAGCACGGGCTGGTGCCGCCCGGCGCGGTGGCCCAGAACACTGACGCCTGCCCGTCGAACCGGTAGATCGAACCCCACACGTACGGCTTGCCGAGCAGCACGCAAGCGTCGTTGACCAGATAACGGGTGGCGAAGTTGTCGGTACCGTCCAGGATGAGGTCGTAGTCGGCAAAGATCCGCATCACGTTGTCGTTGTCGAGACGCTCCTCGTGCACCACGACGGTGACGTACGGGTTGATCTCGGCGACACTCGCCTTCGCCGACAATGCCTTGGGCGTGCCGATGTCGGACTGTCCGTGGATGACCTGCCGCTGCAGGTTGGACTCGTCGACGACGTCGAAGTCGACGACACCCAGCGTGCCGACACCGGCGGCGGCCAGGTACATCAGGGCGGGCGAGCCGAGCCCGCCGGCGCCGATCACGAGCACCCGGGCGTTCTTCAGCCGCTTCTGGCCGGCCATGCCGACATCCGGGATGATCAGGTGCCGGGAGTACCGGCGGACTTCGTCGACGCTCAGGTGGTCTGCGGGTTGGACCAGAGGGGGCAGCGACACGTCGGCTCCGAATCGGGCTCTGCAATGCGGGCGGTCTGCAATGCGGGCAGTCTGCAATGCGGGCGGGTTGTGCGGTCGTCCACCCCAACGGTGCCATCCACCAGGCGATTCCCGCGCACCAGGTCCGGCTGACAAGACGCCTGTAGGCTCGGTTGCTCCCCGGACGACAGGAGGGCGCGAATGTCCGAAAGCGACATCAGCGAGGTGGAGGACGTCTGGTCGCCGGGCGCTGAACCGGTCGAGCCGGACCTGGAGGCACCGGAGGCCGACGCCGTCGAGCAGCAGCAGGACGTCCTGGTCGCCGACGACGAGCCGCCTGCCGTGCCGTACGACGTCGATCCGGCCGACGCGGCGGAGCAGAGCCGGACCGTCCCGTACGACGAGGACGACTACCGCTGAGCGGGCAGATCAGCGCGACAATGGATGCCGACGCGCCGGCGCGCGGCGTGCGCCTGCCCCGCTCCGCTCGGCGCGCGCAGCTGCTTAGGGCCGCGCACGACGTGTTCGTCGCCAACGGGTACCACGCGGCGGCGATGGACGAGATCGCCGAGCGGGCCGGTGTCAGCAAGCCCGTGCTGTACCAGCACTTCCCGAGCAAGCTCGACCTGTACCTGGCGTTGCTCGACGAAAGCAGCGAGGCGCTGTTGCGCCGGCTCCATGACGCGATGCAGTCGACCGACGACAACGAGGAGCGGGTCATGGCCACCATGGCCGCCTATTTCGCCTTCGTCGACGACCCGGCGGAGACGTACCGGCTGCTGTTCGAGTCGGACCTGATCAACGAGCCGGCCGTGCGCGAGCGGCTGGACAAGTTCAATGCGGCGTGCTCGGACGAGGCCGCGAAGATCATCGCCGAGGACACCGGCCTGCCGATGGAGGAGTCGACGCTGCTCGCCGTCGGTCTGGTCGGCGTGGCCCAAGTCTCAGCGCGGTACTGGCTCGATGCGGAGGGCTCGATTCCGCGCGACGCCGCCGCGCGGCTGGTGGCGACGCTCTCCTGGCGGGGAATCCGCGGGTTCCCCAAGCGCGACGGCTGACCGTCCGGGCGGCGCTCATCCGGCCGTCCCGACCCGCGGCTGCCGTGCCCCCATCGGCAGGCCCGCACGTACGGACCCGGATCCCGTGCATACGGCGGGCGACTGATGCGCCCAGGCGCCGTCGTATGGACCCAAACCCGCCGTTCAGGCGGCCGGCGACCCTTGCACCCATCACCAGGCCTGCCCGTACATCACCAGGCCTGCAGGCCTGGTGATGTACGGGCAGGGGTGGTGTACGTGGTCATTCCAGAACGGCGAGGAGGCCCGGCTAGCCTGGCGATCGGAAAGACACGTGGGCGCGGCGGCGCGCCGAGCGAGTGAGAGGTGGCCCGTGGAGGTCAAGATCGGAGTTCACAACGCGACCCGAGAGCTGATCTTGGAGAGCACGCAGACGCCCGAGGAGGTCGAGAAGGCCGTGATGGACGCGCTCGGCGGCAAGAGCGATGTCCTCGACCTGACCGACGACCGGGGTCGTCGGGTCATCGTGGCGACGGCCCATCTCACCTACGTCGAGATCGGCGAGCAGATCGAGCGCCGGGTCGGCTTCGGCGCGCTGTGACGGCCGGCACGACACGCCATTCGGTTAGACGTCCTCGCCCGCACGGCCCGCAGGGGGCAGGCTGAGCCGCGCCACGCATACCCGGCTGGAGGGGCAAGGGACATGACAATCGGTGGAGTGATCTCGGCGATCATCATCGGCGCGATCATCGGTGCGCTGGGCAGGCTGGCGGTACCTGGCAAGCAGGCGATCCCGATCTGGCTGACGATCCTCATCGGCATCGCCGCAGCACTGATCGGCTCGTGGATCGTCGGATCACTGACCGACACCCCGGGCATCGACTGGATCGAGATCCTGGTGCAAGTACTGCTGGCCGCGATCGGCGTGTTTGCCGTCGCCCGGTTGCGCGGCGGTACCCGAGCGCCCTGACGCGGGCGCCCGCCCATGATCATGGCCTTAAACCGAGCGCGTCCATCCGCTTCGTGTGGTTCTCGGTCAGCCGCGCGAAAACGTGCCCGATGGCGGCCAGATCCATGCCGGGCCGGTCGACCCCGCCGGTGATGAGCGCGGTGAGCGAGTCGCGGTCCGCGGCAACTCGCTGCGCCTGCGACAGCGCTTCGCCAACCAGCCGCCGCGCCCACAACGCCAGCCGGCCACTGACCTTCGGGTCGAAGTCGATCGCGGCGCGGACCCGCTCGACCGCGAAATCGGCGTGTCCGGTGTCGGCCAGCACGTCCAACACGAACGCCTTGGTGTCCGGATCCAGATAGGCCGCGACCTCGCGGTAGAAGTCCGCCGCGATGCCGTCACCCACATAGGCCTTGACCAGCCCCTCCAGCCAGTCCGCAGGCGCGGTGTGGTCGTGGAACGCGGTAAGCGCCGGAAGGAACGGCGCCATCGCGTCGTCCGGTTCGACGCCGAGCTCGCGCAGCCGCGTCTGCAGCCGCTCGAAGTGGTGGAACTCGGCAACGGCCATCGCTGACAGCGCGGCCTTGTCCGCCAGTGAAGGCGCCATCTCCGCGTCGGCGGCCAGCCGTTGGAATGCGATCAATTCGCCGAGACCGAGCACACCGAGCAGGTCGACGACCGCGGCACGGTACGCGGGGTCGTCGAGCGCCGCGGACGCCGGCCCGGCGGAGTCGCTCATGGCGCGCACCATAACCGGTGCGGCAACGTGCATCACCGCGAAGCCCGGCCGACTGCGTTCGGTACAGTCGATGTTGAAGTCGGACTGCAGAGGCGAGTTGACCACCTTCCGAGACCTCGGGGCGCTTAGCGCCATCGCCGACGCCCTCGAGCGCGTCGGCATCACCGAGCCCTTTCCGATCCAGGAGATGACGCTGCCGATCGCGCTTCTCGGCAGCGACGTGATCGGCCAAGCTCGCACCGGCACCGGGAAGACCCTCGCGTTCGGTATCCCGCTACTCCAGCGGATCGTCGCGCCGGACGATCGGGATTACGAGCTGGCCGTGGCGCCAGGCATGCCGCAGGCGCTCGTCGTCGTCCCGGCCCGGGAACTGGCCGTGCAGGTGAGCGCCGACCTCTCCACCGCGTCCGCGACGCGGCGGGTCCGCATCGTGACAGTTTACGGCGGCCGGGCGTACGAGCCGCAGATCGCGGCGCTGACGAGCGGCATCGACGTGGTAGTCGGCACACCCGGCCGGCTGCTCGACCTGTCCGACCAGGGTCACCTCGACCTCCGGCATGTCCGGGTTCTAGTGCTCGACGAGGCGGACAAGATGCTCGACCTGGGCTTCCTGCCCGACGTCGAGAAGATCGTCGGGCTGACCCCGGAGCTCCGGCAGACCATGCTGTTCTCCGCGACTATGCCGGCCGAGATTGTGAGCCTGGCCAGGCGGTACATGCGCCATCCGCTGAACGTGCGGGCCGAGGCGCCGGACGAGACCCAAACTGTGCCTACGACGGCACAGTTCGTCTACCGGGCGCACCCACTGGACAAGGCCGAGTTGATCGCGCGGGTGCTGCAGGCCGAAGACCGCGGCCTCACCATGATCTTCTGCCCGACCAAGCGCCAGGCCGCACGTATCGCCGACGAGCTGGTCGATCGCGGTTTCGCCGCCGCGGCCGTGCACGGCGACCTCGGCCAGGCGGCCCGCGAGCAGGCGCTGCGCGCCTTCCGCAGCGGCAAGGTCGACGTGCTCGTCGCCACGGACGTCGCCGCTCGCGGCATCGATGTCGAAGGCGTCACCCACGTCATCAACTACACCTGCCCGGAAGACGAAAAGATGTATCTGCACCGAATCGGTCGCACCGGCCGGGCCGGTGCATCCGGCATCGCCATCACACTCGTGGACTGGGAGGACGTCCCGCGCTGGAAGACGATCAACAAGGCGCTGGGGCTGCCATACGACGAGCCGGTGGAGACGTACTCCTCCAGCCAGCACCTCTACCACGACCTCGGCATTCCGCCGGGTACGAGCGGCCGGCTGCCGGAAGCGGCACGGACCCGGGCCGGGCTGCGAGCCGAGCAGCTCGAGGACCTCGGAGAAACCGGTCGGACGCGGACTCGCGGACGTGGTGTCCGGGTCCGCGGCGGCGCCGATCGACGCCGCGGACCGCGATCGGAGCAGGCCGATCGCCGCGACGACGCCGAACGCACGACCGACCTCGAACGCCGGACCCGGCGTAGCCGTACCAGGCAGCGCACCCGGGCCGGTCAGCCCGTGCCCCGGCCGGCGCCCACAGCCCCCGCCGAGCCGGACACACTCGCACAGGCCACACCCACCGATGCCTCGCGTCGGCGGCGTCGCCGCCGGCGCAGCACCGGGCCGGCGGAGACCTGACCGGCGCTGAGCGCAGCACGACCACCGGTGTGCCGACCGGTGCGAATCCCAGAGTGGCCTTGGCGTCGACGACGTCCTGGCGGATGCACCCGTCCGACAGGACGTGCCCAGCTGGGCCAGCGTTTGGACTTCCGTGCCGATGGAAGTGTCGAAGGGCTGTCGTGCCGCCGCCGCTCCTTGTCATGTCGCCCGGGTGACGCGCCGAGATGCGTTGCCCGGCTCGACATTCGCGATCGGTGCGCCGTCACGCGACCGACGCGCGGGACGACGTAGGGGCGAAGCACACGTGCCACGCTGGCAGTTACCGTGGCCGCGTGAGTGCTCCGCCGTTCCTCGACCTGCCTGACGGCGTGTGCGCCCGCCGGGTATCGACCGATCGCGCACAGTTCGCCGCCCTGGAGGCGGGCTCAGCAGGCCCGGCAGCGCTATTCGTCCCCGGCTGGACCGGAAGCAAGGAAGACTTCATCGCGGTCCTCGCCCCCGTCGCGGCGGCCGGGTTCCGTGCCGTTGCGTACGACCAACGCGGGCAGTACGAGACGCCGGGGACGGACGCCGAGCTCGACTACACCTTGGCGGCGCTGGCGGCCGACCTGCTTGCCGTGGTGCAGGCCGTGAGTGACCGACCCGTGCACCTCGTCGGGCACTCCTTCGGGGGACTCGTCGCCCGCGGTGCCACCATCGCCGACCCCGGCGCAGTCGCATCGCTCACGTTGCTCTGCTCGGGACCCGGGCCCCAGCCGGTCGACCGCCATCAGCTGTTGCTGGCTATGGCGGACGCCATACCCGCGGTGGGGTTGCCTGGGAGCTGGCAGGCCAAGCGCGCCTACGAGCGCTCGCTCGACGGGCCGGAGCTCGCCGCAGAGATCGAGCAGTTCATGCAGCGCCGGTTCCTCGCCAACCACCCGCTCTCGCTGCGTGCCATCACGCTGCTGCTCACCAACGCCGTCGACGACTTGGATGCCCTGGCGGCGACACGCGTCTCGGTGCAGATTGCGTTCGGCGCAGCAGACGACGGCTGGCCGCTCGACCAGCAGCGGGCGATGGCCGCCCGGCTCGGTGCACCGGTCGCCGTCATCGAGGGCGCCGGTCATTCACCCGCTGCCGAACGGCCGGCCGAGACGGTCGCCGCGCTCGTGCGGTTCTGGGCGGATATCGAACCCGGTCAGCCCCGGAAAGACGGCTGAGCGGCGATACGGCGGCTGAGCAGCGGTACGGGCTGCTCGAGCCCGACGTTGGTCACGGCACTCGCAGACGCCGCAAACCCCGCGGGGATCCAGCTCGGTGACCAGCTCACCGAGCTGCTCTCTCACCAACCGTCTCGAACATATGCCCACACCAACGGCGGCCACCGACAGCACACGATGTGAGCAAGGGCGCTGCGCACAACCCGAATCGCAGCCCGCAGGACAACGAATTCGCCAACCGAGCTGTCAGGTCGCACTCCGCTCGGCGCGCACGTGAACCTACACATCTAGGCGGCTCGCCGGAGGACTCGTGGCACTGGTTGGCCTGGTCGGCAAGGGCACGCTGCTTATCCGGCGGGCGCTCGGTCCCGCCCGCCGAGACCCTCACGCCCCGGAGACGTACGCCCGCACCGCCTCGGCCACCAGTTGCACCGCAATGGCGGCGAGCAACAGGCCGGCGATCCGGCTGAGCAGCTGGATCCCGGAGTCCTTCAGGACGCGCCGGATGACCACGCTGAAGCCCAGCACCGCCCACAGCACCAGGTGCACTGCCACGATCGCCAGGCCAACGGCGGCGAAGTCCGTGGCGTCCTCGGCGTCCTGGACGAACACCATGGTCGCGACAATCGCGCCTGGCCCGGCCAGTAACGGAGTGCCGAGTGGCACCATCGCGATGTTGTCGGCCGCGGGACGCGGCGTCTCGTCCAGCTGGCCGGTCAGCAACTGCAGCGACACCAAGAGCAGCAGCAGTCCGCCCGCGGCCTGCAGCGCGGGGAGCGTGATGCCGAGGTAGTCGAGGATCACCCGACCGAACAGCGCGAACACGACGATCACCCCGAACGCCACTGCGACGGCCTGCCAGGCCGCCCGCCGACGCTCGGCAGTGCTCAGGCTGCCGGTCAGCGCCAGGAACACCGGCACGGTGCCCGGCGGGTCCATGATCACGGACAGCGTGACGAACGACTCGCCGAGCAGCCGCCAGTTCACCCGGTCTACCCTCGTGCCATGATCATGTTCACTCTGCTGCCGTCCTGAGCGGCCAGGGGAAGCATGATCACGGGATGGGCCGCAGCGGACTGCCGCGGCCGGCCACGCGAGTCGACGCCGCGGCGCGCTCGAGCAACCGCTCGTACTCCGCTGGGTCAGTCGTGTTGACGCCCAGCTCGTGGCCGCTCTTCCCGGTGCCGTGATAGTCACTCGACCCGGTGATCAGCAGGTCCAGTGACTCGGCGATCGCGCGTAGCGCGGCGCGGTCCTGGGCCGAGTGGTCCTCGTGGTCCACCTCGATCCCGTCCATACCGCTGCGCGCCAGCGCCGCGATCGTGTCGGCGTCGAGCACGCGCCGCGACGCGCGTCCCCACGGATGCGCGAGCACCGCAACCCCGCCCGCCGCGCGTATCAGCCGGACGGCCTCGTGGACGTCCAGCGCGTACTTCGGCACGTACGCCGGGCCGCCCTCGGACAGGAAACGGTCGAACGCTTCGGTGCGGTCGGTCAGGTACCCCTTGGCCACCAGCGCGTCCGCGACATGCGGGCGGCCGATCGTCGTGGCCGGACCTGCCGCTGCGAGCACGTCGGAAACGTCGACGGGCAGGCCGGCCTCGGTGAGCAGTTGGGTCATCCTGGCCAATCGGTTCGCCCGGCTGTCGCGCACCTTCGTCAGCTCGTCCCGCAGCGGCTCGAAGGTGGGGTCGAGCAGGTAGCCGAGAACGTGTACGCCGGCGCCGCGCAGCCTCGTGGAGATCTCCGCGCCGGGCACGACCACGACTCCGGTGTCGTCGGCGGCCGTCAGCGCGATCGGCCAGCCGTCGAACGTGTCGTGGTCGGTGAGCGCAACCACGTCCAAGCCGGCGGCAGCCGCCCGGTGAACCAGCGTGTCAGGGGACACGGTGCCATCGGAGACGTTGCTGTGGGTGTGCAGGTCGATGCGCAACGGCCGGCCCCGTTTCCGGTGGAGAGGAAGCGATGGTAGAGGCAGCATCAACCGGACGTGGTCAGCCAGGGCGGCGGGGTCCCGTACGGCAGCAGGTCCACCTCGTGCCCGAGGTCGCGGACGTCCTCTACCGGCAGATCCTCCAGCAGCAGGATGCCGGCGCTGTTCGGCCGGAAGATCGCCCACAGCCAATCGCCCGCCCACTGCCCGACGTACACCGCACAGTCCCCGCGCACATCGACCCACCACAATGGCAACGGCCGGCTTTCGTACTCCAGCCGCGCTTGCGGCTCCTGCTTCACGGCGTCGCCTGGGTCGGAGCCGTCCATGCCCGCGTAGCGAGCGCCGAGCCCCACACCGGGCTCCTCGGCAACGAGCAGCAGGTCGGCGGGTCCACCCAGCGGATGCGGCCCGCTCACCGCGACACCGCTGGCCCGTGTGCCCGAGACGTCGTCACCGGCGTGCATGATCGCGCTCACTACCCAGCCGCGCGGCATCGGCCAGGGCAGCCACAGCGGCACCGCCGACCGCGCGGCGAGCTGGCGGGCCAGCCGTGCGCTCGGCGCGACTACGGGGTGCAACGGGTAGACCTCCCCGTGCTGCGCGCAGGTCCACCGGTTGGACCACAACCCCGGTGGGTGCACCTCGCCGCCGCAGCGCGGGCAGGTGGGCTCGGCCTTCACGCGGGGAACGCTCCCGCGAAGATCGCCGACTCGTCAACCTCATGCTTCTGGAGGCGGTCGGGTGAACCACGAGAGGCAAGCTATGCCACAGGTGACAGCGGCCGGTTTGGGCCGGTCGGGTGCGGAGGTGTGCCATGACCGTGGTCGACTGGGCGTTGTACCGCGACGGCATGCGGGAGTCGGCCACATCGCCGAGGGAGGCGATCGACTCGGCCCGTCGCAACGGTGGTTTCGTCTGGATTGGGCTCCACCAGCCGGACGAGAGCCAGCTCAACAAGATCGCTCAGGAGTTCTCCCTGCACCCTCTCGCGGTGGAGGACGCGGTGCACGCGCACCAGCGGCCCAAACTGGAGCGATACGGCGACACCCTCTTCGTCGTCTTCAAGACCGTGCGGTACGTCCCGCACACCGAGGTGACCGAGTCGAGCGAGATCGTCGAGACCGGCGAGCTGATGCTGTTCGTCGGGGACTGCTTCGTCGTGACCGTCCGCCACGGCGAGCACGGCGCGCTCAAGCCGGTGCGTGATCGACTGGAAAATGACCCGGACATGCTGCACCGCGGGTCGTCTGCGGTGCTGTATGCGGTCGCCGACCAGATCGTCGACACCTACCTCGACGTCGCCGACCGGATTCAGGACGACATCACGGAGCTGGAAGAGGAGGCGTTCTCCGACCCGGGCGGTCGCGACGCCGCTCGGGTGTACCACGTCAAGAGGGAGCTGCTGGAGTTCCGCAGGGCGGTCAACCCGCTTGCCCAGCCGATGCGGATGCTGACGGGTACACAGCTCCCAGCCGTCGACCCAAAGGTGCGCCATTACTTCCGCGACGTCGAGGACCACCTCACCCGGGTACAGGAGACCGTCGCGGCCTACGATGAGCTGCTCACGTCGATGCTGCAGGCGAACCTCGCCCAGCTCTCGGTGGCCCAGAACGCCGACATGCGCAAGATCACTTCCTGGGCCGCCATCATCGCGGTGCCGACGGCGATCGCCGGAATCTACGGCATGAATTTCACGCACATGCCCGAGCTGACGTGGCGGTTCGGCTATCCGCTGGTGATGGCGGTCATCGGTCTCGTCTGCCTGCTGCTGTACCGCGGCTTCAAGCGCAACGGCTGGCTGTAGGGAGTCTCACGGCCGCACGTTCAAGTTGTGACTGAAAACGTTGGTGGGGTCGTACCTGCGCTTGACCTCCCGCAGGCGCTGCAGCGTGGGCGCCGGGTAGACGTCGGTGACGTCATCGTTCGGGTTGCCGAGGAAGCCGGGATAGGCCCCAATACCCAACGCCTTGATCGAGTCGAAGGGGCGTAACTCCTGGACCAACTGCTCCGTGGTGGCGTCGGTCGGCAGGAACGCGGCGCCGACCAGCATGGCCTCCGCCGTCCGGTGCGCGAACGCCGTCGCCCCGGACGACACTCGACCGACGGCACCGCCCAACGCCCGGACAAAGGCAAGGCGACCCGCGGTTCCGCCGGCATACCAATCGGCGACCTCGGCAACCACTTCGTCGGACACCGACTCGATCAAGGTGTTGGTGGCCATCGCTGTTACGCCCGGCGGCGGGTGCGCTTCCTCGAGGACGTCGGCGTATGTCTTCTCGGCGATCTCCGCGCTGACCACGCCATCCAGCGCGAGCAGCGGAGCAAAGGCCGCGTCCGCGGCGGCTTGGTCGGCCCCGGAGTAGCACACCATGCCTATAGCCATGGCGGGCATCTCGTCGCCGAACGCCGGCATCAACACCAGCGTTGAGTTGAGCTCGTGGGGACCGGCTCGATGAGCGTCGCACCAGCCACGAAGGAGGCCGGATACATCGCCGACGGAGTACGTGATGGTGCCTGCGTGCACCCTGGTGACCCGCTGAGCCAGGAACTCGAAAGACGTGACGACCCCAAAGTTGCCGCCGCCGCCGCGGATCGCCCAGAACAAGTCGGAATTCTGATCGTCGTTGAGCGGTAGCTCTTCGCCGGCTGCCGTGACGATGTCAGCCGCGACGAGACTGTCGATGGTGAGCCCGTGATTGCGCACCATCCACCCGATCCCACCGCCCACGGTCAGGCCGCCGACACCGACGGATTTGGTGTCACCCGACGTCAGCGACAACCCGTGCACGCCAAGCGTGGTCGCAACCTCACCCCAGGTGGCGCCAGCACCGACGCGAACCCGTCCCGTCGCGTCGTCGAGCACGTCGATGGAGTCCAACCCGGACAGGTCGATGACCACACCGCCGTCGTTGGTGCCATACGCAAGTGCGCTGTGGCCGCCGCTCTTCACCGACAGCACCATGTGGTGGTCGACGGCGTGCTGGATCCCGGCGGCCACTCCGGCGCGGCTGCGCGGCTGAACCACGAGGGCTGGGCGGCCGGTGCGCATGTAGGTGGTGGCGGCCTCGTCGTAGCCGGGATCACCCGGTCGGAGCATGATGGCGGAAGTCAGATCTGCGGTCATGTGGAATCCCGTCGTCGACGTCACTCACTACTCTGACCAAAGCCACCGACAGAACTCATCGGCGATCGACGGGGGCATCGACCCCACGGGTGAGGACGCGTGCCGCGGCCGCCCGTCTATGAGATCTTCAAGGCCAGCTTGGCGAGCAGGTCGCGCGCCTGGTCGGCGTGCTGGTGCTGGCAGAAGATCTCATATTTGCTCGCGATCGTCACACTCTTACTGGTGAAGTCACGACGTCCGCCGGTGGCGGCGTACCCCACCAGCGCGAAGATCAACATGAAGATCGCGCCCCAGATCACGCTGAACAGGATGATCCGGCCCCAGCCGCCGGTAGTGAACAGACCGAGCAGCAGGCCGACGAACAGGCCCAGCCAGGCGCCGCCCGCCAGGCCCCCGAGAGCGACCTTCCCCCAGGTCAGCCGGCCGGTGACCCGTTCCACCTGGCGCAGGTCGGTGCCCACGATGGCCAGGTTCTGGACTGGGAACTTCTGGTCGGACAGGTAGTCGACGGCGCGTTGGGCGTCGGCGTACGTGTCGTACGTGCCGACCGGGAGTCCGGTCGGGAGTCCTGGTACCGGGCTGGCCATCTCCGTCCTCCTGTGGATCGGTGTCCCGGGTCTGTCGTACCGGTCATACCCGTCGACGGCGACGTCGCCACGCCGCTATGCGCGCACGGCGCACCCCTCGGGCAACCGCCGGCCGATGTGTCGGCCGCCACCGTCTTGGAATGATTACGTACAGCCGGCTCATTCGTACGCGCCGTAGCCGCCGAAGAACGCCAGGAACTGGACTACCCAGCGGCGGCCGCAGCCGCCAACCACTGCGGCATCCGTTCTGCCGCCGTGACGCCGATCGCGAGCACCAGAGCGGCGTGGCCCTTGGGCTCGTACGGCGTGACGAGCAGCCGCAACCTCGCTTCGTCCGGCGTCCGATCGGCCTTGGCCTGGTTGCACGGAACGCAGGCGGCCACCGTGTTGAGCCAGCCCCGCTCGTCGCCCCCGCGAGAGACCGGCAGCACGTGGTCGATCGTGGTGGCCTTACCGGCACAGTAGGCACAGCGATGCCGATCGCGGTCAAGGACGCCGCGGCGTGACCACGGCAGCTTGCGCCGGTACGGCACTCGGACGAACTTCAGCAGCCGAACGACCAGCGGGGTGGGCAGTTCGCGGCTCGGTGAGCGGATCGGCCGCTCGTCGTCGGCGTGCTCCATGACGGCCTTCTCGGTCAGCACGAGGATCACCGCGCGGCGCACCGACACGACGGCGAGCGGCTCGTAGGAGGCGTTGAGCACCAGCGTCTGCATGGGTGCCGCCTCCTTCATTCCACCGCGCAACGAGCAAACTCTAAATGATCGCCCTCAGCGGAACTCAAGACGGATCACCCCCGGACGAGCTGATTACGGTGCGCCCCCGGACGACCTCAATACAGTGCTCTCGGTGGTGTCGAAGGGAACCGGCATGCCGAGTCACGGGCCCACCCGGCCACAGCGCCGCTCCAACATTGTCGCGGCATTGTCGCGGCATTGTCGCGGCATTGTCGCGGCCATGTCCGGCTCGGGAGCGCCATGACGGGGCGCTCACCGCGGCATTGCGGACAATCCAGCCCGTGCAGCTGTGGCCCGGCGGCGGGCTCCACGGGCCGCTCCGGCGGGCCGGCCAATGCCGGCGACCGGCGCAGTGCTCGTCGTTGCCGCGCGGTCGCGGTGAACCCGTCCACGCCACCCGAAGGGCATCATCACCGCGGCGGCCGCCGGGCCATCACCAGGCCTGCTCGTACATCACCAGGCCTGCAGGCCTGGTGATGTACGAGCAGGGGTGGTGTACGTGGTCATTCCAGAGAGTTACCGGGCCGATCGGGTTGAGTTATTCGGTGGCTGGAGGGGTGAACGAGGAGGTGCGGGTGAGGCCGGCGGCGCGGCCTTGCGCGGCGAGCACCAGGGCCATCTTGCGGGACGCCTCGTCGATCATCTCGTCGCCCAGCATGACCGCCCCGAGCTTCCCGCCCGCCTCGGACGTGTACCAGTCATAGGCGTCCAGGATCAGCTCCGCGTGGTCGTAGTCCTCCTGCCTCGGCGTATACATCTCGTTGGCGGCCTCGATCTGCCCAGGATGGAGCACCCACTTGCCGTCGAAGCCGAGCGCCGCCGACCGGCGGGCCACCCGACGGAAACCGGCGACGTCGCGGATGTGCGGATACGGCCCATCGATCGCCTGCTTGTCGTATGCCCGCGCCGCAATCAGGATCCGCATCAGGATGTAGTGGTAGGCATCGCCGACGTCGTATCCGGCTGGCTGCTCCCCCACGACGAGCGAGCGCATGTTGATCGACGCCATGAAGTCCGTCGGCCCGAAGATGATCGACTCGATGCGCGGCGACGCCTGAGCGATTGCGTCGACGTTGACCAGGCCGACCGCGTTCTCGATCTGCGCTTCGAAGCCGATCCGGCCGCGCTCCAGCCCCAGACTCCCTTCCAGCTGGGTGAGCAGCAGGTCCAGTGCAACTACCTGCTCGGCGCTCTGCACCTTCGGCAGCATCAGGCAGTCCAGGTGCTCACCCGCTCCCTCCACCACCTGGATGACGTCGGCGTAAGTCCACGTCGTCGTCCAGTCGTTGACCCGCACCACTCGTGTCTTGCCGGTCCAGTCCCCACCGGTCAGCGCGGCGACGACGTTCTTGCGCGCGTCTCGCTTGGCGAGCGGCGCCACCGAGTCCTCCAGGTCAAGGAACACCTGGTCGGCGGGCAGTCCCTGGGACTTGTCGAGCATCTTCGGGCTGGAACCCGGCACAGCCAGGCACGACCGGCGGGCCCGCGTTGGACGCGACACCGGACGCACTCTAGCCAGCCGTCGTTGCGCCCACCGCATGTCGTGTCGTGGTGTTGGTTGATCTCCGTTCGACAAGACAACGACAAGACAACAAGGGGCGACTCAAAGATCGGGCGCGCGGCGCGGGCGGCGGTGCGCAACCCACGGCAGCTTGCCGACCGTCGTGGCGGGAGAGTCAGGCGGTGGAGCGGCCAGTGACTCGTCGGGAAACGCGCCCGGGCGCTCCAACACCTCCCCGGATGGCGTCAGCCGGGTGATGGTCGACTCCTCCGCCCAGGCAGCGAGCAGGTCGACGCCCGGCGGCGCGTTGAGCCGCTCCGCCTTCAACAGCTCGGCGGCCGCTCGCCAGCTTTCGGTGCCGGGCGTCTCGACCGCGGCGGCCGCCACCCAGCTCACCAGCCGGGCACCGGTGTCCTTTGACCGGTTCGTCACCACGACCCGCGAGGCCTGCTCGATACCGGGCAAGGACTGCTCGGGCCCGCCGGAGACGACGTACGCCGCGCCGTCGTGCCAGACGTACCACGCGCCGCGGGGCCGGTCGCTGCCCTGGTACGTAAGCCAGGCGATGGCGGACCGCTTCATCGCCTCCTCGACGAGCGCCTGCACCTCACTGGCTTCCACGGTCGCCAGCGTGCCACTTCGCCCGATGGGCAGGTGACGGAAAGGGGCTCGCTGCCACCGGTGACGGCAGGTGACCCACATTCCGCGGGCTTCGTGATGCGTGACCGGCGATCGTGCTGCGAATCGCTCGGTGACGCCGTGGAACGTCCGGTCGCCCGCCGTCGCGGTACTGCGAAGCCACGACCTCAGGGCGTCGGCAGGCTGACAGCGTCGACGACCGAGTCCTTCGGCGGAGCCTTCACCGTGATGTCCGCCCCAAAGTCGCTGAACGTCAGTACGCCGACGCCCGCGGTTGCGCCCTTCTCCTCGAACTGCAGAGGGAGCGGGTCGCCATGCGCCGAGACCCACAACGTGCCGCCGGTCTCCGCGAAGATCAGCCCGACCGCCGGCCGGCCCTGCACATACCGGACCCCGGTGAGCTCCACCGGCCCCTGTGCGCCGAGCACGCGGGCAGCGAACGTCCGGCCGTCGGCGAACAGCGCGAACTGCGACGTCGCGTCCGGCGCCAGGAGCAACCACTTGCCGGACATCCGCTTGGCCGCGTCCTTTCCGACGCTCGCCGCCATGAACTCGTCGTCACCGGTGACGTATATCCGGCCGTCCACGGCGAGGAGCTGCACCCGACTGCCTGCGATCACGGTGCCGGTCGCCGCATTGTCGACGAAGGAGATGTCGAGCGTCTGGCCACCGACCGTCGTGCCGGTGACGTGGTAGGAATCGTTCGCCTCGACCTCTTGTAGGACCCGGCCGAGCGCCTGGTCCGCACTCAGCTGATCCAACCCGTTCGGGGCACTGGGTGCCCGAGGCGAGGCGATCTGCTCCAGCGGCAGCGCCGGCGCCTCCTGTGTTTCCTCCGGCGCATCGCCGCAGCCAACGGCACAAACCAGACAGGTGAGCACGGACAGACCGACGCGCAACACTCGCAGGTCGGACGCCATCGTTCCTCTGGTCGGCGGCCCAGGCAGGGGCGGTCGGGGCGACCGTGGTGTGCCAGTCTACGGGAGGCATCTCGGCCGGTAGCCTGCGGCCATGAGCGCGACGCTGACCAGGGTGTATGTCGCGCGGTTGGCCGGTACTGCGGTCTTCGACCCCAACGGCGACCAGGTCGGCAAGGTCCACGACGTCGTGGTCACTGCACCGGTGCCCGGCTCCCTGTCGCGCGCGCTCGGGCTGGTGGTCGAGGTGCCGGTGCGTAGGCGGATCTTCCTGCCGATCACCCGGGTGACGAGCGTCGACGGTGGTCAGGTGATCAGCACTGGGCTCGTCGACATGCGCCGGTTCGAGCAGCGCCAGGGCGAGACACTGGTACTGGGCGAGATGCTCGACCGCCGAGTCCGGGTCGAAGCGACGGGCGAGGAGGTCATCGTCTCCGACGTGGGTATCGAGCAGAGCAGGGCCCGGGACTGGGTCGTGACGAAGGTCGCCGCGCACGGCCGGGGCAAGCGGTTCGGCCGCCGCGGCGAGACCCGGATCTACTCCTTCGACGAGCTGACCGGGTTCGCGGTCCCCGAGGAGGCGCAAGGCGCGGCGAACATGCTCGCTGCCTTCGAGAAGCTGCGACCGGCCGACCTCGCCAGCATGCTGCGGGAGCTTTCCACCAAGCGGCGCCGCGAGGTGGCGCTGGCGCTGCAGGACGAGCGGCTCGCGGACGTACTGGAGGAGCTGGACGCCTCGGAGGCGCAAGAGCTGATCCGCTCGCTGGACGGGGAGCGCGCTGCTGACGTCCTCGAAGCGATGGACCCCGACGATGCGGCCGACCTGCTGTCGGACCTGCCGACCGAGCAGGCGGAGAAGCTGCTCACGCTGATGGAACCGGACGAGGCGGCACCGGTGCGCCAACTGCTTCGCTACGAGGACTACACGGCGGGAGGCATGATGACCAACGAGCCGGTCGTCCTGTCTCCGGACGCCACGGTCGCCGAAGCGCTGGCACGCATCCGCAACCCGGATCTCACGCCCTCGCTCGCCGCCCAGGTGTACGTGTGCCGGCCGCCGCTGGACACGCCCACCGGCCAGTACCTCGGCACCGCGCACTTTCAGCGACTGCTCCGCGAGCCGCCGTCCTCGCTGGTCTCCGGCGTCATCGAGGCCGACCTGGACCCGCTGCCGCCGAACGCCGAACTAGAGCAGGTCGCCGGCGTGTTCGCGACGTACAACCTGGTGGCCTGCCCGGTCGTCGACGAGCACGGCCGCCTTCTCGGCGTCGTCACCGTGGACGACGTCATGGACCACATGCTGGGCGAGGAGTGGCGCGCCCGCGCGACCCGGGAGGAGGCCAGAAGTGGTGCGTAGCTCGCTGGACCAGCCGCGGGTTCCGGGCGGCTTGCGCCGCCCGAACGTCGACCCGGAGCTCATCGGCAAGGCATCGGAACGGATTGCGCGGTTCCTCGGCACCGGACGGTTCCTGCTCTACCTCACCGTGTTCATCGTGGTGTGGCTGTCGTGGAACACGCTCGGCCCGGAGCGGCTGCAGTACGACTCGTACCCGTTCATCTTCCTGACCCTGCTGCTCTCGATTCAGGCGTCGTACGCGGCGCCGCTGATCCTGCTCGCGCAGAACCGGCAGGACGACCGGGACCGGGTGAACCTGGAGCAGGACCGCGGGGTGAACGCCCGCGCCCGCGCGGACATGGAGTTCCTCGCGCGCGAGATCGCCGCGCTTCGGATCGCCACCGGGGAGGTCGCCACCCGCGACTTCATCCGCTCCGAGCTGCGCGAACTCGCCGAGGAGTTGAGCCCGGACTTGGCGCGGGCGCGTCCGGGCAACCGCGTCGACGGCCCTGGCTGACGCAGGGGTAAGCTCGGCGATAACAACTGCAGACGACAGGGGAGCGCACAGCGCTGAGAGTGTGGGCCGGGGAGCCCGCAGACCCTCGAACCTGATCCGGGTAATGCCGGCGCAGGGAGTCGACAGTCACGACGCGGCGCGCCCACGGACGATTCGTGGCGCGCCGTTCCAGTGTCGTGACCGAGCGCGAAGCCACCCTCCTGATTTCGACGGGAGGAAGTCATGAGCGATCAGGACGTTCGACGCGCGACGTCGTCCGGAGCGGTGGAGGGGCACCGGCGGGGCTGGCGGACCGTGGACATCGTCGTTACCGCCGTGCTGGGCGTGACGTTCGGCGTGGTGTTCTGGGCGTGGAATGCGTTGTGGGTAGCCCTGGACCCAGCCTTCAAGGCGTTCCCGCCGGGGCAGGGGTTCATGTACGGGATGTGGCTGGTGCCCGGCGTGCTCGCCATGCTGGTGGTCCGCAAACCGGGCGCGGCGGTGTTCGCGATGCTGGTCGCGTCGACCGTCAGCGCGTTGCTGGGTGTCACCTGGGGCGTGCAGGTGATCTGGTACGGGCTGCTCGAGGGGCTGGCGCCCGAGCTGGTCTTCCTGGCTACCCGATACCGGCGGTTCACACTTTTGGTCGCAACGGCGGCCGCCGCCGCCGCAGGTCTGACGGCGTTCGCGCTGGACTGGTTCTACTACTACCGCGACTGGTCGGCCGGCTGGCTCACCGCCTATGCGGTGCTGGTGACGCTGAGCTCGGTGGTCATCGCCGGAGTCGGGTCGTGGCTCCTGGTCCGCCGGCTGGCGGCGACCGGGGTGCTGGACGCGTTCCCGTCCGGCCGGGAACGGACCCGAGTCTGACCGGCTGCCGGATCGAGGCGCGCGGCTGGGGCTGGCGGCACGCCGGACGCCGCCGGCCTGCGCTCCGCGAGCTCGACCTCGTCGTCGAGCCCGGTGAGCGGCTGCTGCTGCTCGGCCGGTCCGGCGCCGGCAAGAGCACCCTGCTCACCGCGCTGGCCGGGCTGCTGGACCCGTCGCACGCGGGCGAGCCGGAAGGCCGGCTGACCGTCGACGGGCTCGACCCACGGGACGCCCGCGACCGGACCGGGCTGCTGTTCCAGGACCCGCAGACCCAGCTGGTCATGGCCCGGGCCGGCGACGACGTCGCGTTCGGGCCGGAGAACCGGGCCGTTCCCGCCGAGGCGATCTGGCGGCTGGTCGAGGCTTCGCTGGCGGCCGTCGGTTTCCCATACGGGCGGGACCGCCGCACCGAGCAGCTGTCTGGCGGAGAGCAGCAGCGGCTTGCGCTCGCCGGCATCCTGGCGCTCTCGCCCCGGCTGCTGCTGTTCGACGAACCGACGGCGAACCTCGACCCGCTGGGCGCCACGCTGGTACGCGAGGCGATCGCAGCAGTGCAGCAGGCCACCGGCGCGACGGTCGTACTCGTCGAGCACCGTGTCGCCGAGACTCTGCCACTTGTCGATCGGGTGGTGGTCCTGGAAGCCGGCGGCGGCGTCGCCGCGGACGGGCCGCCGGACGTCGTCTTCGCGACGTATGGGGACCAGCTCTCAGCAGCCGGTGTCTGGGTGCCGGCGCACCCCATGCCGGTGCGCCGCGCCACCGGACCCCCGGGCGGTGAGTTGCTGGTGGCTCGCGGCGTGGGCTTCTTCCACCGCGGAGCCGTGCGGCCGGCGCTGGCCGGGGTGTCGACCGAGCTCCGCGCCGGACAGGCACTCGCCGTCGTCGGCCCGAACGGCTCCGGCAAGTCCACCCTGGCGACGATCCTGGCCGGGCTAGTG
The DNA here is from genome assembly GCA_014534205.1 of Jiangellaceae bacterium. GTDB lineage: Bacteria > Actinomycetota > Actinomycetes > Jiangellales > Jiangellaceae > JACVRX01. Next base: position 29,813 of record JACVRX010000001.1, read on the forward strand.
CCGCCGACCGTCGGAACTGTCCGGACAAGCCGGGCACTCGCTGGCGCCGACGAACTCAGCCCGCCACATCGCTGGCCGGCGGCACAGTTGGCGGACCGGATCGGCATGGTGTTCCAGGACCCGGAGCACCAGTTCCTCACCGGGCGGGTTCGGGACGAGCTCGCCTTCGGGCCGTCGCGGCGCGGCGTTCCCGCTGAGACAGTCGGCCGGCTCGTCGACGACGTGCTGGCCCGCCTAAACCTCACCCACCTCGCCGAGGCGAACCCGTTCACGCTCTCCGGGGGCGAGCAGCGCCGGCTGTCCGTCGCCACCGCGCTGACGACGAGCCCGTCCGTGCTGGTGCTGGACGAGCCGACGTTCGGCCAGGACCAGCGGACCTGGTTGCAGCTGCTGGACCTGCTCGCCGACCGCCGCGACGCCGGCGGAGCCATCTGCGCGGTGACGCACGACGAGGCGTTCGTGACGTCGCTCGCCGACGAGGTGTTGCGGCTCGACGCCGGACGCGCGGTTTCCGCCGGTGGTCGGGAGGTCGCGGCATGATGGCGATCGCGCTGGAGCCGGTCAGCGCTGGCCGGCTCGCCCGGGCCAACCCGGCCGCCAAACTCGGCGCGTGTTTTCTCCTCGGCCTGGGCGCGTCACTCACCGACGACGCGCTCACGCCGGCGCTGCTTCTCGGCGGTGTCGTGGTCGCCATGGTCGTCGGCGGTGTCCCAGTGCGCGTGCTCGTGACCCGCGGCTGGGTGCTCCTCGTCTCGGCGACCGGCCTGGGCCTCACCACGCTGCTGTTCGGCGACTCGCAGCAGCCGTGGCTCACGGCGGTTACCGTCACCGTACGGGTGCTTGCGATCGCGCTGCCGGGTGTGATCGTCATGCTCACCATCGACCCAACCGACCTGGCCGACTCGCTGGTGCAGAACACCCGGGTACCCGCGCGGTTCGCGTACGCAGCGCTCGCCGCGTTACGGCTGTTGCCGCTGCTTGCAGTCGAGTGGACGACGATCAAGCTGGCCCGCCGAGCCCGCGGCGTCGACGCCGGGCGCAACCCGGTGCGGCACGCCCAGCAGTTCGCGGGAACCGTGTTCACGCTGCTGGTCGGCGCGATGCGGCGCGGCACCCGGCTGGCCCTGGCCATGGATGCGCGCGGCTTCGACTCCACCGGCCCGCGTACGGTGGCCCGGACCCAGCGGGTACGGCGCTCCGACTTCGCGCTGATCGCCGGTTCGGTGCTGCTGGTGGCGGCGGCGTTCGTGCTGAGCACTGCACTCGGCATCTTCCGCCCCGTCTGGTCGTGACCTCCCGGTCACCTCACCGTTCTGAAATGACCACGTACACAACCCCGGCTGGTACATCACCAGGCCTGCACGCCTGGTGATGCACCAGCAGGCCTGGGAATGGGCCGGTGCGCCGCCGTCGGGTCAATCCTGCAGCCGGGCGACGAACGCCGCGGCCCGCTGCAGCTCCTCGTCGGTGTACTTCGACAGCAGGTACTCGTGGATGCCGCGCATATGCGTACCGGTCGCGGTGCGAAGCCGTTCGTATCCCTCATCGGTCAGGACGGCGTAGAAGCTCCGGGCGTCGCTCGCCGACTGCTCCCGGCGAACGACCCCCGCATCCACCATGCGGTCGACCAGCCGGGTGAGCCCGCTCGGCGACAGCATCACCCCGTCCGCCAGTTCGCTCATCCGCAGCCGGTGGCCCTCTGCCTCGACCAGCCTGGCCAGCACCTCGTACCATGCAAGCGAAATCCCGTGCCGGTCCAGCAAGTCGTTCTCGAGACGTCGAATGATCAACGTCACAGCGCGGACCAACGTCCGCCACGCCTCCAATTGCTCGGGTGTGACACGCTCGTGACTGACCTGTGTCGACGACACACCACGATGGTAAGCGAGGTCGAGACACGTAGCATCGAAGCCGTGCCCACCCATCCAACAACCGAACAGATCACCGGCGCGCTGGCGACGGTCCACGATCCGGAAATCAAGCGCCCCATCACCGACCTCGGCATGGTCAAGTCCGTCCACGTTGCCGACGACGGCCAGGTGCGGGTCGACGTGTTCCTCACCGTGTCTGGCTGCCCCCTCCGCGACACGATCACCCGAGACGTCACGGCAGCCGTGTCCGCGCTGCCCGGCGTGACGGGTGTCGACGTCGCACTGGACGTCATGTCCGACCAGCAGCGCGCCGAGCTGTCGCGGCAACTGCGCGGCGGCGTCGCCGAGCGGGAGATAACGTTCGCCAAGCCCGGGTCGCTCACTCGGGTATACGCGGTCGCCTCGGGCAAGGGCGGCGTGGGCAAGTCGTCGGTCACGGTCAACCTCGCTGCGGCGATGGCCGCGGACGGGGTTCGGGTCGGGCTGCTCGACGCCGACATCTACGGCCACTCGGCGCCCCGGATGCTCGCGGTGGACGGTACCCATCCCACCATCGTCGAGCGGATGATCATGCCGGTGCCCACGCACGGGGTGAAGCTGATCTCGACCGAGATGTTCAAGCCGGACCGTGACGCTCCCGTCGCCTGGCGCGGTCCGATGCTGCACCGGGCGCTGCAGCAGTTCCTCTCCGACGTGTTCTGGGGCGACTTGGACGTGCTGCTCCTCGACCTGCCGCCGGGCACCGGCGACGTGGCGATCTCGCTCGCGCAGCTGCTGCCGTCCGCTGAGCTCGTCGTGGTCACGACGCCCCAAGTCGCCGCCGCGGAGGTGGCGGAGCGGGCCGGTTCGATCGCGATCCAGACGCACCAGCAGGTCGCCGGCGTGATCGAGAACATGTCGTACCTGCCGTGCCCGCACTGCGGGTCGACGCACCGGCTGGAGTTGTTCGGGTCCGGGGGTGGCGCCTCGGTTGCCGCTGGACTCAGCCGCCGGCTCGGCACGTCAGTGCCCACGCTGGGTGAGGTGCCCTTCGACGTGCGGCTGCGGGAAGGCGCGGACCGAGGTGTTCCGCTGGTGCTGTCCGACCCGACGGCACCGGCGGCGGAGGCACTGCGTGAGGTGGCCCGGGCGCTGTCGCACCGGCGCCGTGGGCTGGCTGGATTGTCGCTCGACTTGACGCCCGCCGGGCGCTGACGGACCTCCGCAGCCGGCACGCCTGGGCCATCACCAGGCCTGCCCGTAGATCACCTGGCCTGCTGGCCTGGTGATCTACGGGCAGTGGTGGTGTACGTGGTCATTCCAGCAGCGTTACGTGGTGTCTGGGTCGAAGGGGGTGGCGGCGGGAGTCGCCTGGGTGGGGTTCGCCGATGCGGCGGCGGAACGGTCCGGGCGGCGGCGGTGCGGCTGGTCGTCGTCCAGCCCGAGGTCCAGCCCGTCGAGCACGTTGCGCCGGACGTAGGACCTCGCGTTGAGGTTCTGCAACTTGCGCAGGTCGTCAGGATCCACGCCGATGCTGTCGGAGAGGTCCCGCCGCGCGTTCGCCACGAACCGGCGCAGGTCCCCGACCCAGGCCCCGGCTTGCCGGGCCATCTGGGGCAACCGGTCCGGCCCGAAGACGAGCAGCCCGACGATCAGGATGACGAGCAGCTCTGGCGCTTCGATGCCGAACACGTTGCCCCCAGTCGGCGCCTCCGGTCGGTGAACACGGTCCAGCGTACGAGGCTCAGTCGACCGCCGACCCGAGCACCAAGGTGACGTCGTCGACCGAGCCGCCGCGCTCGACGCGTAACGTCACGCGCTCGCCCGGTTCCCGCGCCCGCAGCGCCACGATCAGCTCCTCGGCCGAGTTGACGTCCCTGTCTCCTATTCGGGTGATGACGTCTCCTGGTTCGATCCCGGCGCCGGCCGCCGGCCCGTCCGGCTCGACGCCCGCCGCACGGCCGTCGCCGGCCGCGATCCGCGCGCCGCGCCCGGTGAACGTGCTGTCCAGCCGGACACCCATTACCGGGTATACGGCCCGGCCGGTCTCGATTATCTGCCCGGCCGTCCGCGCAGCCTGGTCGATCGGGATCGCGAAGCCGAGCCCGATGTTGCCGGGCACCGGGCCGGTTCGGACCGACGCGATGGCCGAGTTGACCCCGATGACCCGGCCGGCGGCATTCACCAGCGGACCGCCGGAGTTGCCCGGATTGATCGCGGCGTCGGTCTGCAACGCGTTGATGAACGCCGTCTCGCCTCGTCCGCCGGCCGTCACCGCTCGGTCCACCGCCGAGATGATCCCGCTGGTGACCGTGCTGTCCAGCCCGAGCGGGCTGCCGATCGCGAGCACCGGGTCGCCGACGGCCACGTCGGCGGACGTCCCCAGCCGCACCGGCCGCAGACCGTCGCGGTCGACCCGCAGCACCGCCAGGTCGTAGCTTGGGCTGCGGCCCACTACCTCGGCGGGCGTTCTGGAGCCGTCGAAGAAACCGAGCTCGATCCCGGTGCCGTCGGTCGCTGCGGCGATCACGTGACTGTTGGTGAGCACGTAGCCGTTGGCGGCGATGATGAAGCCGGACCCGGATGCGTCGCCCACCGTCACCGACACGACGCTGTCCAGCACGTCGGCGGCGATTCCAGCGACGGACTCCGGCGGCCGGTCAGCCACAGCCGTTTCGTCGGCACCGAGCACCGTGACGGTCCCCGGTCGGGATCCGGCGAGCCGGTCGGCCAACAGGCCGCTGACCGCAGCGCCCGCCGCACCGGCCACCACAGCGATGAGCGCCGCCGTGAGTACCAGCACCCCGGGGCGTATCGCTGCACTCGCAGCGGCATGGGTACGTCCAGCCGGCGCCTCGAGCGCCGGCTGGACCACCGCGAACGGGTCCGCCTTGCCGACGGGCACCTGGACCCACGGGTCGCGGGAGTTGCCCGAGTGCCCGGAATCCGGGCCGGGGGGGCGCGACCATCCGGCGGCCGCACGGTTGGCTGCACTCACTCGGGTCCGCCCGGCATGGCTACCGGCATGGCTAGTCGAACGGGTTGAGCCACGACACCACCCGTCCAGCCCCGTTTCCGATCCGGGCGAGCAGGCTGCGGTCGTCGTCGTGCTTCGTCGGCGGCAGCTCGGCGAGCAGCGCGTCGAGCGTCTCCGCCGGCGCGTCCGCGACCACGGTCACCACCCGATCATCGGTGGACCAGGTGAACTGTGCAGGCGGCCCCGGCGTGCTGTAGACGACGCCCCCGTTCACCTCCCGCGCAACAAACCCGGCCAGCCGATCGGCGTCGAGGCGGCCGCGCTGCTCGAACACCGACACTGTGGCGACGCCGTCGGAGTAGCTGAGCTGGAACGCGTCGCCGACTCGACGGGCCTCGTATAGCTGGAACCCGCCCGGCAACCGGCGAGGGCAGCTCCAACCTCCGGCGCGCAACTCGGCCAGGTCGTCATGGCGTAGCCAGCGGTCCTCCGGGTCGGACTGCGTCGCTTCGACGGCGGCCGGTGCCGGCTCGATGTGAACTTCGATGAACGCGCTAGCCGTACGGGTCGTGCCGTCCTCGGCATAGATCTCACGGCGCAGTGGCAGCGCCCACTCGCTGTCGAGCCACAGCCGCGCCGCCGGCGTGCCGTCGTCGCGTCGCGCTTCAACGATGTTCGCGGGGCGGCCCGCCACCGCCGACACGCCGATGATCTCCACGTCGTATCCGCGTACAAGCAGACCGACCGGCCCGCCCGCACCAGCCAGCCAGGCGGTCCCGCTTCGCTCGTCGACCATCGCGAGCGGCTGAGCGCCGTGAGCCCGGATCCGGGTGGGACCGCCGGGCTCGTGGATGACGTCTACAACGGCGCTCGTCGATCGCTCCGCGTCCAGCGGGGACCACGCGGCGACATACTGCGTTCCGCGGAACCAGACGAGCTCGGGCGCGGCGAGTGCCCGGTGCAGCAGTCCGACGGCTCCCAGATCGTCGCCGGGATCACTCGATGGAGCGGCAAGCGCGGTGACCGCCGAGCACAGCAGAAGCGGCACGGCGAGCGCCGGGCCGGCCAGCGCCGTCAGGATGTGCGGACCTCGGCGGATCGGCGCCAAGGACCCGGTCACCGCCGGTCGCCTGCCACGGCAGGGACGACGACCGCAGCGGGCTCCGCGAACGGCAGGCCGCCGGTCGCCTTGGCGTGTTCGACGGTGAACTGGCGGATCGGCGGCACCACCGACGCGGGCGGCGATCCGCTGGTTGCCGGTGCGCCCAGCGTGGCGAGGAGCATCGTGAGTGCGCCCGCAGACAAGGCGCCCACGGCCACTACGCGGACCCGATCACGACGGGTTCGTACGCCCGGCTCCGGTCGCCGCTGGCCCGGAACGGGACCTGGCCGGCCGGCAGGCGGCCGTCGGGTGATCCAGGCTCGGTCTCGGACAGTTGTGCCTTGTCCCGCGTCCGCTCCGGGCAGTGGCCGCCGCGGCGGCGGCAGCGGATCCCCTGGTTCGGCCAGCGCGCGTAACGATGCCACCAGCGACGCTGGCGGGCGGGCGGCGGGCAGGCGGCGCAACGCTGCTTTGGCCTGGCGCTCGAGCTCGACCGCCATCCGGCACTGCTCGCACCTGGTGACGTGGGCCAACGCCCGGTCGCGGTCGTCGTGGCCGAGCTGGTCGTCGACCAGAGCGGTGACGATCACACCGAGATGTCTCATGGCGCCTCCTCCCGGATGTCGGGCGAGACGGCCGAGTCCTCGCCGGCCGAAGGCGGCGCGCGATGGTCGAGGGCAGCGCGAAGCTGGGCGCGACCCCGGTGTATCCGGCTGCGCACGGTGCCCAGCTTGACGCCGAGGGTGGCCGCGATCTCCTCATAGGACAGGCCCTCGATGTCGCAGAGCACGACCGCGGCTCGAAAGTCGGCCGGTAACGCGTCCAGCGCTGCCTGGATGTCGGCGTCGAGCAGCCGGTCGTCGATCGTGCCGTCCGGCGTCGGCTCCCGGCCGGACAGCCGGTCGACCGCGCCCGCACCGAGCGTGTCGAAACGAAGGCGCTGCTTGCGCCGTACGCCGTCGAGGAACAGGTTCGTGGTGATGCGGTGCAGCCAGCCCTCGAACGTCCCCGGCGAGTACGACGACAGGGACCGGAACACCCGGACGAACACGTCCTGGGTGAGGTCCTCGGCGTCGTGCGCGTTACCGGTCAACCGGTAAGCGAGCCGGTAGACCCGGGCGGAGTGCTCGCGGACCACCTCGTCCCAGGACGGCGGGACCCACTCCCCGGCCGGAACAGCGTCCGGACCCGGATCGGCGTCGTCGCCCACCTGGGATCCTCCCTCGCGGGTCAGCATGGCCACGAGAACTGTTTCCATCGTGACCCACGTCCCTTTCCCTGGCCAACCGCCTCGGCCGATCGGGTGTTCCCGCCGGCCCGGCGCGCCCGAGCGGCTTGTTCGGGGAACGTCCCGAACGCACCGGTGGGTTCCCTAGCCGGGCGCTGCTTTCCGTGACTCCGGAATGACCACGTACACCATGTCTGCCCGTACATCACCAGGCGTGTAAGCCTGGTGATGTACCCACGGGGGTGGTGAACGTGGTCATTCCAGAGCGGAGCGGCGGCCGCTGGCCCGGCGTCCAGCGACGTGCGACGCGAGAGCACTAGGCTGCGACCCGACCGCTGCCCGTGCGCCGCCCAGGAGGCCGTCATCGCCACGATCAGCCCGGAGTCGTGGAGCTACGCCGAGAACTTCGTCGACGAGGAGCCGGCCATCACCCAGGCGCGACGCCGAGGGCACGAGGTCGGTGCCGTGCCGATCGGGCACGGCTGCGGGACCGCACTGCGACTGCTCGCGGCGGCGATCGGCGCTCGCACGGTGGTCGAAGTCGGCACCGGCGCCGGCGTCTCAGGTCTGCACCTGCTCGCGGGCATGCGTCCGGACGGCGTCCTCACCAGCGTCGACATCGAGTCCGAGCACCAGCGGCTGGCCCGGGAGGCGTTCGTCGAGGCAGGCATCGGGCACAACCGGACCAGGCTCATCCCGGGGGCGGCCCTCGACGTGCTTCCACGCCTCACCGACGGGGCGTACGACCTGGTGTTCTGTGACGGCGACAAGGTCGAATACGGCGAGTACCTGCAACAGGCGCTGCGGCTGCTGCGCACCGGCGGGGTTGTCGCCTTCGACAACGCGCTCTGGCGCGACCGGGTGGCCGACCCCGCGCAGCGCGACCCCGAGACGGTGGCGATCCGCGAGCTCGGGCGGGCGATGCGTGCGGACGAGCGGCTTGTCCCGGCACTGCTTCCGGCCGGTGACGGGCTACTCGTCGCCGTCAAGCGGGAGCCCGCCGAGAGCTGACCGCGGCGCCGCCCTCAGCGCCCGGGCACCCCGCCGTCGACGGCCCGCAGTGGAACACCGCGCTCGCCCGTTGCGCTGCGACCTGCGGCCCGCGGCCCCGGACCGGGCGGACGCTGCCCAACGGGCTGAGCTGCGGACGGCTGCTCGTCGCGGACCTCGCCGCGGACGCGTAAGTCCTCCTCCCGCTGGATCAGCGCCTCGACCAGGTCAGCAGGGCCGGTCACCGTCATGGCCATGGCCCGGCCCAGGTCGTCGCGGTCGAGCTCACGGTCGGCGGTGCGGCGCAGCCGGTCGGACAAATCGAGCACCTTGTCCACCGAGCCGAGCGCCGACCGAGCGGCCATCAGGTGCCGCCGCTGCACTCCGCGGCCCGCGATCATCAGTGCCAGCGCCTCCGCGGTGTCGCTCCAGTCCGCTTGCGGCGCGGGTTCATCTACCAACCCGGCGACGCCCACCATGACCCGGTCCGAGGCGGCCATCAGCTTCTCGGCGGTCTCGGTGTCGCTGTCCAACGCCGCCAGCCGCAGGGCGACCCCAGTCACCAGCGCGCTGTCAGCGGCGCTGCGGCGTGGCTCGGCGAGCAAGCGCACGGCACGGGAGACGAGCGGGCGGGTCGGCAGCCGGTCCTCCAACACGTGGACTCCTCAGGCAGGGGCGGGTCAGGACATGTGGGGGTAAGTATGCGTGGTCGGCGGAACGAACGTCTCCTTGAGGGCCCGCGTACTCGTCCAGCGGATCAGGTTCTGTGCCGCACCAGCCTTGTCGTTGGTGCCGCTCGCCCGTGCCCCGCCGAACGGTTGCTGCCCGACGACGGCGCCCGTCGGCTTGTCGTTGACGTAGAAGTTCCCGGCGGCGAACCGCAACCGCTCAGTCGCGTCGGCGATTATCTGCCGGTCCTGTGCGATGATCGAGCCGGTGAGCGCGTACGGCGCAACACCCTCCATCTGGTCCAGGACCCGGTCGTAGTCCCCGTCGTCATAGACGTAGACGCCGAGGATCGGCCCGAAGTATTCGGTTACGAAGATCTCGTCCACCGGATCGGAGGATTCCAGCACCGTCGGGCGGATGAAAAAGCCCTCCTCGTCGCCACAGTCGCCGCCGGCGAGCACGGTCACCGCGTCCGAGCCCCGCGCCCGGTCGATCGCCTTGCGGTGCTTGGCATATGCCCGGTCGTCGATAACGGCGCCCATGAAGTTCCGTAGGTCGGTGACGTCGCCCATCGGCAGCGAGTCGGTGAGTGACACGAACTCGTCGCGCATCCGGTCCCACGCGCTGCGCGATACATACGCGCGCGACGCCGCGGAGCACTTCTGTCCCTGGTACTCGAACGCGCCGCGGATGAGCGCGGTGCGCAGGACATCGACGTCGGCGCTCGGGTGCGCGAGGACGAAGTCCTTGCCACCGGTCTCGCCGACGATGCGCGGGTAGTTGCGGTACTTGGCGATGTTCTCGCCGACGGCGCGCCACAGCGTGTGGAACGTCGGTGTGGAACCGGTGAAGTGGATGCCGGCCAGATCCGGGTCGGTCAGCGCTACCTCCGAGACGGCCAGGCCGTCGCCGGTCAGCAGGTTGACGACGCCGGGCGGCAGGCCGGCCGCCTCGAGCAGCCGCATGGTGAAGTGGGCGGACAGCTGCTGGGTTGGGCTCGGCTTCCAGATGACCGTGTTGCCCATCAGCGCCGGCGCGGTGGGCAGGTTGCCGCCGATCGCAGTGAAGTTGAACGGCGTGATCGCGTAGACGAAGCCTTCCAGCGGCCGGTGATCCAGCCGGTTCCACACGCCCGGGCTGTGCCGCACCGGCTGGTCCTCGATTATCTGCCGGCCGAAGTCGACGTTGAACCGCCAGAAGTCGATCAGCTCGCAGGCGCTGTCGATCTCGGCCTGCGCGACCGTCTTCGACTGGCCAAGCATGGTTGCTGCGTTGAGCGTCTGCCGCCACGGTCCGGCCAGTAGCTCCGCGGCCTTGAGAAAGATCGCCGCTCGGTCGTCGAAGGACAGCGTCCGCCAGCCCGGCGCGGCTTCTCGGGCGGCATCGATGGCCGCCCGGGCGTCGGCAGTCGTTGCGTTGCGCATCGTGCCCAGCACGTGCGAGCGCTTGTGCGGCTGGACGACGTCGATCTCGTCACCACCGCCGAGCTTCTGGTCGCCGCCGATCGTGCAGGTGAGCTCGTGGCGTTCCGCCGCCAGCTCGGCGAGGCGCTGCTCGACCTCGGCCCGCTCCGGGGTTCCCGGCGCGTAGGACAGGACCGGCTCGTTCACCGGCATGGGGACCTGCGTAACGGCATCCATGACGATGGCTCCTCGGGCGTGGATGGGTTATCCCTATCGTGACACGCCCGGTCAGCCACGGAGCAGGTCGGGAATCTCCTGGGTTGCGTACCACAACAATTCGACGCCGTCGGTCTCGTCGACGAGGAACTGGGCGTCGCGATCGCCTCGTGTAGCGGCGTCGAGTGCCTCGACGGCAGCGGCGATGGCCGGCTCAGCGTCGTCGTCATCGGCGTGGATGGCAGCCACTGCGCGGAGCGGGATCGCCTCGCGGAGACGGACGCCCGCCGGGCCGTGTCCGGCGGCCGGGTCCGCGTCGGGTACGTCGGCGGCGACGACGACCCGACGTCGCGGCGCGTCTGGCTCGGCGCCGAGAAACGTCAGCGACGCGCGGCTCGCTGTGCTGGAAGCGACGTACTCGAGCTCTTCCGCGTCACCCTCGGCGTAACTCTCGCGGAGGGCGGGCGTCACCGCGTACCCGATGTCCACGTCGACCGCGAGCTTTCTGCTGCGGTGCAGCTCTGCCAGCCGAGAGAGAGTCGCCGGGACGAAGACCCGCATCAGCCGGCCGTGGACTGCAGGCTCGCGGCGTCGGTCAACGCGCGCGCTGAGGTCCGCAGCGAGGTCTCCAGCACGTGCAGCCTGCGGTTCGTCTGCATGACGTTGACGCCGATTGCGGCCAAGTCCTCCTGACCCGGGCCGAGTAACGTCACCACTGTTCCTTCTGCGCGCAGCTTGCCGATCTCGTTCATGCAGCGCCGGGTCACCGCAGCTCGCCAACGCCGTTCCATCTTTCCAAGCAACGACCGCGGCCGGTCGGGATCCAGCGTGACCATCGGCGCCACGACGAACACCTCGTCCAGGTGCCGGCCCGCGAGCAGGTCCACCGACGTCGCCGAGCATGCGCCGCCGTCGACGTAGCGGTGGCCGTCGATCACCACCGGTGCGTACCAGGCCGGGATCGCGCAGGACGCCATCACGGCGTCGACGAGGGATGCTGGCGGTTCCCCGGGACGGCCGAACGGAACCCGGCGTCCCGTCTCGTAGTCCATGGCCACGATCCAGACGTTGCGGTGGCTAGACCAGCGGCCGTCCGGGGCCAGCGCGGCGACGAGCTGCCCCAGTTCTTCCAGCGATCCCCGGCCGACCGGTAACAGCGCGGAGAGGACGGCGGTCGGCGGCAGCCGGCGCAGTCGCCAGGCGTTGCGACGGACCAGAGCTGGCGATCCGACGGCGAGGCGTGGCCACGGCGGGCGTGCGCCGCCGGAGGACCGGGCGTAGTCCCAGGGCGCCCCGGCGAGCCGACCCTCGGCGCCGCCGAGCTGGTGCGCACGCAACTGTGCCGGCCGGACGCCCTCACCGAGAAGTGCGGTCAGCACTGCGCCGGCAGACGTTCCCACGATGTAGTCGACGGTCCGCAGGTCGACGCCGGTGTGGTCTTCCAGGGCGCACAATGCGCCGACCGCCCAGGCAGCGCCGAGCACCCCGCCGGAACCGAGCACGAGTCCGCGCCGCGGCTTCGTCGCACGCACCACGTACTCAGTGTGCAAGATCCGGGCCGGCCGGTGCGCTTACTCGGCTGTGGCCTCGTGGGGGGTCTGTACGGGGCCACGTGTCAGGAACGGTGGCGGCATCCGGCCGGTCAGCGAATTGTGCCGCCAGACCGATCCTGGCGCCCGACAGTTGTCTGGCGGCGGCTGCCTCCGGCCTGGTCCGCGGGTTGCCCGGCCTGACACGTTCGGCCCGGGGATACGACATCGTTGCGCGGGTCGCTGCTGACAAGATGAGCCGTCCTGGCCGACGATGCAGGAGAACCGGCGTGCCTTCGACCGGCTCAGCTCAGTGTCTGCCATTAAGCGAGCGGGCCCGTACGACGTCGCTGGCGACGCGGACAACGCTGCTCGCGTGCCTCGCCGCGCTGCTCGCGGGGTGTGGCGGCGGCGGTCAGGCGGCGGCACCGGCAACCACGGCGGGGGCGGCGGCCGCCACAGCGGTGCCGTCCGGCCTTGTTACGACATCGCCGGACGGGCGTCCCTCGTCGGTCGCCCCTGGACCCCGCACGGTCGAAGTAACCATCGCCGAGGGCAGGGTAGAGACTGCCGCCGACCGGGTGGAACTCGCTACCGGAGTCGCCGCCCGGCTCGTGGTGAC
>JACVRX010000038.1 GCA_014534205.1 Jiangellaceae bacterium
GATCAGCTCCAGCCGGGCCCGCGGCGACGGCGTGCCGGGCTCGAACTGCTCGTGCAGCACCGGGTCGAGGATCGCCAGGCTCACTCCCACACCGACCGGCACCCGTTCCGCGGCCGCCGTCAGCAGCGGCAGGTCCCGTCGCAGCAGCGTGCCTTTGGTCAGCACAGAGAAAGGCGTCCGTGCCCCGGCCAACGCGCGGATGATGCCGGGCATCAGCCGGTACCGGCCCTCGGCTCTCTGGTAGGGATCGGTGTTTGTGCCCAGGGCGACGTGATCGCGTCGCCACGACGGTCGCGCCAGCTCGCGCGTGAGCACCTCGGCGGCGTTCACCTTGACCACGATCTCGGTGTCGAATCCCTTCCCTGTGTCGAGCTCCAGCCAGGAATGTGAGCCGCGCGCGAAGCAGTTGTGGCTGACCACGCCGTTGGCGATGAAGTCACCAGTTCCGGTCGTCACGTCGAACATCGGCAGCTCACGGTTCAGCGGTTGGACCGACACGACCCGCAGACGGGCGTCGCCGGGCACCAGCAGTCCGGCGATCTTGGCCGCGGAGCCCAAGCGTCGTCCCGGGCCGGTGACCATGGCTCCGGCGGCCAGCTTGCGTGCCGGTTCACCTCCCGGCGCCACGCCGTTGACCGAGGCCCACCCGTTTTCGGTGAGGAACCGGTGCTCGGCACTTGCGACCAGCACTGTGCCGTCGTCCAGCTCGACCCGGTACGCAGCCTTGACCGTTCGCCAGTGCGCCTGCACGTCGGTGCGCACGTAGTGGCGTACGCCGTCGCGCAACTCGGTGCCGACCACCTGATCGCCCGCCCGCACCTCGGACAGCGGCTTGACCCGGCCGTAGCCCATCAGCACCAGGGTGTCGCCGGCGAGGCAATAGCGGCACGCGTGTGTACACCCGCGGTACGGGTTCACCGTCCACCGGAACGGCACCATGGAGGCGGACGGCACTTCGTTGAGGACGCTGCGGGCCCGCACCTCGTGGAAGGTGACACCGGCGAACTCTGGTGTGCGCACGCTGCGGACCAGGCCGGGTATCCGGGTGAGCCCGGGTAGTGCTTCAATGTCTTCCGCGTCGACGTGTTGGCCTTGCCAGCGCATGCCGCCATTCGAACACACGTTCGACGACCGCGCAAGTGCTGTCTCGGTGGGCGTCGAGACCCATCACCAGGCGTACCCGTACATCAGCCGGCTTGCAGGCCTGGTGATGTACGGGTCCGGGTGGTGAACGTGGTCATTTCGGCAGTGACGTGACCGCCGGGAGGACGGCGTCCCAAGGGACGGCGCGCTGCTCGCCTGTGCGCAGGTCCTTGAGCTGGACGACGCCCGCGGCGAGGTCCCGGTCGCCGGCGATGATCGCCCAGCGGGCGCCGCTGCGGTCTGCGGCCTTCATGGCGCCTTTCAGGCCCCGGCCGGCCGGTGCCAGATCAGCGGCGAAGCCAGCGCGGCGCAGCTCGGTCACCAGGGCGAACAGCCGGCGCCCGGCGGCCGTGCCCAGCGCAACGGCGAACACGTCGAGCTCCCGGGCGACCGGAACCGGCACGTCCTCGGCCTCCACAGCCAGCAGCGTGCGCTCCACCCCGAGCGCGAAGCCCACGCCGGACAGCCGCGGCCCGCCGATCATCTCGGAGAGCCCGTCGTACCGGCCGCCGCCACCGACAGCGGATTGGGCGCCGAGCCCGTCGTGGACGAATTCGTACAGCGTGCGGGAGTAGTAGTCCAGGCCACGTACCAGCCGCGGTGCGTCCACGAACGGCACACCGGCGTCGGCGAGAAGCGACCTGACCCCGTCGTGGTGCCGCACGTCGTCCGCCGACAGGAAGTCGCTGATCACCGGCGCCTCCCGTAGCGCCGCCTGCACCTCCGGCCGCTTGTCGTCCAGCACGCGTAGCGGGTTCTGCTCGACCCGCCGCCGGGTGTCGTCGTCCAGGTCGAGCCCGCGCAAGAACGCTTGCAGTGCGTCGCGGTACGGCAGGCGCGACCGCGGCGACCCTAGCGAGTTCAGCAACAACCGCACCCCGGTGAGTCCGAGCGAGCGATATGCGTCCATCGCCAGCACGATCGTCTCCGCGTCGGAGGCGGGATCGTCGGTGCCGATCACTTCGGCACCGACCTGGGAGAAGTGCCGGTACCGTCCACGCTGCGGTCGCTCGTACCGGAAGTACGGACCGGAGTACCACACCTTCACCGGCAACCCGTGCTCGTGCAGCCGGTTCTCCAGGACGGCGCGCAGCACCGGTGCCGTCCCCTCGGGCCGCAAGGTCAGCTCGTCACCGCCGCGGGTCGTGAACGAGTACATCTCCTTGGTGACCACGTCGGTCGACTCACCGACGCCGCGGACGAAAAGCGCAGTCTCCTCGAACACCGGCGTCTCGATGTAGCCGTAGCCGGCGTGCCGCACCGGCCCGGCGAGCGCATCCCGCACGGCGAGCAGTACTTCGCTGCGCGGGGGAACGACGTCGAAGGCCCCCCGGGGAACGCGGAACAACTCAGCGTCCCGGTGGAGCGGAAACCGGACCGGGGCCGACCGGGAGGCCCTGCAGGAACGGGTTGCTCGCGCGCTCTCGGCCGATCGTGGTGGCGGGCCCGTGCCCCGGGAGCACGGCGGTGTCGTCGGGCAGCGGCAGGATCTTGGTCCCAAGCGTGTGCAGCATGGTCGCGTGGTCGCCGCCGGCCAGGTCGGTGCGGCCGATGCTGCCGGCGAAGAGCACGTCACCGGACAGGCAGGTCGGCGCGTCGTCCGCCGCTGGGGCCGGCAGGTGGAACAGCACCGAACCCTCGGTGTGACCGGGCGCATGGTCGACCCGAATGGACAGGCCAGCGACGGAGAGCATCATCCCGTCGGTCAGCGGTCGCACGTCGTCCGGCTCGGCCCACCGGATGCGCCCGAACTGCGCCCGCAGCATCTCGACGACCAGTGGATCCAACGTCCCGATGGGGTCAGCGAGCCGGTACCGGTCGTCGCCGTGGATGTAAGCCGCGACGCCGCGTGCTCCACACACTGGCGTCACCGAGTAGACGTGGTCGACGTGGCCGTGGGTCAACAGCACCGCCACCGGTCGCAGCCGCGCCTCGCGCAGCGTCGAATCCAGTGCCGACAGCACCCCGATGCCCGGGTCGACGACGACACATTCCTCCCCGACCGCCGGCGCCATGACATAGCAGTTCGTGCCGAATATCGGCGCCGGCACCGTGGTCACGAACACGTTGGGAAGGCTACCGGCCCGCGGGCGAGCGGCTGGCTGCTGCCTACACTGTGCCAGCCCCGGCAGCCCGCCCACCGTGCGGAGCCGTGCCTGGGAAAGTGGAAATCGTGAAGCGGCAGGGAGCGCACCGTGGCGACGACGAACCAGCGCCGGCGCCAGCTTGCCCGGCAACGCTGGGAGAAGCAGCAGGCCCGCCGGGCGGCCGCCGCTGCCCGGGCACGCCGGCGCCGCCGGGTGCTGATCGCCGGTCTGGTCGTGCTGTTGGTGGCCGGCCCGCTTGTGGCCGGTCTGGTGATCTGGTCGCCGTGGTCCGGCGGCGACGACGCGACCACCGCGGAGCAGTCCCCCGCGCCGACGTCCGGCGCGGAAGGCCCGTGCGCATACACCGCTACCGGAACTGCGGTCACTGAACAGGTCGGCCTGCCGCCCGCGACTCCCTTAGCAGCAGCAACCGCCACGCTGACGCTCGAGGGTAAGCCGGTAACGATCGAGCTCCTGGCGGACCGTGCTCCCTGCACGGTCGGCTCGCTGGTTCACCTCGCCAGCCTGAACTACTTCGATGCAACGACCTGTCACCGGCTGACGACGTCGGACACGCTCAAGGTGCTCCAGTGCGGCGACCCGACGGCAACCGGCATCGGCGGCCCGGGCTATCAGTTCAGCCTCGAGAACACCGAGGGCGCGACCTACCCGGCCGGCACGGTGGCGATGGCCCGCGCCGCAGACGACCCGGGATCCAACGGCAGCCAGTTCTTCCTCGTCTACGGCGACTCGACGCTGCCGCCGGACTACACCGTGTTCGGCCGAATCACCGAGGGTCTGGAGGTGGTTTCGGCCGTCGCGGCCCGAGGTACCGCAGACGGGTCGACCGACGGCAGGCCCAAGCAACAGGTGCGCCTGGACGACCTGGTCACCTCGCCATGACGGCGTCGCCGGAGCCGCGGTCGACCGTCGCGGAGAACGCCTGGGGGCGGGTCGACGACTCCGGCGATGTCTTCGTCCGTACACCTGGGGGTGAACGCAAGATCGGGTCATGGCAGGTCGGCGAGCCGCAGGGGGCGCTGGAGTTCTTCGGCCGGAAGTTCGACGACCTCGCGGTCCAGGTCGCCCTGCTTGAACAGCGGCTGGCGTCCGGCGCGGCCGCACCCGACGAGACTCAGGCAGGGGCCCACAAGCTGCGGCAGGCGCTGGTCGACGCCCACGCCATCGGCGACCTGCAGGCGCTGGCCGCCCGGCTGGACGCGATCGACGAGCAGGTCGAACAGCGGCGGGCGCAGCGCCGGGCGGCTCGCGCCCGCGCCCTCGAAGAGGCCCGAGCTCGCAAGGAAGCAATCGTCACCCAGGCCGAGAGCATCGCCGAGGGCGAAGACTGGCGGCACGGGGCCGACTCGCTCCGCACGCTACTCGACGAGTGGAAGACGCTGCCCCGGCTCGACCGCGCCGCCGACGACGCGTTGTGGCGGCGCTTCTCCAGCGCGCGTACGCAGTACACGCGCCGCCGGCGCAGCCACTTCGCCGAGCTCGCGGAGCGACGAGAGCAGGCGAGAGGGATCAAGGAGAGCCTCGTCGCCGAAGCGGAGCAGTTGGCCGGGTCGACGGACTGGGGCGGCACCGCGCGCCGGTTTCGCGAGCTGATGACGAGATGGCGGGCCGCGGGCGCGGCGCCGAAAGCCGCGGAGGAACAGCTGTGGCAGCGGTTCCGGGCGGCGCAGGACACGTTCTTCACTGCCCGGTCCGGCACCCTCTCTCAGCGTGACAGCACCCAGCAGGCCAACCTCGAGGTCAAGAGAGCGTTGCTCGAGCAGGCCGAGGCGCTGTTGCCGGTGACCGACTGGAAGGTGGCCCGCGAGTCGATGCGGTCGATCCACGAACGGTGGGAAGCCGCCGGCCAGGTGCCGCGCCCGGCGGTACGCGCGCTGGAAGGCCGACTGCGGCGCGTCGACGAGGCGGTCCGCGAAGCCGAGCGTGTCGCCTGGCGCCGGCGGAACCCGCAAGCGCGCGCCCGCGCGGAGGACACGGTCGCTCAACTGCGCGCGTCGATCAGCGAGCTGGAGAGCCGGCGGGCGGCCGCCCGAGCGAAAGGTGATCAGGCCGCGGCGGTGCAGGCCGAGGACGCGTTGGCGGCCCGCCGGGGCTGGCTGGAGCAGGCGGAACGGGCGTTGACCGAGTTCGGCGGCTGAGCGGCGGGCGTCACACCGAGGCGGGGGTGCGGGCGCTGGTCAGGCGGTAGGCGTCGAACACGCCCTCGACGCTGCGCACCGCCTTGAGCAGGTGACCGAGGTGCTTGGGGTCGCCCATCTCGAAGGTGAACCGGCTCTTGGCGATCCGATCAGAGCTCGTCGTGACGGTGGCGGACAGGATGTTTACGTGCTGGTCGGAGAGCACCCGGGTGATGTCCGAGAGCAGCCGGTTCCGGTCCAGCGCCTCCACCTGGATGGCGACCAGGAACAGGCTGTTCGCCGTGGGCGCCCACTCGACCTCGATCATCCGGCCCTGCTCCCGGCGCAGCGCCGCGACGTTTCCGCAGTCCTCTCGGTGGACCGACACGCCGGCACCGCGGGTGACGAAGCCGACAATCGTGTCGCCGGGCACCGGGGTGCAGCAGCGCGCCAGCTTCACCCACACGTCCTTGGCGTCCTTGACCACGACACCCGGATCTCCGGGAATCCGCCGCCGCGGCTTGACCACCGTGGTCTCGGCGGCCTCGTCGCTCGTCCCCTCCTCGCCGCCGAGCATCTGCACCAGCTTTTGCACGACGCTCTGCGGTGAGACGTGCCCTTCGCCGACCGCCGCGTACAGCGCGGAGATGTCCGGATAGCGCAGCTCGGTGGCCACCGCGGTGAGCGATTCCTGCGAGAGCATCCGCTGCAGCGGCAGGTCCTGCTTGCGCATAGCGCGCGCGATGAGGTCCTTGCCGTGCTCGATCGCTTCCTCGCGGCGCTCCTTGGAGAACCACTGCCTGATCTTGTTACGGGCCCGCGCGCTCTTGACGAATGTGAGCCAGTCGCGGCTGGGACCGGCGGCGGGCGCCTTGGAGGTGAAGATCTCCACCACGTCGCCGTTGTCCAGAGTGGACTCGAGCGGCACCAGCCGGCCGTTCACCCGGGCGCCGATACAGGTGTGCCCGACTTCGGTGTGCACGGCGTAGGCGAAGTCGACGGGCGTGGCTCCAGCAGGCAGGGCGACCACGTCGCCGCGCGGAGTGAAGACGTAGACCTCGTTGGTGGTGATCTCGAACCGCAGCGCGTCCAGGAACTCACCCGGGTCCTCGGTCTCCTTCTGCCAGTCGAGCAGTTGCCGCAGCCACGCCATGTCGCTGGGCCCCCGCGAATCGGCGTCCGAGCCGAGGAGCCCGCGGTCGATCTCCAGGCGCGAGCTCGAGTCCTCCTTGTACTTCCAGTGGGCCGCGATCCCGTACTCGGCGCGGCGGTGCATGGCGTGGGTCCGAATCTGCATTTCGACCGGCTTGCCCGCCGGCCCGATGACCGTCGTGTGCAGCGACTGGTACATGTTGAACTTCGGCATTGCGATGAAGTCCTTGAACCGGCCGGGCACCGGGTTCCAGCGGTGGTGGACGATCCCCAGCACGGCGTAGCAGTCGCGGACCGACTCGACGAGCACGCGGATGCCGACCAGGTCGTAGATGTCGGCGAAGTCGCGGCCGCGCACCACCATCTTCTGGTAGATCGAGTAGTAGTGCTTCGGCCGGCCGGTGACCGCGGCCTTGGTCTTGGCGGCGCGCAGGTCGGCCTGGACGAGCTCAACCACCGATTCGAGGTACTCGTCCCGCGACGGCGCTCGCTCGGCCACCAGCCGGACGATCTCGTCGTACACCTTCGGGTGCAGCGTCGCGAACGACAGATCCTCGAGCTCCCACTTAATGGTGTTCATGCCCAGCCGATGGGCCAGCGGCGCGTAGATCTCGAGCGTCTCGCGGGCCTTGCGGCGCGCCGACTCCTTGGACACGTAACGCCAGGTGCGCGCGTTGTGCAGCCGGTCGGCGAGCTTGATGACGAGCACCCGGATGTCCTTGGACATCGCGACGACCATCTTGCGGACGGTCTCGGCCTGCGCCGCCTGGCCATACTTGACCTTGTCCAGCTTGGTGACGCCGTCGACGAGCATCGCGATCTCGTCGCCGAACTCGCGGCGCACGTCGTCGAGGCCGTACTCGGTGTCCTCCACCGTGTCGTGCAGCAGTGCGGCGGCGAGCACCGGCGGGGTCATGCCGAGCTCGGCGAGGATGGTGGCGACCGCGAGCGGGTGGGTGATGTACGGGTCACCACTCTTGCGCGTCTGACCGGCATGCGCGCGTTCCGCCGCACGGTACGAGCGCTCGACGATGGAGAGATCAGCCTTGGGATGTGTTACGTGCACGATGCGGAACAGCAGCTCCAGCGCCGGGTCGGTGTGGTGGCGCTGAGCCGTCAGCCGGGCAAGCCGAGCCCGCACGCGGACTGGCGTCGACGCGCTGGGAGACAGGACGTCCTCGGCCACGGGCCTCCTTTTGCGACCGCCGGAACGGCCAGTCTACGAGTCCAGCATGCAATCCTGGCTCAGTCACAGCCGCAACAGCGCGTGCACGTCCAGCCCGGCCAGCCGGTCTCCGCCGGCGAGGAAGCCCAGCTCGATCAGCACGCTCACGGCCACCACGTCGGCCCCGGCGGCCTCGACGAGCTCGGCGGCCGCCTGCACGGTGCCGCCAGTGGCCAGCACGTCGTCCACCACGAGCACCCGGTCGCCCGGCCCGAATGCGTCACTGTGTACCTCGATGGTCGCCTCACCGTACTCGAGCGCGTAGCTCACCGAGCGGGTGTCGAACGGCAGCTTGCCATGCTTGCGCAGCGGCACGAGTCCGGCTCTCAGCACGTGCGCGACGGGGGCGGCCAGGATGAAGCCGCGGGCCTCGATGCCCACGACCTTGTCGATCCGCGACGTGCCGGTCTGGTCTCGCGCCGTGCCGACGAGTGCGTCGATCGCGGTCGCGAATGCGGTCGCATCCAGCAGCAGTGGCGTGATGTCCTTGAACACGACGCCCGGCTCCGGCCAGTCCGGGATGTCGCGGATTCGGCTGAGCAGCAGCTCCCGCTCGGTAGAGCTGAGCACGCTTACCGCGCCGACCGTGAACCGCTGCCGCGCCGCTCCGCCCGTGTCCGTCGCTGCGGTTGGCGTCGCTCACCGGTCTCGACCGCGCCGGCGCCGGGCCGGGCCGCGACCGCAATCGCGGTCGCCGGTGCCTCGCCAGGGGTGGCGCCGCGGGACACCTTCGCCGCCCGGCGTGCCTCTACCCGTCGGGCCAGCGCCGCGATCGTCGGCTCCCGGTTCTTCAGGTCCGCGAGCAGCGGCGTCGCGACGAAGATGGACGAGTATGTCCCTACCGCGACGCCGATGAACAGCGCGAGGGCGAGGTCCTTGAGCGTGCCGGCCCCGAGTAGTCCGGCACCGACGAAAAGGATCGAGCCGATCGGCAACAGTGCGATAACGGACGTGTTGATCGACCGCACCAGCGCCTGGTTGACGCCGAGGTTGGCCGCCTCCGTGTAGGTGTACTGGTTCTGTGCGGTGATGCCCTTGGTGTTCTCCCGTACCTTGTCGAAGATCACTACGGTGTCGTACAGGGAGTACCCGAGGATGGTCAGGAACCCGATCATCGTCGCCGGAGTCACGTCGAAGCCCACGAGCGCGTAGATGCCGACGGTGATGAAGACGTCGTGAGCCAGTGCGACCAGGGCGGCGACGGCCATCTTCCACTCGAAGGTGACGGCCAGGAAGAGCACGGCGGCGACCAGGAATAGGCCCAGCGCGAGTGTCGCCTGCCGGGTGATCTGCGCGCCCCAGGACGGGCCGATCACCTGCGCGGCGACTTCGTCGGACGAGACGCCGACCTCGTCGGCCAGCGCGTCCCGGACCGTCGTTGTCTCCTCCGGCGTCAGGCTCCCGGTCTGCACCCGGATGGCGTCGTCGCCGACGAGCGTCACGCGCGGCTCGGCCGCGTCATCCACGCCGGTGGCGATCATCGCGCTGTGCACGTCGCTCACGGTCGCGGCGGAAGCACCCTCGACCGTCGCCGAGAACTCGGCCCCTCCGGTGAACTCGATGCCCAGGTTCAGCCCCCGCACTACCAGCCCGCCGAGGGCGAGGACCAGCAGCACCGCGCTGACCGCGTACCAGCGCTTGGCCTGCCCGACGATCCGCAGCGACGTCTCGCCGCTGTACAGGCGGTTGGCGAGCGACTGCCGGCTCATGGCAGGGCCTCCTTCGCCCCCGCGGCGGGAACCCCCACCGCGGCCCGGACTCGGCCGGCACGTGCACTCCGCCGCGGCGCGCCGAGGCGTTCCGGGTCCAGCCCCGACCAGGCATGGCCTGCGCCGAAGAACCGGCTCCGGGCCAGCACTGTGACCAGTGGCTTGGTGAAGAGGAAGACCACGACCAGGTCGACGACCGTGGTGAGGCCCAGCGCGAACGCGAAGCCGCGGACGTTCGCCACCGAGAAGGCGTAGAGGAAGAACGCGGCGAGCAGGGAGACGGCGTCGCTCGCGAGGATCGTCCGGCGGGCGCGCCGCCAGCCGGTCTCGACCGCCATCCGGACGCTGCGCCCCTCCCGGATCTCGTCGCGGATCCGCTCGAAGAACACCACGAACGAGTCGGCCGTGATGCCGATCGCCACGATGATCCCGGCGATTCCGGCGATGGTCAGGGTGAAGCCGATCGCCGCGCCGAGCACGACGACCGCCCCGTACGTCAGCAGGCCGGCGCCCACCAGGCTGGCGAAGACGACCAGGCCCAGGCCGCGGTAATAGAGCATCGCGTAGACCAGCACCAGGCCAAGCCCGATGATCCCCGCCAGCAGACCGGCGCGGAGCTGGTTCTCCCCCAGCGTCGGTGTGACAGTCGATCGGTCGCTGATTTCGAACGTCAACGGCAGCGCGCCGTAGTTCAGCACGTTGGCCAGCGCCTGTGCCTCCGCCTGGGTGAACGACCCGGAGATCTGCGCGTTGCCGCCGGGGATGGGCTCGTTGACCGTCGGGTAGATGACCACCCGGCCGTCCAGGACGATCGCGAACGCGTTGTTCGGGAACGGCTGGCCGACGAGTTCCTGCGTGGAGTCGAAGAACTTGTCCGCACCCTCGTCGGTGAGGTCCAAGTTGACGACGAACGTCACGTCACCCTGCGGGATGGCAGCGGAGGCCTTCGCGATGTCGGTCCCGACGACGTCGGCCGGGCCGAGCAGGAAGCGTGTGGTGTTCTCCTCGTCGCAGGTGATGAGCGAGAGCTCCGGGCGGTCCAGGGAGCCGGGCTGCAGGTTCGCGCAGTCGAATGCAGCCAGCTGGCTCTGCTCCTCCACGGAGGGCGGACCGGTGCCGGCCGGTGGCTGGACCGGCTCCGTCGTGGCCGCCGGTGTGGGCGTGCTGGTCTCGGTCGGAGTGGGACTGGGACTCGGCGTCGCCGTTGGGTTCGCCGCCGGTGCCGGCGTGGACTGGATCAGGTCTGCGGCCGTGACGTTGCCCGTGCCGAGCCGCGCCGAGTTTTGTGCCGGCGCAACCCGGGAGGGCAGTTCCTCGTTGCCGAGCCGCCCGGCGGCCGGACTCGGCGCCGGCGTCGGCTCGACGGTGGCGGTCGGGGACGGCGTCTGGGTGGTGCCGGGCGTCGGGACAGGCGCCGGGCTGCCGCCCTGGATCACCGCGCGCACCGGGCGGAACCGCAGCTCGGCGGTCTGGCCGACCAGCCGGACCAGTTCGTCTTCGCCGACGCCCGGCACCTGCACGACGACGTTCGTCTGGCCTTGCGTGTTCACTTCGGACTCGGCGACCCCGCTGCCGTCCACGCGCTGCCGGATGATGTCCACCGCCTGTCGCATGCTTTCCGGCGTGGGATCGCTGCCGTCCGGCGTCTTGGCGGACAGCGTGATGCTGGTCCCCCCGCGCAGGTCCAGGCCCAGCTGCGGAGTCCATCGGCCGAGCAGCGCGATGGACCCGTACATCACCGCGAGCACCAGCGCCAGCACTCCGAGTGGGCGCCACGGCCGTGGCGCGGTGGTCGATGCC
This sequence comes from Jiangellaceae bacterium, assembly GCA_014534205.1. GTDB lineage: Bacteria > Actinomycetota > Actinomycetes > Jiangellales > Jiangellaceae > JACVRX01. The sequence continues at coordinate 11,255 of JACVRX010000038.1, forward strand.
ACGGTAGGTCGTCGCTCGCCCTCAGGCCGGGGTGCCCGAAGCGTCGTCGCGGGTGCTGTCTGCCGGGCGAACGTCGTCCGCGACTTCGTCGGTCGCGCCGGGCCCTGGCGGCACGGTGTCGTCCGGGAAGACGCGCACGATGGCGCGCCGCACGTAGCGGTTGGTCACGCCGGGCGCGACCTCCAGGTCGACCTCGTCGCCGTCGACGTTCACCACCTGGGCGATCAGCCCGGAGCCGGTCATCACCCGAGCACCCGGTGCGACCGTCGACTGAACCTGCATGAGTTCGCGGCGTTGCCTTTGTTGCGGGCGAATGAGGATGAAGTAGAAGACGGCGAAGAGCAAGATCGGGAGCAACAACGCTTCCATTGGGGTACCGCGGATCCCTTCTCGGCGCGGCGACTGGCACGCGCGATGAACCTGCGGCTGCCGTGGCAGCAGCCGCCCGTGCAGTCTAGACGGCCGCCCCGCTGAACAGGTCAGGCTCCCCGTCACCCGCCGCAGCCGCGAACGGAGAACGCGGCGGCGCCGTGAGGCCGAGATGCCCCCACGCTGCGGGCGTGGCCACCCGGCCGCGTGGTGTGCGGGCCAAGAGGCCCGCCCGCACCAGGAACGGTTCGGCCACTTCTTCCACCGTCTCGCGTTCCTCGGCCACGGCCACGGCCAGCGTGCCCAAGCCGACCGGACCGCCGCCGAACCGCCGGCAGAGCGCATCGAGCACCGCGCGGTCCAGCCGGTCGAGGCCGAGTTCGTCCACTTCGAACACGGTGAGCGCACCCCTCGCCACGGGACCGGTGACCACACCGTCGGCTCGCACCTCGGCGAAGTCGCGCACCCGGCGCAGCAACCGGTTGGCTATACGCGGAGTGCCGCGGGACCGGCTGGCGATCTCGCGCACGCCGTCACGGCGGGTCTGCACCGACAGCAGGCCGGCCGAGCGAACCAGCACCCGCTCCAGCTCAGCCGGCTCGTACAACTCCAGGTGCCCGGTGAAACCGAACCGATCCCGCAGCGGACCAGGCAGCAGGCCGGTCCGCGTGGTGGCGGCCACGAGCGTGAACGGCGGCAGGTCCAGCGGTATCGCAGTGGCCCCCGGGCCCTTGCCCACGATCACGTCGACGCGGAAGTCCTCCATGGCCGTATAAAGCATCTCCTCGGCCGGCCGCGCCATCCGGTGCATCTCGTCGAAGAAGAGCACCTCCCCCTCGCCCACCGACGAGAGGATCGCCGCCAGGTCGCCGGCGTGTTGCACGGCCGGGCCGCTCGTGATCCGCAACGGTGCCTGCATCTCGGCCGCGATGATCATCGCCAGGGTGGTCTTGCCGAGACCGGGCGCGCCGGAGAGCAGCACATGGTCCGCGACGCCGCCGCGGGCCCGAGCCGCCTGTAGCACGAGCGACAACTGCTCTCGTAACCGCTCCTGCCCGACGAACTCGGCCAGTGTGCGGGGGCGCAGCGCGGCCTCCTGCGTACGTTCGTCGCTGTCGGCGTCGGTTGCGACCAACCGCGGCGTCTTCTCCGGCGGTGCGGTCACGGCCTCGCCAGCGTACGCAGGGCGGCCTTGAGCACCGTGGCGACGTCGGCCGCGTCCACGCCATCGCCGATCATCGGTGCGACTTCGCCGATCGCCGCGTCGGCCTCGCGGGCGGTCCAGCCCAGGCCGAGCAGCGCCGCGTGCACCGGGGCCTGCCAGCCGTCGCCGCTGTCAGGCCCTGTTCCCGCCGGCGGCGCAGCGGCGCGCGGCGCACCCAGCTTGTCCCTGAGCTCGATGACGATTCGCTGGGCGCCTTTCCTGCCGACTCCAGGTACCCGGGTGAGCGCGACGAGATCCTCGGCGGCCACGATCCGGCGCAGCTCGTCCGGCGGGTGGACGGCGAGCATGGCTTGAGCCAGCCGCGGCCCGATCCCGGTCGCCGTCTGCAGCAGCTCGAACACCGTGCGCTCGTCGTCGTCGGCAAACCCGTAGAGCGTGAGCGAGTCCTCCCGGACGACCAGGCTGGCCGGCACTCGCGCTTCGTCCCCAGGGCGGAGCGACGCGGCCGTCGTGGGCGTGCACTGCAGCGTCAAGCCGATGCCGCCGACGTCCAGGACCACTTCGCCGGGCGAGCTGACGGAGACTCGGCCGTGCACGAACGCGATCACCGGCTGCCTCCTCGGCCGCTCGCCGCAGCCGACAGCCGGTTTCGAGCGGAACCTCGCCAGACGTCACAGATGGCCAGCGCCAGCGCATCGCTGGCGTCCGGCGGTGTGGGCCGGGACTGGAGCTGGAGCAGCCTGGTGACCATGCCTGCCACCTGCGACTTGGGTGCCCGGCCGTTGCCGGTCACGGCGGCCTTCACCTCGGTGGGCGTGTAGGTGGACAGCGGCAGGCCGCGCCGGGTCGCCGCCAGCACGGCGATGCCGCTGGCCTGAGCGGTGCCCATGACCGTGCGCACGTTGTGCTGGCTGAAAACTCGCTCGACCGCCACAGCGTCGGGTTGGTGATCCGTGAGCCACGCCTCCAATGCCGCCTCCACGGTCAGCAGCCGCTCCCCGACGGGACCGCCGCCGGGCGTGCAGACGACGTCGACAGCCACCAACCGGAGGCCACCGGCCGGCGTGCTGTCGATCACTCCGAGCCCGCACCGGGTTAAACCGGGGTCCACCCCGAGGACGCGCACCTCTCCCCTTAACGCCGAACGCCTGTTCGGTTGTCACGTTACCGATGGGATGTGACAAACCGCGACACGACGCGCCGGGGTCGCCCGGCCCTTCCGATGATCGTAAACACTTCGCTGCCGATTCGGCCGCATAACGTTGACGGTCGTGGCCTCCGGCGCCCGAAGCGCGGGGCGGTCAGCTGGCCGCCGCCAGCACGGCATCGGAGACGTCGTAGTTCGCATAGACGTCCTGGACGTCGTCGCAGTCCTCCAGCGCCTCGATCAGCCGGAAGATCCGCCGGGCGCCGTCCTCGTCCAGCGGCACCGTAACCGATGGCATCCACGAGGTCTCCGCGGACTCGTAGTCCAGGCCGGCTCGCTGCACGGCACCACGCACCTCCACCAGGTCCCCGGCCGCACACCGGACCTCGAACGCCTCCCCCAGGTCGTCGACCTCCTCGGCGCCGGCGTCGAGCACCGCCTCGAGGACGTCGTCCTCGGTGACGGCCCGGCCGTCCTGTTGCTTTGAGACGACGACGACACCTTTGCGACTGAACAGATAGGACACCGAGCCGGGATCGGCCATCGAGCCGCCGTTCCTGGTCATCGCGATGCGTACTTCGGACGCCGCCCGATTGCGGTTGTCGGTCAAGCACTCCACCAGGATCGCCACGCCGCCCGGTCCGTAGCCCTCGTACGTCACCGTCTGATACTCGGCGCCGCCGCCTTCGGCGCCCGAGCCCCGCTTGATGGCGCGGTCGATGTTCTCGTTCGGGACCGACGACTTCCTCGCCTTCTGGATGGCGTCGTAGAGCGTCGGGTTCCCGGCCGGGTCCCCGCCGCCAACCCGTGCCGCCACTTCTACGTTCTTGATCAGCTTGGCGAAGAGCTTCCCGCGCCGCGCGTCTACAAGCGCCTTCTTGTGCCTGGTCGTCGCCCACTTGGAGTGGCCGGACATCGGGCTAGCTCTCCTTCACGACGTCGAGGAACAGCCGGTGGAGGCGAGGATCACCGGTGAGCTCCGGATGGAAGGACGTGGCCAGCAGCGGTCCGCTGCGGACGGCGACGATCCTACCGGCGGCCGGCCCCGCGGCCACGGTAGCGAGCACGTCCACACCCGGGCCGACGTCCTCGACCCAGGGCGCGCGGATGAACACCGCGTGGTACGGCTGGCCGTCGCCTAGAGCGGTGCAGTCGAGGTCCGCCTCGAACGACTGGACCTGGCGGCCGAACGCGTTGCGCCGCACCGTCATGTCGATCCCACCGAGGGTCTGCTGGTCCGGCGTGCCATCGACGATGCGGTCAGCGAGCAGGATCATGCCCGCGCATGACCCGAAGACCGGCAGGCCCGTCTTGATCCGTTGCTTCAACGGCTCCTGCAACTCGAACGCCCGGAGCAGCTTGTCGATCGTGGTTGATTCACCGCCGGGGATTACCAGTGCGTCCACGCCGGCGAGCTCCGGCGGGCGCCGGACTCGCGTCGCTGCGGCGCCGAGTTCCCGCAGCACCCGGACGTGTTCCCGCACGTCGCCCTGCATGGCGAGCACGCCCACGACGGGGGTGCTCATGCTTCCATCACCAGGCCTGTCCGTACATCACCAGGCCTGCAGGCCTGGTGATGTACGGACAGGGGTGGTGTACGTGGTCATTCCCGAAGGTGACCGGCCGCGCGATCACCAGCCGCGGTCGGCGAGCCGCTGGGTGACCGGGATGTCGCCGACGTTGATGCCGATCATCGGCTCGCCCAAGCCGCGCGACACCTTGGCGATGACGTCCGGGTCGTCGTAGAACGTCGTCGCCTTGACGATCGCCTCAGCTCGGCGCGCCGGGTCGCCCGACTTGAAGATCCCGGACCCCACGAACACGCCCTCGGCGCCGAGCTGCATCATCATCGCCGCGTCCGCCGGCGTCGCGATGCCGCCCGCCGTGAACAGCACGACCGGCAGCTTGCCGGCCTGGGCGACCTCGCGGACCAGCTCGGACGGCGCCTGCAGCTCCTTGGCGGCGACGAACAGCTCGGTCACGTCGAGGGTGGCCAGCCGCCGGATGCCGGCGCGGATGGCCCGCATGTGCCGGGTGGCCTCGACGACGTTGCCGGTGCCGGCCTCGCCCTTGGACCGGATCATGGCCGCGCCCTCGGCGATCCGGCGCAGCGCCTCGCCGAGGTCGGTGGCGC
>JACVRX010000096.1 GCA_014534205.1 Jiangellaceae bacterium
GTCGGTTGGGCTAGCGGGAGGCTGTCTTCTTGGCGTACCGGGACTGGAACCTGGCGACCCGGCCGCCGGTGTCGAGGATCTTCTGCTTGCCCGTGTAGAACGGGTGGCAGTTGGAGCACACGTCGGCGTGGATCACGCCGTCCTTCGCGGTGCTCCGCGTGGTGAACGTGTTACCGCAGCTACAGGTGACCGTAGTCTCCACGTACGGGGGGTGGATGTCGCGCTTCACAGTTCGCTCCTCGGATGAGTGGCGCCGGGTCGCCCGCGTGCTGGCGTGAACCGGACCGACCTACGAGTGCCAGCGTAACTGGCCGCCTTCCAAACGCCGGCGGGCAAGGAGTAATTCCCGCGCCCGTGACGCGGCTACCCTGCCGGCGTGGCCCGCACATCGCAGCGACCGGCGCACGGGGATCCGGATACGGCCGCCTACTTCGACGACCACACCCACGAGTACAGCGTCGGCAGGCTGCGCCGCGCGGTCGAGTTCATCCGCCAACATCGAACCCCGGACGCGACGCTGGTCGACATCGGATGTGGGACGGGCAACGTGCTAGCGCACATCAAGCGGCATACCGATCTGCACGCGGTGGTCGGGCTCGACGTGAGCGAACGCAGCTTGCAGATCACCCGCGAGCAGGTCGGTGCGGAAGTCCACCTCGCGTCCGTGCTCGACGACTCGACGGTTGAACGGTTCGGCGAGCGGTTCGACTTCGCAATCATGGCGGCGGTCTTGCACCACCTGGTGGAACCGACGCGGCGCCGGTCCCTACACACGGCCTTCCACGGTGTCCACAACGCCGTCCGGCTGGTGAGGCCGGGCGGCTACCTGATCGTCATCGAGCCGACGTTCACGCCGTCCGCACCGCTCACCGCGCTGTTCTGGACGAAAACCCTGCTGTCCAAGCTGTTCCACCGCCGGCTCGCACTGGGCAGCTACTGGAACAACGTCGGCGCGCCCGTCGTGTCGTACTACAGCCGCGACCACGTGCTCGCGATGGTGCGTGCTCAGCCCATCGCTCGAGTCGTGCTGGAAGACAACGCGCCGCAGCCGCTCAGCAGGCTTGCTGCCCAGGTGGTGACCAAGTCGAACACCACCGTCGTCGCGCAGCGGACAGGTTCTTGACGCCCAGGACGCGCGTCAGTCCTCTTCGCGGGTGCCGCCCAAGCCGGGTGTCGTCTTCTGCACCTGCATGAGGAACTCCCGGTTGCTCCGGATGGACCGGAGCTTGTCCAGCAGCAGCTCGATCGCCTGCTGCGAGTCCAACGCGGAGAGCACTCGACGCAACTGCCACATGACGGCCAGCTCGTCGCGCGAGAGCAGGATCTCCTCGCGCCGGGTGCTGGACGCGTCGACGTCGATCGCCGGGTAGAGCCGCTTGTCTGCGAGGTCGCGCCGCAGCCGCAGCTCCATGTTGCCTGTGCCCTTGAACTCCTCGAAGATCACCTCGTCCATCCGGGAGCCGGTCTCTACCAGCGCCGTTGCGAGGATGGTGAGCGACCCGCCGTGCTCGATGTTGCGTGCCGCACCGAAGAAGCGCTTCGGCGGGTAGAGCGCACTGGAGTCGACACCGCCGGACAGGATCCGCCCGCTGGCCGGGGCGGCCAGGTTGTACGCCCGACCAAGGCGGGTTATGCCGTCGAGGAGCACCACCACGTCGCCGCCCAACTCGACCAGCCGCTTGGCCCGCTCGATCGCGAGCTCGGCGGCCATCGTGTGGTCTTCGGCCGGACGGTCGAACGTGGACGCGATCACCTCGCCCTTGGTCGTCCGCTGGAAGTCGGTGACCTCCTCGGGCCGCTCGTCCACGAGCACCACCATCAGGTGCGTCTCCGGGTTGTTCCTGGTAATCGCGTTGGCGAGCGCTTGCATGATGAGCGTCTTGCCGGCCTTGGGCGGCGAGACGATGAGGCCGCGCTGGCCCTTGCCGATCGGCGCCACCAGGTCGATTACCCGGGTGGACAGGATGCCGGGCTCGGTCTCGAGGCGCAGCCGGTCCTGCGGGTACAGCGGCGTCAGCTTGGCGAAGTCAGGCCGGTGCTGCGCCGTCTCCGGGTCGGCACCGTTGACGGTGTCGACCCGCACCAGCGCGTTGAACTTCTGCTGCTTCTCACCTTCCCGCGGCTGCCGCACCACCCCGGTGATGGCGTCGCCCTTGCGTAGGCCGTGCCGGCGCACCATGGCGAGCGAGACGTACACGTCGTTCGGCCCGGGTAGATAGCCAGACGTCCGCACGAACGCGTAGTTCTCCAGGATGTCGAGGATCCCGGCGACGGGGATCAGCACGTCGTCTTCGCTGATCTGCTGCTCGTCCGCACGTGGGCGGTCGCCGGGCCGGCGGTCGCGGTCCCGGTTGCCGCCGCGGCGGTCCCGCCGCCGGCGTGACCGGTTGCGCCGGTCGCCTTCGTCCTCGTCGTCACGGGCGGAAAACTGCTGCGCCGGCCGGCGGTCGTACCCGCGATCGTCCGGCTCCTCGCGCCGCTCTGGGCGGTCGTACCCGCGGTCCTCCGGCTCCTCGCGCCGCTCTGGGCGGTCGTACCCGCGGTCCTCCGGCTCCTCACGCCGCTCTGGGCGCCGGTCCAATCCCCGGTCCGACGGCTCGGCGCGCCGCGCCGGTGCCTGGTCGACTTCGTCTACCTGACCGGGTCGCGCGCCGTTGCCGCTCTGGTCGGAATCGGTCGCGGCCCGGTATTGCTGCACGGCACCGCGTTGGTCGCGGTCCAGCGCGGCCGGTGCGGGGCGGTATGCCGGCTCGGCATCCGCCTGCAACTGGGCCGCTGCCGGGCCGAGCGCCGCGTCGGTGCGCGTTTGGCCGGCCATCGGATTCTGACCGGCCGGCTGGTCGCCTTGCGCCGCCCGAATTGCGTCGACGAGCTGGCTCTTGCGCATCCGAGCGACGCCGCTGATGCCCAAGCTGCCGGCCAGCTGCTGCAACTCCGGCAGCACCATCCCGTCTAGGCCACCGGCGCGGCGACGGCGCGGGCGGTCGCCGACGGTGTCGCCGCCGGCAGCGGACTCGACGGTATCCGCCGAGACGAACGGATTCTCAGTGTCTGTCAATGAAGGTCCTTCCCTGGACCGGCGCCGGACAGTAGGCCGGCGCGTGGAGTTCGGTGGGGCCGCCGGCCCCGGTCTACCCCCGGTGGCTTCAATTTGCACATGACGCTGCGGGTCGGCACGCCCAACCGTCCGTGCTGAGGTGCGAGGTTCGCGGTGTCCTGCTGCGGAAGGATCCGGGTTCAGGAGATTGGCGACCAGCCCGTGGGGCGTCGGTGCGTCCCCGAGACTAACACGCTCTCGGGCCGTCGTGACCGCTGGACTCCGCAGGCATTTCGGCGAGCGCGCCGCGGTGGTCCACGGCCAGCTCGAGCACCTGCCAGGCGGCAGAGCCCATGGCCTGGCGGATGCTTCCCGGCTGGTCGGCGGGGCTGGCGAGCACCAGTACCGCCGGACCGGCTCCGGACAGCACAGCCGGGTACCCGGCTGCCCGGAGCCGGCCCAGTGTTGCCGCCGTCTCCGGCATCGCAGCCGCCCGATACGGCTGGTGCAGGCGGTCGTCGGTCGCTTCCAGCAGCAGGTCGGGGCGTTCCCGCAGCGCCTCGACCAGCAATGCGGTGCGAGCAGCAGTGTGCACTGCGTCCGGGTGCGGGACGGTCTGCGGCAGCAGGCCACGGGCCGCTTCCGTGGGAACGGCCTGGTCCGGCACGCACATGATCGGCCGCAGGTCCGGATGTATTGGAATACGGACCGCCCGGGCACGATCGGCGGTGGCCCAGGCAATGGTCGCGCCACCCAACAGACACGGCGCGACGTTGTCCGGGTGTCCTTCCAGCTCCGCCGCGACTGCCAGCACGGACTCGTCGTCGAGAACCTCGGGGCCGCCTGGCACGAGGGCCCGCGCTGCCAGCACGCCGCCGACGATCGCCGCGGCCGACGAACCGAGCCCGCGGCCGTGCGGGATCGCGTTCCGGCACGCCAGGTGCAGCGGGGGCGGCCGGGTGTTGAGCACGTCGAACGTCCATTGCATCGCTCGCACGACCAGGTGCGTCTCGTCGCGCGGTACGTCCTGTGCACCGACCCCCTCGACCGACACGGACAGCTCCGGTCCTTCCGGTACCGTCCGCGCCTCCAGCACGTCGTGCATACCGAGTGCCAGGCCAAGCGCGTCGAACCCGGGACCGAGGTTCGCGCTGGTCGCCGGCACGATGACCCGCACGGCCCGCATCAGGCCAGCCCCAGCACTGCCGCGGCCGCGGTCACCGTCGCCGGAATCAGCTCCGGCTGCGCGGCGCCGTAGGCCGTACTCGCCGTCTCGACGTCCTTGAGGCCGTGTCCGGTCACCGTGACGACCACGACCTGGCCCGGCTCCAGTGTGCCTGCCGACGCGGCAGCTACCAGGCCGGCTACGCCCGCCGCGGACGCCGGTTCGACGAACAGTCCGTCGTTACCCGACAACTCCCGCTGGGCTCGCAGTATCTGCTCGTCGGTAACGGCGTCGATCAGCCCGCCGGACTCGTCGCGCGCTGCCACGGCGAGCCGCCAAGACGCCGGGTTGCCGATCCGGATGGCGCTGGCGACCGTCTCTGGGTGCGGCACCGGCGCGTCGTGCACGATGGGGGCGGCTCCGGCCGCCTGGAACCCCCACATCCGGGGACGATTGTGGGCGATGCCGTCGGCGGCGTACTCCTGATAACCCATCCAGTAGGCAGTGATATTCCCCGCGTTGCCCACCGGCAGCACGTGGACGTCCGGGGCCGCTCCCAGCTGGTCGACAATCTCGAAGGCCGCAGTCTTCTGGCCGGCGAGCCGGTCCGGGTTCAGCGAGTTCACCAGCGCCACCGGGTACCCGTCGGCTAGCGCTCTGGCGAGGCGCAAGCAGTCGTCGAACAGCCCGTCGACGGCAACGATCCGCCCGCCGTGCACCACCGCCTGAGCGAGTTTTGGACCGGTGATCTTGCCATGTGGCACGAGCACGATCGGCGTCATGCCGGCCCGCACCGCGTACGCCGCGGCCGACGCGCTGGTGTTGCCCGTGGACGCGCACACGACGGCCTTCGCACCCACTTCGAGCGCTTTGGAGATGGCGACGGTCATCCCACGGTCCTTGAACGAACCGGTCGGATTCGATCCCTCCACCTTCAGGTGGACCGAGCAGCGGGTGAGCGCAGACAACCACGCGCTGGGCACCAGCGGCGTGCCGCCCTCGCACAGCGTCACCACCGGTGTCCGGTCGGTGACCGGCAGCCGGGCCCGGTACTCCTGGATGACCCCGCGCCACAGTCGGGCCACTGCTACTCCCCCTCGACTCGCATCACCGACACCACGTCGCGGACCGACGGCAGGACGCGCAGCCCGTCGACGGTGGCCGCGAGTGCGTCGTCCGTCGCCTCGTGAGTGACGACGACGAGCTCCGCGTCGTCCGGCCCGTGCACGCGCTGCCGGACCGTCTCGATCGACACGCCGTGCTCGGCGAACACCGTCGCCACTGACGCCAGCACGCCCGGGCGGTCGTCGACGTCGAGGCAGATGCGGTAGCGCGTGCGGGTCTCGGCTATCGGCTGGATGCGGAGGTCGGCGTAGCGCGATGCGCCTGGTCCGAGCGTGCCGGAGAGCCGGTTCCGCCCGACTGTCACCAGGTCGCCCAGGACCGCGCTGGCGCTGGGAGTACCGCCGGCGCCCGGGCCGTAGAACATCAGCTGGCCGGCGGCGTCGCTCTCCACGAACACCGCGTTGTACGGTCCGTGCACGCTGGCCAGCGGGTGCTCCCGCGGCACCATCGCCGGGTGCACTCGCACTCCGACGGACCGCTCATCGTCGGCCAGCTCACAGATCGCGAGCAGCTTCACCACCGCGCCGATGTCGCGGGCACCGGTCACGTCGGCTGCGGTGACCTGCCCGATGCCTTCGCGGTGCACGTCAGCCGTGACGACGGGGGTGTGGAACGCGATCGACGCGAGGATCGCCGCCTTCGCCGCCGCGTCGAATCCCTCCAGGTCCGCTGTCGGGTCGGCCTCGGCGAGGCCGCGCAGCTGCGCCTCCGCGAGCGCGTCGGCGAACTCGGCGCCGGAGGTGTCCATCCGGTCCAGGACGTAGTTGGTCGTCCCGTTGACGATGCCGAGCACCCGCCGGATCCGGTCGCCCGCGAGCGACTCGCGCAGCGGGCGCAGCAGCGGGATCGCTCCGCCGACCGCGGCCTCGTAATAGAGGTCCACGCCGAACTTCTCCGCCGCGGCATGCAGCGTGGCACCGTCCTCGGCAAGCAGCGTCTTGTTCGCGGTGACAACGGCTGCACCCTGCTCCATTGCGGCGAGGACCAGGGTGCGGGCCGGCTCGACGCCGCCGATGAGCTCCACCACGATGTCGACGTCGGCTCGGGTGGCGAGACGGAGCGGGTCGGTGGTGAACAACCGCGAGTCGAGGCCCGTGGCGCTGCGGTCGAGATCGAGGCGGCGCACTGCCACCCCGACCAACTCCAGCGGAGCACCCACCCGCGCCGCGAGGTCTTCGGCGTGCGCGGTCAGCAGCCGTGCGACCTGCGCTCCTACGTTCCCGCACCCCAGGAGCGCGACGCGCACCGTGCTCATCGCGCCTCCTGTCCAGTGCCCGACCGGGTTCCCCGCCTCGGCCGTCAATCGTCCCTGATCACCGTCCCGGGCTCACACTCGGGGGCCGAGCCACTCGATACACCCGTACGTAATGCGAACATTGCCCATGCCCGTGCGCCGGCTGCCGCCGGAGGCGGTCGGGGCGGCAGTGCTCGCGCTGCACAACGTGGCCGTCCACCGGGTGCTGCCGCGGCCGGTCGGCGCCGCGTTGAATATGGCCACCGCCTACGCACTCACCGTCTATGCGGGCCGCACCGGATGCACCCGAGCGGACCTCGGCATCTCGGCCGCGGACGTCGGTAGCGGAGTGCGCACCGGGATTCCCGCCGCTGCCGCGGCCGCGGGTGCGGTGGCCGGGGTCGCCGCGCTGCCGGCGACCCGCCGCTTCTTCCACGACCGGCGGGTTGCCGACGTGCGCCGGGCAGTCGCCGCATATCACGTGGTCGTGCGGATCCCGCTCGCGACGGCAGTGGCGGAAGAGCTGTTGTTCCGCGGCGTGTTGCTGGCCCTGTTCCGGCACCGACGAGGAGACGGCGTCGCGGTCCTGTGGACCTCGCTGCTGTTCGGAGCCTGGCACGTCCTTCCCGCCATTGATCATTACTTCGGGAACGCGGTCAGCGCGTTGGTGGCGGACTCCAGGAGGGGGCTGCGGACCGCGGTGCTCGCCGCCATGGCGTTGACCACTGCGGCCGGCGGGGTGTTCGCCTGGCTGCGGCTGCGGTCGAGCAGTGTGCTGGCGCCGGCCCTGACGCACGCGGCCGTGA
>JACVRX010000086.1 GCA_014534205.1 Jiangellaceae bacterium
ACTGCACGACGCCACAGACGGAATCGTCGTCGTCGACGAGGCGTACGCGGAGTTCCGTCGCGCCGGCAGGCCGAGTGCGCTGACGTTGCTCGACGAGCACCCACGACTGGTGGTCGTCCGCACCATGAGCAAGGCGTTCTCGTTCGCGGGCGCCCGGCTGGGGTATCTCGCCGCGGCGGCGGAGATCGTGTCCGCGCTACAGGTGGTCCGGTTGCCGTACCACCTGTCCGCGGTGACCCAAGCAGTCGCCCGGGTTGCCTTGGCACACACCCACGAGCTGTTGGCGAAAGTCGACGCGATCCGGGCCGACCGGGACGCACTGGCGCAGTGGCTCCGCGAGCACGGGCTCACGGTGCCCGACTCGGACGCGAATTTCCTGCTGGTCGGGCGATTCGCCGACCGGCACGCCGTGTGGCAGGGGCTGGTCGATCGCGGGGTGCTGGTGCGTGAGACCGGCCCGCAGGAGTTCCTGCGGGTCACCGTCGGCACACCCGAGGAGGTCGCTGCCTTCCGTGCCGCGTTGCTGGAGGTGCTGCGATGACGGCACGGCGGGGGCGCAGCGAGCGCACGACGACAGAGAGCCGGGTCGTGGTCGAGCTCGACCTCGACGGTGCCGGCGAGACCGACGTCAAGACCGGAGTGCCGTTCTACGACCACATGCTCGCGACGCTGGCGCGGCACGCGCTGATCGACCTTACAGTCTTCGCCGAGGGCGACCTCGACGTCGACGTGCACCACACCGTCGAGGACGTCGCGATCGTGCTCGGGCAGGCATTGCGCGAGGCGCTCGGTGACAAGTCCGGCATCCGGCGGTTCGGCGACGCTCTGGTCCCGCTCGACGAGGCGCTGGTCCAGGTAGCAGTCGACGTCGCGGGCCGGCCCTACTGCGTGCACTCCGGCGAGCCGCCCGGGCTGGAGTATGCGCTGATCGGCGGCCACTATGCCGGCTCCCTCACCCGGCACGTCCTCGAAACGCTGGCCGCGCAGGCGCAGCTCACGCTGCACGTGCGCGTGCTCGCCGGGCGCGACCCGCACCACATCGTGGAGGCCCAGTTCAAGGCGCTCGCCCGGGCGCTGCGCGACGCTGTCGCGCTGGATCCGCGGGAGGGCGGCGTTCCGTCCACCAAGGGCAGCCTGTGACCCGCCGTCCCACGGTGGTCGTGTTCGACTACGGGTCGGGCAATGTGCGGTCGGCTGTGCGGGCGCTGCAGCGGGTGGGGGCGCGGGTGACGTTGACCAGCGCCTACCAGGCAGCGATGGACGCCGACGGGCTGGTGGTGCCCGGGGTCGGGGCGTTCGCGGCGTGTGCCACGTCGCTGCGGGCGATGCACGGTGATCAGGTGGTCGACCGGCGGCTCGCCGGCGGCCGCCCGGTCCTCGGCGTCTGCGTCGGCATGCAGATCCTGTTCGACGCCGGCATGGAGCACGGCGTGTACACCGAGGGTCTGGGCGAATGGCCGGGCACGGTGGAACGGCTGGACGCCGATCGCCTGCCGCACATGGGCTGGAACACGGTCGCGGCCCCGGAGTGGAGCCGGCTGTTCGCCGGCCTGCACGACGCCCGGTTCTATTTCGTGCACTCCTACGGGGTGCGCACCTGGGAGATGCAGCCGTCGCGGCGGCTGCGCCCGCCGGACGTCAGCTGGGCACAGCACGAGGACGACCGGTTCGTGGCCGCAGTGGAGAACGGCCCGCTCGCCGCCACGCAGTTCCACCCGGAGAAGTCGGGGGACGCGGGCGCGGTGCTGCTGGAGACCTGGGTGAAAGGCTTGTCGTCGTGACCTGGGACGCCCGCGCATACGACCGCGACTTCGCGTTCGTCTCCGCGTACGGCGCTGAGCTCTTGGACTGGCTGAAGCCGCAGCCGGGGGAAACCGTCATCGACCTGGGGTGTGGAACCGGCGAGCTGGCCGCGCGTATCGCGGCCGCCGGCGCCACGGTGATCGGCATCGACTCGGATCCGGCGATGATCGAAGCAGCGCGCAAGCGACTCCCGGACGCCGACCTGCGGGTCGCCGACGCGCACGACTTCGCCGTCGAGCAGCCGGTGGACGCGGTGTTCTCCAACGCCGCGTTGCACTGGATGCCGTCGTCGGTGGAGGTGCTCGGCTGCGTCTCCGACGCACTGCGGCCGGGCGGCCGGTTCGTGGCCGAGATGGGTGCGACCGGCAACGTTGCGACGGTCACCGCCGCGGTGGAACAGGCCTGCCGCGAGGCCGGGCTGGCGGAGCGCAGCTGGCCGTGGTCCTTCCCGTCGCCGGCGCAGTACGCCGCGATGCTCGAGGACGCCGGGTTCGAGCTGCGCGAGCTGGACTTTCGGGACCGGCCAACCCGGCTCACCGGCCGGGAGGGGTTCGTCGGCTGGTTGCGCATGTTTGCCGGCAGCGCGGTCTCGGACGTGCCGCCGGAGGTGCTCGACCGGGCGGCCGAGATTGCGCGGCCGGTGCTGTGGCACGACCGGGCCTGGTGGGCGGACTACCGCCGGCTGCGCTTCCGAGCCGTCAAGGTGAGCTGAGGTGGATCGGCTGGTGTTGCTACCGGCCGTCGATGTGGCCGGCGGGCTTGCGGTACGGCTGGTCCAGGGGGAGGCCGGCACGGAGACCTCCTACGGCTCGCCGCTGGAGGCAGCGCTCGGCTGGCAGTCCGCCGGCGCCGAGTGGATCCACCTGGTCGATCTGGACGCCGCGTTCGGCCGCGGCTCCAACGCCGAGCTCGTCGCCGGGGTGGTCGGCCGGCTGGACGTGGCGGTCGAGTTGTCCGGGGGCATCCGCGACGACGCGTCCCTGCAAGCGGCAGTTGGCACCGGCTGCGCGCGGGTGAACGTCGGCACCGCCGCGTTGGAGGACCCGGAGTGGACCGCCGGTGCGGTCGCCCGTTTTGGCGACAAGATCGCGGTGGGGCTGGACGTGCGGGGCACCACGCTGGCCGCGCGCGGGTGGACACGCACCGGAGGCGACCTGTTCGACGTCCTGGAGCGGCTCGACGCCGACGGCTGCGCCCGCTACGTCGTCACCGACGTCACCCGCGACGGCACGCTGACTGGTCCAAATTTGGAGCTGCTGCGCGCGGTGTGCGCGCGAACGTCCCGTCCGGTGGTGGCGAGCGGCGGGGTGGCGAGCCTGGCCGACCTCGCTGCAGTGCGGTCGCTGGTGCCGCTGGGCGTTGAGGGTGCGATCGTCGGCAAGGCGCTCTATGCGGGTGCGTTCACGTTGCCGGAGGCACTGGCGGTGGCGGGATGACCCGCCGCGTCCACTCGGGAGCACCGTGGGAGGAGGCCGTCGGCTACAGCCGGGCAGTCGCAGCGGGTGACCACGTGTGGGTCACCGGATGCACCTCCATCGCCGACGGCGTCGTCGTGTACATCGACGACGCGTACGCGCAGACCGCACAGGCGATCCGCAACGTCGCCGCAGCCCTGGAGCAGGTGGGAGCGTCGCTCGCCGACGTCGTTCGCACCCGGATCTTCGTCACCGACATCTCCCGCTGGCCCGACCACGGTCGTGCTCATCGCGAGGCGTTCGGGGATACGCCTCCGGCAACGTCGATGGTGCAGGTCGCGGCCCTTATCGACCCGCGCATGCTGGTCGAGGTGGAGGCGGTCGCGTACCGACCGGGAGTCGGCGGATGAGCGTCGCGGTGCGGGTGATCCCGTGTTTGGACGTCGACGCCGGCCGGGTGGTGAAGGGTGTGCGATTCACCGACCTGGCCGACGCGGGCGACCCGGTCGAGCTGGCCCGCGCGTACGACGTCGAAGGCGCCGACGAGGTGTTGTTCCTGGATATCACGGCATCGTCGGACGACCGGTCGACCACGTACGAGATCGTGTCGCGGACGGCGGAGCAGGTGTTCATTCCGCTGACCGTCGGTGGTGGTGTGCGGTCGGTGGACGACGTCGACCGGCTACTGCGGGCTGGAGCGGACAAGGTGGGTGTCAACACGGCGGCCGTCGGCCGGACCGGGCTGATCGGCGAGATCGCCGACCGGTTCGGCTCCCAGGTGCTGGTGCTGTCCATCGACGCCCGCCGTGGCGGGGGCACGGACTCTGGCTTCGAGGTGACGACGCACGGCGGGCGCCGCGGCACCAGGATCGACGCGGTGGAGTGGGCCGCGCGGGCGGTGGCGCTCGGCGCGGGCGAGATCCTGCTGAACTCCGTCGACGCCGACGGCACCCAGGAGGGCTACGACCTGCCGATGCTCTCCGCGGTACGTGCCGCGGTGAATGTGCCGGTGATCGCCAGCGGCGGCGCTGGCGCGCTGGAGCATTTCCCCCCGGCGGTCGAGGCCGGTGCCGACGCAGTGCTCGCGGCTAGCGTGTTCCACTTCGGCACGCTGCGCATCCGAGACGTGAAGCAGGCCTTGGCCGCCGCCGGCCACCAGGTCCGGTGAGAAGGGAACCCGATCGTGGGGATGGCGGTCCCAACTGGGTGAAACGCAGTCCGGTGTAGTTGGCTGCCGTTAACGGCCGTCTGATGTACATGGTCGTTCCGCAGGGCCACCGCGGCCGCAACCGCCGTAGCCGGCATTTGCGTTCGGGAGAATGAACCAGTGCCGGACGACCAGGTGACGCTGCGCGAGGGCCTGCGGCTGCTGGCCCGGGCGGTTCGCGACGAGCCGGGCATCTTCGCGATCGCCATCGCAGGCAGTGCGGTCTACGGGATCACCACCGCGCTGTCCGCGACCGTCATCGGCCGGGTCACCGACGAGGTGATCGTGCCGGCGTTCGCGCAGGGCCGGACCACCGCGGCAGCACTGGCGGTGGCCGGGCTCGCCATCGTCGGCGTCTCGGTCCTCAAGGCGCTCGGCATGGTCGTCCGCCGGTTCTACGCCGGCGTGATGCAGTACCGCCTGCAGGCGCGCTACCGGCGCGCGGTGACGCGCCGGTACCTACGGCTGCCGCTGTCGTGGCACCACCGGCACCCGACCGGAGAGCTGCTCTCCAATGCGAACGCCGACGTAGAGGCGAGCTGGTACCCCATCGCGCCGTTTCCGATGGCGGTGGGTGTACTGATCATGCTGGTGACCGCCGTGGTCGCCATGGTGCTCACCGACCCGGCGCTGGCCGCAATCGGGCTGCTGGTGTTCCCCGCCATTCTGGGAGTGAACCTGCTGTACCAACGGCGGCTGGCGCCTCTGGCCACCCACGCCCAAGCGTTGCGCGGTGAGCTCTCCGGGGTGGCGCACGAGTCCTTCGACGGCGCGCTCGTGGTGAAGGCGCTGGGCCGGGAGGCGAACGAAGCCGACCGGTTCGCCGCCGTCGCGCGCCGGCTTCGCGACGCGAATGTCGGCGTCGGCCGGGTACGCAGCGCCTTCGACCCGGTGCTGGAGGCGCTGCCCGGCCTCGGCGTGCTGATTGTGCTGCTGGCGGGCGCCGCACGCATCTCAGCCGGAAGCCTCGACCCGGGCGAACTGGTCTCCGTCGCGTACCTGCTCATGGTCGTCGCATTCCCGGTCCGGGCCATCGGCTGGGTTCTCGGCGAGCTGCCGAGAGCAGTCGTGGGCTGGCGGCGGGTCGACCGGGTGCTGCGGGCGTCCGGCGCATTGCGGCATGGCGACGTCGTGCCGTCCGACGGCGGCCAGCCGGCGGACCTGGCCGTGCGGGCGGTGTCGTACTCGTACGCCCACGACCGCGACGTGCTGCACGCGGTCACGTTGGATGTCGCGCCCGGCCGGACGGTGGCCGTCGTCGGGCCCACCGGCTCGGGCA
The DNA here is from genome assembly GCA_014534205.1 of Jiangellaceae bacterium. Taxonomy (GTDB): domain Bacteria; phylum Actinomycetota; class Actinomycetes; order Jiangellales; family Jiangellaceae; genus JACVRX01. Next base: position 5,705 of record JACVRX010000086.1, read on the forward strand.
AATCCACCCTCGCCGGTCTGCTCGTTCGGCTCGTCGACCCGCGCACCGGAGAGGTGCTGCTCGACGGCGTGGACGTACGCCAACTCGCCCGTGGCGGCGTGGCCGGGTCGGCGGCGCTGGCGTTCCAGTACGCATTCGTCTTCGACGGCACGGTACGCGACAACGTCACGCTGGGCCTGCCGGTCACCGACGACCAGGTGTGGACCGCGCTGCGCGTAGCGCAGGCCGACCGGTTCGTGGCCGCCCTGCCGGAGCGCCTCGACGCGGTCGTCGGCGAGCGCGGCGCGACGCTGTCCGGCGGGCAACGGCAACGGCTGGCGCTGGCTCGGGCTGTCGTTCGCGGGCCGCGCCTGTTGATCCTGGACGACGCCACCAGTGCCGTGGATCCGCAGGTGGAGCAGCGCATCCTGGCCGAGTTGCGGGGCGTCGAGCCACGACCGACGGTGGTCGTCGTCGCGTACCGGCGGGCGACCATCGCACTCGCCGACGAGGTCGTCTACATCGAGCACGGGCGGATCGCCGCCAGGGGAACCCATGAGGAGCTGCTGGCCACATCTGCCGGTTACCGGAACCTGCTCACCGCCTACGAGCGGGATGCTGCGGAGCGGGCGGCGCTGCGCACCGATGAGGAAGAGCTGGTCGCCGACGAGGTCTCCCAGTGAGTGCGGCAGCAGCCGATCCGGCGGCCGCGACGTCCCGCCTCGGCTCGGCGAGCGGCGACACCGCCTGGAAGACCATCCGCCGCGGCCTGACGTACTCGCCGGAAGTCGGCGAAGGGATCTGGCTCACCCTGGTGCTCGCGGTGTTCGCGACCGCCGGCCGGATCGTCGTACCCATCGCGATCCAGCAGACCGTCGACCGCGGCCTCAGCCACCCGGCCGGCCCCGACCTGGAGTTCGTGCGCTCGATGTGCCTCGTCGCCGCTGCTGCGGTCCTGGCCACCGCTGCCGCCGCGTATCTGATGAACGTGCGCATCTTCCGGGCCAGCGAGGCGGGTTTGGCCACGCTGCGGATCCGAGCGTTCCGGCATGTGCACGACCTGTCCGTGCTGACCCAGAACACGGAGCGCCGCGGCTCCCTGGTCTCGCGGGTTACCAGCGACGTGGACACCCTGTCGCAGTTCGTCCAGTGGGGCGGGTTGCTGTTCGTTGTGAGCATCGGGCAGCTGGTGGCAGCGACGGCAATCATGGCGGTCTACTCCTGGCAGCTCACCATTCTGGTCTGGGCCTGCTTCCTGCCGCTGTTCCTGGCGCTGCGCTACTTCCAGCGCAAGGTATCGGCCGCATATGGCGTGGTACGGGAACGCGTCGGCGCGATGCTCGGTGCAATTGCGGAGTCCGTCGTCGGCGCCCAGGTCGTACGGGCGTACGCGATCGAGCAGCGCACCCAGGAGCGCATCGATGCCGCAATCGAACGGCAACGGCTGGCAGCCAGCCGCGCGCAGAAGCTCGTCGCTCTCTCGTTCTCGACCGGCGAGGTGGTGTCCGGCCTGGCCAACGCTGCCGTCGTGGTGGTCGGCGTGCTGCTCGGGCTGGCCGGCGAGTTGACCGTGGGCCGGTTGCTCGCGTTCTTGTTCCTGGTGACGTTGTTCGTGGGACCGGTGCAGGTGGGAACCGAGGTGCTCAACGAAGCACAGAACGCCGTGGCTGGGTGGCGTCGGGTGCTGGCCGTGCTGGATACGCCGGCCGACGTGGCCGATCCCGGGCCCGCTGGGCGCACTCTGCCCCGAGGCCCCATCGACGTGCGGTTCGAGCAGGTTTCCTACGCCTATCCCGGCGGACCGACGGTTCTGCACGACGTCGAGGTGGAGATCCGGACCAGGTCGCGGGTCGCCGTCGTGGGCGAGACCGGCTCCGGCAAGACGACGTTCGCGAAGCTACTCACCCGGCTGATGGACCCCGTCTCCGGCCGGGTGCTGCTCGACGGGATCGACCTGCGCGAGGTCCGCTTCGACTCGCTGCGCGAGCGGGTCGTGATGGTGCCCCAGGAGGGCCACCTGTTCGACGACACGCTCGCGGAGAACGTCCGGTACGGCCGGCCGTCGGCGTCCGACGATGACGTGCGGCTCGCGCTCACCGAGCTCGGCCTGGCGGACTGGCTCGCCGGACTGCCTGCCGGGCTGGACACATCAGTCGGGCAGCGGGGCGAGTCGCTGTCAGCCGGGGAGCGACAGCTCGTGGCGCTGGCCCGGGCGTACCTCGCCGACCCGGATTTGCTGGTGCTGGACGAGGCGACCAGCGCCGTCGACCCGGCGACCGAGGTGCGGCTCGCTCGGGCGCTCGAGGGCATCACCCGAGGGCGGACCGCCGTCACGATCGCGCACCGGCTCTCGACCGCCGAGTCCGCGGATGAAGTGCTGGTGTTCGACGACGGCCGGCTGGTGGAACGCGGCTCGCATGCGGACCTGGTGGCCGCCGGTGGCACCTACGCCCGCTTGCACGCGGCCTGGGCAAGCCGGTCCGAATGACCCTCAGCGCTTGGCGCCACGCAGGCTGCCGCTGACCTCCTCGGCCGGGTCGAACACGGTGCACAGGACCTCCCGGTCGCCCTCGCGCCAGCTCTCCTCGGTGGGTGCGAGGAAGCCGACGTCCAGCACGGAGTCCTCGTACGGGATACCAACGAAGTCTTCGAACTCGGCGACGCAGATCTCCTGCGCGGCGGTGTCTACGGCCTGCGTCCC
>JACVRX010000095.1 GCA_014534205.1 Jiangellaceae bacterium
CATGCACCGATTCGAGCGTCACGGTCCGCAGATCGCGTCCACCCAACCGCACTACACCATTGGTGGGGTCGTACATCCGCGACACCAGGTGCGTGATGGTCGTCTTGAAGGCACCCGAGGGGCCGACCAGAGCGACCAGCTAGCCCTGCTCGACCCGGAACGACACACCACCCAGCACTTCGTCGTGCTGACCGGCGTCGGGCCGCGCGACCGACTCCAATGACGCGAGCGATACGTCCTCGGCGGAGGGATAGGTGAAGCGCACATCCTCGAACTCGATCGACAGCGGCTGCGAGTCGGCCGGCAGCGGGCGCGCGCCCGGCAGGTCGCGCACCATCGGCTTCAGGTCGAGCACCTCGAAGACGCGCTCGAAGCTGACCAGGGCAGTCATCACGTCGACCTGGATGTTGGACAACCCCGTCAGCGGCCCGTACAGCCGGATGAGCAGCGCGGCCAGCGCCACCAGGGTGCCGACCTGCAGCGTGCCCTCGATCGCAAGCCACCCGCCCACTCCGTACACCAGCGCAGTGGCGAGCGACGAGAGCAGCATCAGGCCGGTGAAGAAGTACCGGGCATAGAGCGCCTGGACGACACCGATGTCGCGGACCCGGCCCGCTGCGTCGCCGAAGACCGCGGTCTCCCGGTCGTAGCGGCCGAAGATCTTCACCAGCAGCGCTCCGGCGACGTTGAACCGCTCGGTCATGGTCTGGCTCATGTCCGCATTCAGCTGCATCGACTCGCGGGATATGTCGGCGAGCCGCCGCCCGATCAGCCGCGCAGGCAGCAGGAACAGCGGCACCAAGACCAGCACCAGCAGCGTGATCTGCCAGGAGAGCACCAACATCGCGGCCAGCGCTAACACCAACGTGACGACGTTGCTGACCAGCTGGGACAACGTGCTGGTGAACGCCTGCTGGGCGCCTATCACGTCGCTGTTGAGCCGGGACACCAGCGAACCGGTCTGGGTCCGGGTGAAGAATGCGATCGGTTGGCGCTGCACGTGGTCGAACACCTCGGTGCGCAGGTCGTAGATCAGACCTTCGCCGACTCGCGCCGACGCCCACCGGCCTACCAGTCCGAGCACGGCGTCGAGGACGGCGAGGACGGCGACGGCAAGTGCACCGACCACGACGATGTCATGGCGACCGGGGCCAACCCCGGAGTCGATGACGTACTTCAGCAGCAGCGGCGAGGCCGCCGCGCTGGCGGCGCCGAACAGCGCCGTGGTCAGGAAGATCGCGATGTGTCGCCAGTACGGCCGCGCGTAGCCCAGGATCCGCCGGGTCGTGCCCTTGGCGAGACGCCTGCCCGCAACGCTGCGATCTTGGGTGTACGAGCGCCAGGCCAGGTAGCCGCCCATGTGGCCGCCCATGGACACCGGCGTGCACCTCCCTGCGCGCGACGAGACGTCCTCCCTGCAAGCGTCGCGGCGGGTGGGATTGTTCCGGCTTCAGCCGTGGGCTGACGTGGCGATCCACACGTCACTGCGGATCGACCGCTCTACGACGCGCGCGCCGCCCGGCAGACTCAGATGCGCTTGCGCCTGCCCCGAGTGGCCCCACCACGCCCACGAAGCTCGACGCCGGACTCGGAGAGCAACCGGTGTACGAAGCCGTAGGAGCGGCCGGTTTCGCCGGCGAGATCGCGGATGCTCTTGCCGCCCTCGTACTTCTTCTTCAGGTCGGTCGCGAGCTTGTCGCGTACACCCCCGCTGATCCGCGCGCCCTTCGTCAGCTTCTCCGCCACGCGTCCTCCCGGAAGATCGCTTTCGGATGACTGACGACCATGATCCGCCGCATCGCGGTTGCACGCCAGCCAAACAGCGAGCAAATAGCTCCGCACCAGCTCCGTCGGCAGTGGATCGGCGGTGGATCGGCGGTGAATGGATATCGGACTCGGATGGTTCGTCGCAGGCATCATGCGGGCAACTAAGGGACGGGCCGGTTGTCCGTTGTGGGCCGTGGACCTCGCGCCGGCCCCGAGACAAGGAGATCCGCGATGAGACTGAACCGCAGGGCACGCCTCGACACGTCGCAGATCCGCGACCGACGGGGAATGGGCCGGGGCGGCACCGTGGCGGCAGGCGGCGGCGTCGGCGCGTTGATCATCCTGTTGCTGGCGATGTGCACCGGCGGTGACCCGGGCAGTCTGCTGCAGGACTCGGGCACCCAGGTGCAGGCCCAGCCCGGCGACATCGGCAACCTGGAGACCCAGTGCCAGACCGGAGAGTCGCTCGACGAGAACCCGGACTGTCGGTACGTGTTCTACGTCAACTCGATCCAGGATTTCTGGGGCGACGCGTTCTCCCAATACACCCCGGCGACGACGCACTTCTTCTCCGGCCAGGTGCAGACCGGGTGTGGGTTGGCGTCGTCGCAGGTGGGGCCGTTCTATTGCCCGGCCGATCAGAACGTCTATCTCGACCTTGGCTTCTTCGACGAGCTGCAGACCCGGTTCGGCGCCAGCGGCGGCGACTTCGCCGAAACGTACGTCCTCGCGCACGAGTACGGTCATCACATCCAGAACCTGACTGGCCAGATGCGGCAGGTCCGGCCAGGGTCCGGTCCGACGTCCGACGCGGTCCGGCTGGAGCTGCAGGCCGATTGCTTCGCCGGGGTGTGGGCGCGGTATGCGACCAGCACCGATACCGAGTTCGGCGAGCCGCTGATCACCGACGTGACCGAGCAGGACATCCGTGAGGGGGTGGAGGCGGCGCAGATCGTCGGCGATGACTACATCCAGGAGCGATTCCAGGGCACGGTGAGCCCGGAAACATGGACTCACGGGTCCAGTGAGCAGCGCCAACGCTGGTTCCTCACTGGTATGGAAACCGGCGACCCGAACTCCTGCGACACGTTTTCGGCTCGCCAGCTCTAGGCAGCCGTCCGCCTCTCGCGAGTGTCCGGCTCGCGGTTTGGCCACGCATTACTCGCGGGTCACCCCTACCCTGTGCGCCGTGCACCGGTCCAGCCGCCTTCCCGCCGCCGACCTCGCCAAGGTGGCCGTGTTTGCTGGGCTCATCGCGGCGTTGAGCCTCGCGCCCGCCCTCTACCTGTTCGGCGGCGCCGTGCCGCTCACCCTGCAGACCTTGGGTGTCATGCTGGCCGGGCTGGTGCTCGGTGCCCGGCTCGGGGCCCTGGCCGTGCTGTGCTACCTGGCGATCGGTGCGGCCGGCGTCCCGGTTCTTGCTGGCGGCGCTGCCGGACTTGCGCCGTTCCAGGGGCCGACTGCCGGCTACCTCGCCGCGTTCCCGATCGGCGCCTTCGTCGTCGGCATCATCGTGTCGCGACGCGGACGCTTCCACCCGGTGCGTGGGTTCGTGGCGGCCGTCGTCGGAGGCATTGTGGTCGTCTACGCGATCGGCATCCCGGTGCTGGCCTGGCGGGCGGGCCTCTCCGCCGGCGAGGCAGTCACCGCGGGTGGGCTGATCTTCCTCCCCGGTGACCTGATCAAGGCCGTCGTCGCCACGCTGATTGCGACGGGCGTGCACCGCGCGTATCCCTCGTCCACCGACACCGAGTCCTCACGGGCTGCCACACCGGCGTGACGTGATCGAGGTCAGCGACGTCAGCCACGCCTACGGCGACCGCACCGTCCTGCGGTCGGTATCCGTCACCCTGACCGAGGACCGGGTGGCGATCATCGGCCCGAACGGGTCGGGAAAGTCGACGTTCGCGCGGTTGCTGAACGGGCTGGTCTTGCCGCAGCGCGGCGACGTGCGCGTGGACGGGCTCTCCACGCGCACCGACGCGGCCGCCGTGCGGAGGCGGGTCGGGTTCGTGTTCACCGACCCGGACGCTCAGATCGTCATGCCGACTGTTGCCGAGGACGTGGCGTTCGGGTTGCGCCCGCTGCGGCTCGGCCGCGACATGACGCGACAGCGGGTGCGCGCCGCGCTGGCCGCGGTCGGGCTGCAGGCATTCACCGACCAGCCCGCTCACGTGCTTTCCAGCGGCGAGAAGCAGCTGTTGGCGCTGTGCTCGGTGCTGGTGACCGAGCCTCGGGTGCTCGTGTGCGACGAGCCCACCACGCTGCTGGACCGGCGGAACAGCCGGCGGATCATGCAACTGCTCGCCGGTCTCTCCCAGCAGGTGGTGCTCGTCACTCATGACGTAGACGCGGTGACGGACTACGAGCGGGTGCTGCTGTTCGACGAGGGGCGCATCGTCGCCGACGGTTTGCCGGCCGGCGTCGTTTCGCGCTACCTGGCGCTCACCGCGTGAACACCTTCCAGCCCGGGACCTCATGGCTGCACCGGCTGCCCGCCGGCGCGAAGCTCGCCGGCGTGCTCGTGGCACTCGCCGTGACGATCGCGCTGGACTCGCCGGTCCAGGTGACGGCCGGCTGCGCCGGCGCAGTGCTGCTGTTCGCTTCGGCCGGGTTGCTGCCGGCCGCGCCCGCCCAGGTGTGGCCGATGCGCTGGCTGCTCGCGGCGCTTACCGCGTTCCAAGTGCTCACCGCCGGGTGGGCAGCGGCCGTCGTGGTGACTGGCCGGATCGTCGTCGCCGTGCTGCTCGCCGGGCTGGTCACGCTGACCACGAGAGTCGTCGAGCTGCTCGAGGTGTTCGAACGAGTGCTCCGGCCGCTGCGTCGCCTTGGCATCGACCCCGGGCGGGTCTCGCTGGTGCTGGCGCTCGCGATCCGGGCCGTGCCGGTCGTGGCGGGGTTCGCCACCGAGGTGCACGATGCACAGCGCGCCCGCGGGCTGCGCGGCAGTCCGCGGGCGTACGCCGTGCCGCTCGTCGTGCGCAGCCTCCGGCACGCGGACGCCCTCGGCGAGGCACTCGCCGCCCGCGGCCTGGACGACCCGGTAGCCGTTCTGGAATGACCACGTACACCATGCCTGCCCGTACATCACCAGGCCTGCAAGCCTGGTGATGTACCCACAAGGGTGGTGAACGTGGTCATTCCGAACGGTGAGGCGGCCACCTAGCCGAGGTCGACCGGGTCGACGCGTACCCGCACCGCTCCACCGGAGCGGCGGGCCGCGCGCACGCCCTGGGCCGCCTTGACCGCGGCGGTCAAGGCATTCGCGACTGGGCGCGGTGCTCGCAGCAGCACCTGATGTCGCTCCCCGGTCCGGTCCGGAACCGGCCCGAGCTGCTGCGCGCCGGCCGGCAGCTGGACCAGGGCCAGTAGCTCGGCCACGTCAGCAGCCGCCCCGGACAGCTCGACGGCGCGGGCGGCCGGCGGGAAGCCGAGGGCCGCACGGTCGTCCAGCTCCCGGGCGGCGAAACCGGCCGGGTCCCAGCGGATCAACGCCTGCACCGCCAGCGCGGCACCGTCGGCGACCACGACTATCGCGCCGCCGTGCGACCGAGGGCGCACTTTCGCGGCGGCGTTCAGCCAACGGCGCAGCGCCTCCTCGGCGGCCCGAAGTCCCGGTCGGGCCATCAGCGCATCGCCGTCGAGCAACACGGCCGCGGCGTATCCGCCTGATGCGTCCGGCTCGGCACCGGGGGTCGCCACCACGAGCGCCGGCTCTCCCGGCACGTTGGTCAGCACGCCGCCCGCACCGGATACCCGTACCGGCAGACCGGGAAAGGCCCGACCCAGTTCCTCCGCCGTGCGCCCGGTGCCGCGCGCCGCGGCTCGGAACGTCCCCGCGCCGCAGACCCGACAGGCCCACGCGGCGGCCGGCCGGCCACACCAGCCACACCCGGGCGGGCCCGTCCGTGCGGAGAGCTGCAACGGGCCGTGACACGCAGCGCACCGGGCCGGGGTACGGCACCGATCACACACCAGCGCCGGCAGGTATCCTGCGCGTTGCACCTGGACCAACACCGGTCCTCGGGGCAGCGCCGACCGCATCGCGCGCCAGGCCAGCGACGGCAGCCGCGCGGACCGAGCTGCCGGATCCCGGGCCAGCTCGTGATCGTCCCCGGTCGGCCGTGCCCGCGGAGCCGACTCGCGCACGGTCAACCGCTCCGGCGCCATGGCGGTCGCCCACCCGGTGACCAGCAACTGCTCCGCCTCGGCCGTCCGGACGAATCCGCCGACGACCGCTGCGGTGGCCTCCCGGTGGGCGCGGAGCAACAGCACCTCGCGCACGTGAGGGTACGGTGCGCGCGGTTCGGCGTGCAGGTCGTCCCCATCGTCCCAGACCGCGACCAACCCAAGGTCGGCGACCGGAGCGAACATTGCGGCCCGGGTGCCGATTACGGCGCGGACCGCACCACGGCGCACCGCAAGCCAGCGCCGGTACCGCTCCGCCGGGCCGAGTTCTGCCTCGAGGACCACGTGGTGGCCACTGCCGGCCAGGCCGCGCAGCGCGGCATCAACGCGGGCCACGTCGCGAGCGTCGGGCAGCACGGTGAGCGCCCCCCGATTCGCGGAGAGCGTCGCCAGTGTGAGCCGCGCCATTAGGTCCGCCCAGTTCGCCGCCGGGCCTGGATTCCACACCACGCGCGGCTGCCCGCCCGACCCTAGCGCTCCCAGCAGCGCCAGCCCTGCCGGATAGCCGGCCCAGCCTCCCGGCGCCGGCGCTGCCGGGCGCTCACCCAGCGCTGCGCGAGGCGCCTCGCCCTCTACGGTTGCGTGCCGCGGCGGCACGGCCAGTCGCAGCACGTCGGCCATGGTGCCCGCGTACCGGTCGGCCACTGCCCGCGCCAAGCCGGCGATCTGCGGAGCAAGCACCGCCTCCGGTGACACCAGCCGGCGCAACCGGTCCAGCCGCCCCTCGTGCGAGCTCTCGGCGACTCGTTCCAGGACGTAGCCGTCGACCTCCTGCCCGGCGAACCGCACCGACACCCGGGTGCCGGGGACCGCACCCTCCATCGAGACGGGCACCACGTAGTCGAACGGGCGGTCCAGGTGGGCGAGCGGCAGGTCGACGACGACTCGGGCGACCGGCCGGTCTTCGACGATCGGGTCGGCGGTGCGGCGGCGCCGGCGTGGTGCCGGCGGGTGCACCAGCGCCAGCTGGTCCGGCTCGGTCAGGCGACGGCCTCGCGCAGGGCGTCGACCCGGTCGGTGCGCTCCCAGGTGAAGTCGGGCAGCTCCCGCCCGAAGTGGCCGTACGCCGCCGTCTGCGCGTAGATGGGTCGCAATAGGTCCAGGTCGCGGATGATGGCGGCGGGCCGCAGGTCGAACACCTCGGTCACGGCGTCTTGGATCCGCTCCACTGGCACCACCTCGGTACCGAAGCACTCGACGAACAGGCCCACCGGATGCGCCTTGCCGATCGCGTAAGCCACCTGCACCTCGCACCGTGACGCGAGCCCAGCGGCGACGACATTCTTCGCCACCCAGCGCATCGCATAGGCGCCGGAGCGGTCCACCTTGGACGGGTCCTTGCCGCTGAACGCGCCGCCACCGTGGCGGGCCATGCCGCCGTAGGTGTCAATGATGATCTTTCGTCCGGTGAGCCCCGCGTCGCCCATCGGCCCGCCGATCTCGAACC
>JACVRX010000012.1 GCA_014534205.1 Jiangellaceae bacterium
GCCGGCGACGGACCAGCGGGTTGCGCGGCCGGGCTGGGCGCGGGCGCGCTGGGCTGTGCCGCCGGGGTTTCGGCAGCGGCGGGCTCTGCCGCCGGCTGGGCCGGTTCGGCCGGTTCGGCCGGTGCGGCCGGTGCCGCTGCACGCTCGGTCTTCTCCAGCGACTGTGCCTCGGCAGCGGCTCGCTCGGCCGCTTCGGCCGCGAGCGGAGTCTCGGCTCCCTCGGCGGCGTGCTCCGGCGTGGCGGCGGGACGCGGTTCGGCTGCCTGGGCTGGTGCGCCTGCCGTACCGATCACGGCGAGTTCGGTCCCGACCTGGACCGTCTCGTCCTCGCCGACCTTGATCTCCAGCAGGGTGCCGGCGGCGGGCGACGGGATCTCGGTGTCGACCTTGTCGGTGGAGATCTCCAGCAGTGGTTCGTCGAGTTGAACCTGGTCCCCGACCCCTTTGAGCCATCGAGTGACCGTGCCCTCGGTCACGCTCTCGCCCAGGGCCGGCAACGTCACCGGGGTGCCGCCGGCGGCGCCGGCCGTGGCCGGTTGAGGCTCCTCGCCGGGCGCCGGCTGCTCAGCGGCGGGCTGTGGCTGCTGCTCAGCGGCGGGCTGTGGCTGCTGTTCGGCTGCGGGTTGCGCCTCGCCTTCCGGCGGTGCCGCTTGTCCGGCCGCAGGCTCGGGTTGTTCCTCGGCCGACGGCTCGGGTTGCGCTGGTGCTTCCTGCGCGGGTGCAGCCGCCGCCGGTTCGTCTGCTGCTCCACCGCCCTCACTGGGCTGCCCGATGACCGCCAGCTCGGTCCCCACTGCGACGGTCTCGTCCACGGCCACCTTGATCTCGAGCAGCGTGCCGGAGGCGGGCGACGGCAGCTCGGTGTCCACCTTGTCTGTGGAGATCTCGACCAACGGCTCGTCGGCCTGCACCTCCTCGCCGGGTTGCTTGAGCCAGCGGGTCACCGTGCCTTCGCTGACGCTCTCGCCGAGTGCGGGCAAAGTGACGGACGTCGCCATTGGTCCTGTCCTCTCCGGGTTCTCGACGCCGAGAGTAGACGCGATCGATTCAGCCGTGGACGTGTAACGGTTTGCCGGCGAGTGCGAGGTGTGCCTCGCCGATGGCCTCGCCTTGAGTCGGATGTGCGTGAATGAGCTGAGCGACCTCGGACGGCAGGGCCTCCCAGTTATAGATCAGCTGAGACTCGGCGATGAGCTCGCCCACCCGGCTGCCGACCATGTGGACGCCGAGCACCGGTCCGTCTTTCTCCCGGACCACCTTGACGAAGCCCTGGGTCTTAAGGATCTGGCTACGGCCGTTGCCGGCCAGGTCGTATTGCAGGGACTCGACCTTGTCCGGGCCGAGTCGGTCCTGTGCCTGCGCCTCGGTCAGGCCGACCGAGGCGACCTCCGGCTCACAGTACGTGACTCGGGGGATACCCATGTCGTCGATTGGCACCGGGTTCTGACCGGCGAAGTCCTCGGCCAGGAAGATGCCGTGCCCGAACCCGCGGTGGGCCAGCTGCAGGCCGGGCACGAGGTCGCCCAGCGCGTAGACGCCGTCGACGTTCGTGCGCAGCCGCTCGTCGGCGGGGACGAAGCCACGGTCGAGCTTGACGCCGACGGTGTCGTATCCGAGACCGTCCGTGACCGCGCCGCGACCCACGGCGACGAGCAGGATCTCGGCTTCGATGGGGTCGCCGCTCTCCACGACAACCCGTACGCCGCCGTCTGTGTGGTCGACGGACTTGAACGGCGTGTTCGTACGGAACGCGATGCCCCGCCTGCGGAACGCCCGCTCGACCGCCTTTGAGCACGCCTCGTCCTCACCTGGCACCAGCCGGGGGAGTGCCTCGATGATCGTGACCTCGGCGCCGAACGAGCGCCACACGCTCGCGAACTCGACCCCGATGACGCCGCCGCCCAACACCACCACCGATCCGGGCACCCGGTCCATAGTCAGCGCCTCGTAGCTGGTGATCACCCGTTCGCCGTCGATCTCCAGGCCCGGCAGTGACTTGGCATACGAGCCGGTAGCGAGTACCACGTGGCGGCCTTCGTACCCCGCGCCGTTCACGTCCACTGCGTTCGGCGCGACGAGCCGCCCTTCGCCCTCGACGAGCGTCACCCCGCGCGCCTTCACCAGGCCCTGGAGTCCCTTGTAGAGCCGGCCCACGACGCTGTCCTTGTAGGCGTTGACGCCGGCCATGTCGATGCCGTCGAACGACGCGCTCACGCCGAACTGGGTGCTCTCCCTGGTTGCGTCGGCGACCTCGGCCGCGTGTAGCAGCGCTTTGGTCGGGATGCATCCGTAGTGCAGGCAGGTACCGCCCACCTTGTCCTTCTCGACGAGGGCGACGGACATGCCGAGCTCGGCGGCGCGGAACGCGCACGCATAGCCCCCGCTGCCTCCGCCGAGGATCACGACGTCAAAGTTGTTCGCCACGATGCGCTCCTCGGGTGTTCGTCCCCGGACGGGTCACGGCCAGGGTCTGGCAGCATCCTTCCATCCAGTGGTACGGCTGAGCCAATACGTCGTGATGGCAGACTTCCCCTGACTCACAGTGGTGACTGCTCGAGGGCAGATCGGAGGACGCAGGATGCGGTGGTTCGGCCGGCGGCGTAAGAGCGCCGAGGGCAGTCTCGACCGCCGTGCCGATGGCGCCGACGTCGCGCACCTAGAGGAGTTTGCGCACAGCCGCCGCGGTGTCGAGGCGTTCGTCGAACCGCCGACGACGATGACCGCAACCACCGTGGTGCTCGTGGCCCACGACGGAGAGTGGACACGCCGCCGGGTTCGCGACGCCAAGGCCGCCCACGAGCTGGCCCGCAAGCTCGGCATCCCGGCCTACGACGCGCAAGTCGTCGGGTACCCGCAGCGGATGCGTGACTGGAACCGCCGCGACGACTCAGACTCGGACTAGCCCCGCTTTTCGCTGCGGCGCCACCGCCAGGTCCTCGACATCGGCCACCTTCCCGGAATGATCACGTTCACCACCCCTGCCCGTACATCACCAGGCCTGCAGGCCTGGTGATGTACCCACTGGGGTGGTGAACGTGGTCATTCCGGAGGGCGACGGGACCAGCACGGTGAGGCAGGTGACGCAGCCCTCGAGCTTCTCGAACTCGCTGATGTCGACGACGACCGGGAACCAGCCGTTGGTCCGCAGCCACTGGGCGGTGCGTGGCGCCGAGGCGGCCAGCAGCACCTGGCCGCCTCCGAGTGGGACAACGTGGCAGCCGGCCTCCTCGTCCACGGCACGCAGATCTGGCAGTGCTCCGTGATCGATCCGGTCAGGTCGGGCGAGCAGCGTGCCGTCTGGCAACGCGGTGACGGCCGACTTCAGATGCAGCACGCCGGTCAGCCGGACCGCGACCACCCGGCGCCCCAGGCCGGCGAGGTGCGCACGCAACTGCTCGACCCCAGCCGCATTGGTGCGTCCGCCGACGCCGACGTAGACCGAGCTCCCGACCTGTAGCACGTCGCCGCCGTCGAGCATGGCCGGAGCGACGATGTGTGCCACCCGCAGCGGGAGATCCCGCACCGCGGCCTCCGTCCCGTCGACTTCGGCTCGGCGGGCAGCAAGCCCCGGTCGGGTCAGCACCGCCACGTCGTCGCAGACGATCACGGTGTCCTCGACGAACACCGAGTCCGGACAATCGGGCGCCGGCGCGACCTCACGCACGGTCCAGCCAGCAGACCGCAGTGCGTCGACATATTCGCGATGCTGACGCTTCGCGAGTTCCACGTCGACGGCGGCGCGGGCGATGTGCGTCACGACGCCTTCGGCGAGCCGGTCACTCGGTGCCCGGACGAGCGCGACGCCCCGGCTCACGGGCGCGGCATCGCGCTGAGCGTGCCGTCCGCCACGTCCTCGACGATCTGCACCAGGGTCCGCACGCCGGCTCCGGTGCCACCCTTCGGCGTGTAGCCGAACGGGGAGTCCTCGTTGAACGCCGGACCAGCGATGTCGATGTGCGCCCAGCCGATGCCGTCGGCGACGAACTCGGCGAGGAACAGACCGGCAGACAGCGCGCCGCCCCACTTGGCACCCACGTTGGCGATGTCCGCGACCGGCGAGTCGAGCTTCTCCCGCAGTTCGGGCGATAGCGGAAGCGGCCACATCGGCTCGCCGGCGCGCTCGGCGGCGCGGTGCACCTGGTCCCGCAGCCGATCGTCGTTCGCCATGATGCCGGCGGTGCGGGTGCCGAGCGCGATGCGACAGGCGCCGGTCAGCGTAGCGATGTCCACGATGAGGTCCGGCTCGTCCTCGCCGGCGCGCGCGATCGCGTCCGCGAGCACCAGACGCCCTTCCGCGTCCGTGTTGAGCACCTCGACCGTCTTGCCGCCGCGGATCGTGAGCACGTCGGACGGACGTTGGGCGCTTCCAGACGGCATGTTCTCGGCCATCGGCGCGTAGGCCGTGACCGCGACCCGCGGCTGCAGCCTGGCCACCGCGACCACAGCCGCGACGACGGCAGCGGCGCCGCCCATGTCGCACTTCATGGTCGTCATGCCGTCCGCCGTCTTCAGCGAAAGGCCGCCGGAGTCGAACGTGATGCCCTTGCCGACGAGCGCCACGTGCCTCTTCGCGCGGAACGGACGGTACGCGAGGCGGACCAGCCGAGGTGGATTCGCTGAGCCCTGGCCGACGCCGACGATCCCGCCGTACCCTCCCTTGCGCAGCGCCGCCTCGTCGAGCACCGTGACGTCCATGCCGAGGCCGCGGGCATGCTGCTGAGCGGCGGCGGCGAACGCGGCCGGCGTCATGTCCCGCGGTGGCGTGTTCACCCAGTGACGCGCCTGGTTCACCGCCTCGGCCAGGACTTCGGCGCGGCGCAGCGCCGCCGTGGAGCGTCTACCGTCCGCACGGGAGGCAACGAGCGTCGCCCGCTCCAGCGGTGGTTTTCCGTTCCCGGTCTTGTACTGCCCGAACGCGTACGAGCCCAGTAACACGCCCTCCGTGATCGCCGCGGCGTCGTCCGGCTCGGAGACCGGCAGCGCGAAAACGGCTGCCCGTGTTCCGGCAAGCGCCCGTGCGGCGCTGCCAGCGGCACGGCGTAGTGCCTCCCGATACGCCGTAGTTCCGTGCTCCGCCAGCTTGCCGAGTCCGACGGCGACGACGATCGCTGCCTTCGTGTTGCCGGTCATGGGCACCTTGGTGACTTCGTCGGCTTTTCCGGTGGCACCGAGATCGCGCAGCGTGTTCGCCAACGAGCCGTGCAATGCCTTGTCGACCGAGGCTGTGCCGTCGAGCAGCCGCGGTCCGCCGTCGGCTGCCGTGACGCCGACGACGACGGCATCCGCGCTGATCTTGGTTGGTCTTGCCGAGGACAGGGCGATGCTGGTCACGACTCTCCTCGCGGTCTGGATTGGTCGCCGCGATGTTACGGGCTCGACCGTAGAGTGCCCGACGTGACCAGCGCCGCACGCTCTCCGCTGCACGACCGGCACGTGGCGATGGGCGCGCGGTTCGCCGAGTTCTCGGGGTGGCAGATGCCACTGCAGTACTCAGGCGTGGTCGAGGAGCACAGCGCGGTCCGCCAGCGAGTAGGTGTGTTCGACGTCAGCCACCTCGGCAAGGCGACCGTGATCGGTCCCGGTGCGCGACAGTTCGTCGACGCCTGCCTCACCAACGCGCTGGAGAAGATCGCGCCCGGGCAGGCTCAGTACACGATGTGCTGCGACGATGCCACCGGCGGCGTCGTCGACGACCTCATCGTCTACTTGCGTGCGGACGACGACCTGCTGCTGGTGCCCAACGCGGCGAACTGCGCCGAGGTGGTCCGCCGGCTGGCTGCCGTCGCGCCTCCCGATGTGCACGTGCGCAACGCGCACACGGAATTCGCGATCATCGCGGTGCAGGGACCGCAGAGCGACGAGACTGCAGCGGCGGTGGGCCTGCCGACCGGTCAGGACTACATGTCCTTCGCGGAGGCGAGCTGGCAGGGCGTTCCGGTCATCGTGTGCCGGACCGGCTACACGGGCGAGCGAGGGTACGAGCTGGTGATTTCCGCGAGCGATGCCGCCCCGCTCTGGGACGCCGTCCTGGCCGGCGGCGAGCCGTACGGCATCCGGCCCTGCGGTCTGGGAGCGCGGGACACATTGCGCACGGAGATGGGCTACTCACTGCACGGGCAGGATCTGTCCCTGGAAATCACGCCGGTGCAGGCGCGGGCCGGCTGGGCGGTCGGCTGGAGCAAGCCGGCGTTCTGGGGCCGTGACGTGCTGCTGGCAGAGCGGGCTGCCGGGCCCGCCCGGTTGCTTCGTGGCATCAGGGCACTCGGTCGCGGCATACCGCGGCCCGGCATGACCGTGCTCGCGGACGACGCGGCGGTCGGGTGGGTGACGTCGGGCACGTTCTCGCCGACTCTGCGCGTGGGCATCGGGCTTGCCTTGCTTCGGCGGGACGTCACTGAGGGCGACGTCGTGGAGGTCGACATCCGCGGCCGCCCGGAGCGCTTCGAGGTGGTCAAGCCGCCATTCGTGACGGCATCGACGCGATGAGGGCCTACTTCGATAGCGACATTCTCGTTCCCGGCCGTTTCTGGCCGTGGCGGCGATCTCGCTGGAGGACGCCTCGCGTGGCGAAGCTGAGCCCGCTTGACACGGGTTAGCCACCAGGTTAGCCACCGGGTTAGCCACCAGCCAGCGGCACGAGCAGCCGGGCGGCAGCATTCAGGTGGGGGACGACCAAAAGCGGACCGGTGCCGTCGTCGGTGCTGATGCCGTAGTCGAGCAGCGGCGAGAGGCGCAGCTTCTTCAGCGCTGCCGCGTGTCCGGGGTCCGGTGCCGCGTGCGCGGCGAGCAACCAGCGGGCGACGCGCGAGCTCACCCGGTGGGTCACAAGCGCAGCCGCCGCACTGACTGGACCGTCGAGCAACACGGGCACCCGGCTGATCACCGCCCGCACCATCAGACCGGCGGCGGCGGCGATTTGCAGGCTTCCACTGGCGGCGAGCAGGTCCAGCACGTCGCCGTCTGCGAGGACGCGCCGGCCGGCCCGGGCCAGGTCGCGGGCAGCCGCGCAACGGCGCATCCACTCCCGGTCGTCCACGCCGGGCCCGCGTCCCACGACCGAGGCGATGTCGTTCCCGGTGAGCACGCAGACCAGTGCTGCAGCGGCGACGTACGCGTCCGGGCTGACGACGACCACCACGATGAGATTCGGACCGTGATGCTCGCGGATGCCGTCGGTGGCCGCTGCGACACCGGTACTGAACGCCCGCTCGGCGTCGTCGCGGCCGAGCGGTGCGTCAGTGGTGCGGGCTTCTGGCACGCAAAGATCACTGACGATGGGCAGAGGCAGCGCGTGCCCTAGTCCTCTCGCCCCGGTGTCGCGAACACGGGTGAGGAAGGACACGTGGGTGAACGCCTCCTCCGAACTGTCCGCCACAGCGACCAACCACGTCGTCGGCGGGTCGGGCGGGCACCGTCCCTGAACCGCGGCGTACCACTCGGCTACCTCGCCGAGCCGTCCGACGGCCGAGCCCAACGGACTGACGACGTTCCGAGCGGCCATGCGCGCGCCGTTGTCGGGAAGCGGCACCTGACGGGCAAGCTCGATCAAGTCGAGGGCCATGCAGCGGCTCTCCTGCGCTTTTCCGGGGCGGGACGCGCAGCACAATAGACGGCGCCCATCGACACGAGCGGCGACGACGCCGCTGTCACCGCCACCGGACCCAGAGCGGTCATGACGCCGGTTCGGCAACGCGTCGTGCGTGGATCTCGGCGGCCGCGAACTGCGGAACCGCGCGGAAGTTGGCCCGGCGCGACGCCCGGCGCAGCGCCCGCAGCACCGGGGGGCCGGCCAGCGTGCACAGCGCCGCGGTCAGTACCGCACGCACGACGTCCCACACCAGCGACGTGGCGGCAAAGAAGGCCAGATAGCGGACCAGGTTCTGGCCGATGCCGGCGCCCGGGTCGAATGAGATGCCACTGCCGGCGTAGGTGGCGAAAGGCCAGAACCACAGGTTGATGAGGAGTCCGTACACCAGACCGGCGGCTGCACCGTAGAGCGCGAGCAGTCCGATCTCGGCCCGGCCGCGCACCGGCGGCAGCAGTCCGGCACCGAGCCCAAGCCATCCGGCGGCAAGCATCTGGAACGGCAGCCACGGGCCCACGCCACCGGTCACCAGTGCACTCGCCAGCAGTGTCAGCTGCCCCAACACGAACCCGAAGCCGGCACCGAAGACCCGTCCTGCCAGCACGAACAGGAAGAAGACCGGCTCCACGCCACCCGCGCCGGTCCCGAGCACCCGCAGCCCGGTGCCGACCGCGGCCAGGACTCCGAGCGTCGCGACCGCTTTGGCATCGAGCTGGCCGTCGGAGATCTCCGCGGCAACGATCGCGAGCAGCAACGGGAGAAGCAGCGCGAACAGCCAGGGCGCGTCGGCGGAGTGACCGATGCCCGCGCCGGGCTCGATTATGAATGGCCACCCGAAGGCCGCTACGCCAACGGCCGAAACCAGGGTTAGCGCTACCGCGCTGCGCCCGTGGAGCCGGACGGCCCGACCGGCGGGATCGGCGGGCGCCGCCGAAACGCTCGGACCGGCCGTAGCGCCGATCTGCGAGCGCCTCATGACGCAGCTCCGAGCGCTTCGGCTACCTCGGTCACGGTCAGCCACTGCTGAGGCGCCAACACCTTGGCGACCTGCGGCGCGAACACCGGTGACCCTGCGACGGCCTCGGTTGTGGGCCCGTCGGCGACGACTTCACCGTCGGCCAGCACGACGACTCGACTCGCCAGCTCTGCGACCAGCTCGACGTCGTGGGTCGCCAGCACGACGGCGCGAGCGGTCTCGGTAGCGACGAGGCCGCGCAGGAGTCCGGTCAGCCGCCGCTTGGCGGCGTAGTCCAGGCCGCGGGTCGGCTCGTCCAGCAGCAGCAAAGGTGGCCCGGCGGTGAGTACCACGGCGAGCGCCAGGCACAGCCGCTGCCCTTCGGACAGGTCCCGAGGGTGCACGTCGTCGGCGATTCCGGGCGCCAGCCGGTCCAAAAGCGCGCGGCACCGGCCGGGCGAGCCGGCAGTGTCCGCGTCAGCGGCAGCGCATTCGTCGGCCACCGTGTCGGCGTACAGCAGGTCCTCCGGCTGCTGCGGCACCAGGCCGGCTGCCTTGATGACGGTGGATGCGTCGGTTCGGAACGGGTCGAGCTGTCCGGTCCGGATGGTGCCGCCGACCGGCTCGACCAGCCCGACCAGCGCTGCGAGCAGCGTGGACTTGCCGGCGCCGTTGCGGCCCATCACCGCGACGATCTCGCCGGCGGCGACGTGGAAATCGAGTCGGCGTAGTGCCACCGTCCCGCCGTAGCGCACACTCAGCTTCGCTGTCCGCGCCAGGACGTCGCCGTGCCGCGACCTTGTATCGGTTCGCCTCCGTACCCGGCCTGCCAACTTCTGGCGCAGCCCGTTGGCCGCGCGCCGTGCGTCGCGCACCGACAGCGGCAGTGGCGACCAGCCGGCCAACCGACCGAGCTCGATCACCGGTGGCGCGATAGGCGACGTGGCCAGCAGCTGGGCCGGCGGTCCGTCCAGCACATGCCCGTCACCCGGCAGGTAGACCACGCGGTCGGCGTACTGCACGACTCGTTCGAGCCGGTGCTCGGCGAGCAGCACGGTGGTGCCGAGGTCGTGGACGAGCCGATGGAGGGCGGCGAGGACGTCCTCCGCGGCCTGCGGATCGAGCGCGGACGTCGGCTCGTCGAGGACGAGAACCTGCGGATGCGCGACTAGCGCGGCGCCGATGGCGACACGTTGCTGCTGCCCGCCGGACAGGGTGGACATGGCGCGAGCTCGCACGTCGGCCAACCCGAGCAGGTCAAGGGTCTCCTCGACCCGGCGACGCATGACGTCGGGCGGCAGCCCGAGCCATTCCATGCCGAATGCCAGCTCGTCCTCGACGACGTCCGCGACGAAGCCCGCCTGCGGGTCCTGACCGACGAAACCGACGACGTCCGCGAGGTCACGCGGCGGGTGCAGGCGGGTGTCGCGGCCGGCGACCAGCACCCGTCCGGCCAGCGTGCCGCCGGTGAAGTGGGGCACCAGACCGTTCACTGCTCGCAGCAACGTGGACTTGCCCGACCCGGTTTCGCCGACGACCAGGCAGAGCTCCCCTTCGGGGATCCGCAGCATGACCTCACGCAGCACCAGTCGGCCGGTCGGGTAACGGAAGCTGACGTCCGCGAAGTCGATCACGAAGCCTCGGCCGGCTGTGGTGCCACCCAGGCGGGCAGCAAGGCGACGAGCGCTCCTGCAAGCGGGAGTAGCGGGACCGCCGGCAGCACGAGCGGGACGACGAGCAGGTTCATTCCCTGCTGTCCGGCGGCGAGCGCGAAGGTCGTGGCGGCAACGCCGCCCGAGCCCGCGACCACCCATTCGGGAAAACCCCACGGATCGGGGCGGTAGCGAGTGCGTGTCGAGCTGCGCCCGGCGAGAACGAATCCACCGGCGGCCAACCCGACCCCGCAGCCCACCAGCGCCGACCCGGCCGCGGACAGTCCACCTCCGTCGAGCAACCCGTACAGGCCCACACACACACCGAGCAGCCCGCCGACGACGAGCACCGAAGCGGCGCGCCGGTGCGGATCCGGAACGGTGGCCGCGCGTGCGAACCCGCGCGAATCCATGGCTGCGGCGAGCTCCAGTGCTCGCTCCAGCGAACCCTCCAGCACCGGCATCGCCACCTGCCCGAGCCCGCGGATGCCGCGCACTCCCCGGCCACGCAACCGGTGTGCCCGCCGGATGCGGGCGCCGTCCTCGGCCAGCCGTGGCGCGAACGTCATCGCCACGACGAGAGCGACGCCGATTTCATACAGCGCGCCGGGCACCGATCGCAGCAGCCGCCGGGCGTCGGCCAGCGCGTTGGCGGCACCCAGACAACACAGGATCACCGCCAGCCGCAGCCCGTCGTAGAACGCCAGCAGCACTGCCTCGAGCGTGATTGGACCACCGAGCTTGAGCGATGCGGCCCATTCCGGTAACTGCACTGCCGGCAGCCGAAAAAGCACCGTCGAGCCGCCGACATGCGCACCGAAGATCGCTTGGAAGACCACCCGGATCGTGATGACGACCAGGGCCAGGCGCAGGAACGCGTTGAAGGCGCCACCCCACGGGGCCGAGCTCCGCCGGACGCTGACCACGTAGGCCGCGACCCCGAGCAGCAGCCCCAGGAGCACCGGGTTGGTTGTCCGGCTGGCCGCGGCGCCGACCCCGAGCGCCCACAGCCACCAGGCGCCGGCATGTAGCTGCCGGGGCAGCCACGCCGCCCGCCACGACGGCACGCAGAGCATGGTCACCTGGTTCGGGAGCCTCGGAGCCGGACCGCTGCAGCAGCGGCCACCACGGCTACTGCCGCGACGCCGAGGATCAAGCTGATCGGGATGCCGCTGTCGTCCTCTTCCTCCGCCGCGGAAACCGGGTCGGGCGCGGCGGTCTCCTTCCCGCGTTGCTCCGCAAGCACGAGCTCCACGCGCTCCTCGGCGCCGGTCGGAGCAGGTCCGTCCACCGGCCCGCCACACCCGCTGGCCGGGTAACCGGCGATCCCACACGTCAACCCGCTGTCGTCCAGCCGGATCTCGCTGGCGACCGCTTGCAGCGCGTCGGCGCCCGTGGCCTCCTCGGGAACCACCGCGCAACCCCCACGTGGGCTGGGTGGTTCGGTGCCGTCTTCGGAGTCGGCCCGGGTCCCGAAGTCGATCACGACGGCGACCCGCTTCTGGCCTGCGGCGGCTTCGGTCCCCCCGCAGATCAGGTCGAAGTCACCGTCCGCGCGGGGCACCCTCGGCTCGGCGCCGGCGACGGCGTAGCGCCAGCCTTCGACCGTTCCGTCGTCGGGTGTCGTCTGGGCCGGCCCCGTCGGAGCGAACGCCCAGGCGCCGTCCGTCCATTGGAAGTACGCCCAGAAGCGGTAGACGTCGCCGCCCTGAGCGTGCGCAGAGAGCGGAAATGCCGCCGTGAGCAGGACGGCGACGGCGGCGAGCGCGCCGCGGAACACGTTGTGCATGGGCGACCCTTTCGGTGAGCGGTCCGAGTGACGAGGACGGACCACTCGCCGGGAGCCGAGCCGCAGGCGCGGCCGCCTCCGCGGGTCGATCGACCCGGCCCCGCCCCGCAGGCCTCGACGGAACGTGGAGCCGCTCGTACCTCGCCAGGCGATCCGGCTTGCCGCGAAGTGCTGGCCACGGTCGTGTGAACCGTGCGCGGCCTACGGTTGCGGGTCAGCGTCGGCGTCCGACCGACTTCCCCTCACCAGGTACGTGACGCACCCGGAAGCGTGCCACGGCCGCCCTCCCCGCGTCAAAGGTGGCCGCGTTGCGCTCCTGGACTGACCACGTTCACCACGCGTGCCCGTACTTCACCAGGCGGGCACGCCTGGTGAAGTACGGGCACGCCTGGTGATGGCTCATCCGCCCTGCCCATGGCGGACGCCCGGCGACCCCAACCGATTAACCCAACCGATTAAGTTGGTGAGGCAACAGGAGACCGGAGGCTGACGACGATGGGCTGGACCTGGCGGTACTTGACCACGAGGGGCAAGGTCATCCCGCCGGGGGAGATCTCCGGCGGCGGTGACGGTAGCGGCTTTCCGAGCCAGTCGGAGGCCGAGTCCTGGCTCGGGGAACGCTGGCAGGCGCTCGCCGATGCCGGCGTCGACGCCGTCACGTTGCTGGAGGACGGCCGTGAGGTGTACGGCCCGATGAGCCTGCACCCACCGGACTAGAGCGCCACACGTGGCGGACAGCGGTTGATCGTGGCGGAGTGGTTCGGTGAATCAACGGGAGGCGCCCACCGTCACCAGCGGGAGGCGTCCGAGGGCGGCGGCGATTCGCCCAGATCCTTCCCGAACGCCCGGGCCAACGGCTTGCCCTGGTAGTGCCCGAAGCCGCTGACCGGCTGGTAACCGCTCGTCTGGTACAGCGCGACCGCCTCCGGTTGGCATAGCCCGGTCTCCAGCAGGATGCGCCGGTACCCGGCGGCGGCCGACCGTCGCTCCAGTTCGGCCAGCAGGCGGCGGGCGTAGCCGGTCCGGCGCCGACTGCCTACGACGTACATCCGCTTGATCTCCGCGACCCCGTCCTCGTGCCGCCGGTAACCACCGGACGCAACCGGCTCGTCGCCCACGAACCCGACCAGGAACAGCCCGTGCGGCGGAGCGAACTGCGCGGGGTCCACCGGCGACTCGTCGCCCCCGCCGTAGCGCAGGACGTACTCCTGCTGCAGCTCGGCTTCCAGCGCGCGCACCACGGAATCCGTATACGGAAGCGGCCGCAGTGTGAAGGCCGCCGCGCCGTCGGCTGAACGCAACGTCACACCCGCGTCCCGGGCTTCACCACCGGCTTCGGCAGCCGCAGTCGCCGCAGTTGGGTCGACCGGGCAATGGCGTAGAAGCCGTGTCCGCGTCCGGCGTCGTCAGGGAACCGGCGGGCTATCTCCCGTTTGACCCGGATGTTGAGGATGCTGAGCTCCAGGACGACGAACATGATCGCCGCAAGCCACAGCAGCGACGAGATGATCTGCACCTGTGGCGACCGCACGAAGCTCAGCAGCAGGACGACCATGACCAACGGCAGAAAGTATTCGGTGAACGTGCGCCGGGAGTCGACGTAGTCACGCACAAACTTCCGCACCGGGCCACGGTCGCGCTCCATGAAGTACCGCTCGTCGCCGGCCTGCACGCCCTGGCGCATCCGGGCCCGTTGCTCGCGCGCCCGAGCGCGCTCCCGGCGGATCGCCTCGCCACGTGACAACGTCGGCCGGACCCGCTGCTTGCGCGCTTGCTCAGCCTCGCGACGCCTCGGCGTCGGCCGGCCCTTGCCAGTCACGCGCTGGGACTCGACCGCCGCCGGGTCGCCGTCGGTGTCGGAGGACGTCGGAATGCGGCGGCGGAACACGTAGCCCAGAGTAGGCCAGTCACGTCAGCCACTGACCTGTCGAGCCGGCCGCCGACGCCGTAGGGTTGACGACGACTACGGCATTCGCAGAAGGGCGATCGGTCCAGATGGGGATCCTGCAACGCATGTCCATGATCTTCCGGGCGAAGGCCGAGCGGGCGCTCGACCGAGCCGAGGACCCGAGGGAGACGCTCGATTACTCGTACAACAAGCAACGCGAGTTGCTCGTCAAAGTGCGTCGCGGCGTGGCCGACGTCGCCACCAGCCGCAAGCGCATCGAAGTCCAGATGTCCCGGCTCTCCGCCGAAGCTGACAAGCTGCGCGACCAGGCCCAGCGGGCGCTGTCCCTCGGCCGCGAGGACTTGGCCCGCGACGCGCTGACTCGGCGCTCCGGCCTGGACGGACAGGTTCAGGAGATGCAGACCCAACACGCCGCGCTACAGGGCGAGGAGGAGAAGCTCACGCTGGCCGCGCAGCGGCTGCAGGCGAAGGTCGAGGCGTTCCGCACCAAGAAAGAGACAATCAAGGCGACGTACACGGCAGCGGAGGCGCAGACGCGCATCGGCGAGGCGTTCAGCGGGATCTCCGAGGAGATGAGCGACGTCGGAATGGCCGTGCAACGGGCGGAGGACAGAACCGCCGAGCTGCAGGCGCGCTCCGGCGCGATCGACGAGCTACTGGCGTCCGGTGCTTTAGAGGACGCCACCGGGACGACGAAAGACGACATCACACTCGAGCTGGATCGGCTGGCGTCGACAAACGAGGTCGAGGTCGAGCTGGCGCGGATGAAGCGGGAGCTGAGCGCGGGGCCGTCCGGCGAGGCACCGCGGGAGATCGAAGGTCAGCCGGAGGCCACTGCCGAGCCGGTCGGGGAGCCGGTAGCCGAGCCGCAGACGGAGGCTCGATCCGAGGAAGGCCGCACGTGATCGTCCGGATCATGGGAGAGGGGCAGTTCGAGGTCGACGAGACCAGCATGCAGAACCTGAACTCGCTCGACGACGCGCTCACGACCGCGGTGGAGTCGGGTGATGAAGGCAGCTTCCGCGCCGCGCTCAGCGCACTTCTCGCCGAGGTGCGCTCCAGCGGGACGCCGCTCGCTCCCGACGCCCTCGTGGACAGCGACCTGGTACTGCCGTTCGAGGACGCGCACATCGACGAGGTCCGCGGGATGCTCTCCGGAGAGGGCCTTATCCCCGGCTGATCACGTGCGCCGGATTGGGCCTCCGCCGCGCGTCGAGCAAGATCGAAGTCGATTTGCTGCTGTTAGCAAGAGCAAACAGACCTCGGAAACCGTCTCGACGCCGAGGACACGCTAATCCTTGACGACGGTCGGGCCCGGAAGGGCGAGCATCCGGTCCAAAGCTACGCGAGCCCAGTGCGCGGTGTCGTCGTCGACCTGGATCCGGTTGACTACCCGGCCGGCGACCAGGTTCTCCAGCGCCCAGACCAGGTGCGGCAGGTCGATGCGGTTCATGGTCGCGCAGAAGCAGACGGTGTTGTCGAGGAACACGACCGTCTTGTCGAGGTGTTGGTCCGCGAGCCGCTTCACCAGGTTCAGCTCCGTGCCCACGGCCCAGGCCGTCCCGGGGTCCGCGGCGGCGATGGTGCTGATGATGTACTCCGTCGACCCGACGAAGTCCGCGCCGAGGACCACCTCGTGCTGGCACTCCGGATGCGCAATCACCCGCACGCCGGGTATCCGCCGGCGCACGTCGACCACCGACGCGGGTGTGAACCGACCGTGCACCGAGCAGTGCCCGCGCCAGAGCAGCATCGTCGCGTCGCGCAGTTGCTCATCGGTGACGCCGAGGTCTGGCCGGTGCGGATCGACCACGACGCAGTCGTCGAGAGACAGGCCCAGCTGAAGCACGGCGGTGTTCCGGCCGAGATGCTGGTCGGGCAGGAACAGCACCTTCTCGCCGCGGTCGAACGCCCAGCGCAGTGCTCGTTCCGCATTGCTCGACGTGCACACGGCCCCGCCGGTGCGGCCGCAGAACGCCTTGATGTCGGCGGACGAGTTCATGTAGGTGATCGGAACCGTGACGTCCGCGACTCCCGCGTCGGCCAGCCGATCCCAGGCCTCCTCGACCTGGATGAGCCGCGCCATGTCGGCCATGGAGCACCCGGCTGCCAGGTCAGGCAGGACGACCTGCTGGTGCGGCGCGGTGAGGATGTCCGCCGACTCGGCCATGAAGTGCACACCGCAGAAGACCACGAACTCGGCCTCCGGCCGCGCCGCCGCTTCGCGGGCCAGCTTGAACGAATCACCAGTGACGTCGGCGAACTGGATGACCTCGTCGCGCTGGTAGTGGTGACCGAGGATGAACGCTCGATCGGCAAGCTCCTCGCGAGCACGGCGAGCCCGCGCCACCAGGTCCGGATCGCTTGCTGGCGGCAGGTCACCAGGGCATTCGACACCGCGCTCGCTGCGCTCGTCCGCTCGGCGGCCGAGCAGCAGCAACGGCGGCGCTTCGGTAGTCACCGGTCAATTCTTCCACGCTTCGCGGCGAATCCGCGGGGCGCTGGTTGGTCTCCCGGCCTTGACGCGGGAGCCGGCCACCGTGTCGATTGGTGTCGAGTGGCAGGCTGGACCGTCGTGATCGGCACCTGGAGCGGTCGCAATCACGCCCGGAATGCCGCATTTGCCGAGCCACTCAGACGGTGCCACTCACCAGGGCGGCAGTAGCCGGATCTGGTGGAGTACTCATCCGAACACCGGCGCAGGAAGGTACGGCGCGGGCGGGCGCATATGCCGCAGCGCGAGATACCCGCCGACGTGCAAACCAAGGCCCGCAGCGAGGCCGACGTCTGTCGCCCAGTCCTGCTCGGCGGAAAGCCGTGCGACGTGCATCGTGCGCTGTGGTCCGCCGCGCGCGAGCACCTCCCACAGCAGCCGGCGGCCGACGTCCCGGCGGGTCGCGGCGACGGCGATCGGCGTGCCGTCGTGGTGGAAGGCGTAGCCGGACCCGGTCGTGATGTCACAGACCAGCAGCGACGCGCCGGTCAGTAGCGGCTCGTGGTCCGGCCCGCGAGCCGCGCCGCGGACCTGCCGGTCGGTGGACTGCACCAACGCGCGGTCCCCGTCGGTTCCCTCGCGGACGCCGTCGACGATGGGCAGCGCCGCGCGGTCCACCTGACCGGAGAGCCGCATCGTCGGGTGCAGCGTGAATCCGGCGAGCCGAACGCAGCGGGCCGTGGCGGGGTCGTCGTCGAGCACGGCAAGACCTCGCAGGCAACCGCGGCTGTACCCGAGGGCCGCCTCGAGCAGCGGGGCCGTCATGCCGGCCGCCTCCGGTCGCATCGTCAGCCGGGCCAGGCACCACAACAGGTCTCGCCGGCTGGAAAGCGCAACGCCAGCAAGGGAACCAGCGTCGTCAGCGGCCCAACAGCCGGGGGCGTCGTGCTCGAGGAAGTGGGCGACGACCGTCGGCGCGACGCCGCACAGGTTGGCTGACTCGGGTACGTCCTCGGCCCGGAGCGGGCGGATCCGCATGCGGCAGACTCTGCCCTATGCGGGTGCTGGTGGCGCCGGACAAATTTGCCGGCACCCTCACCGCCGTCGAGGTCGCAGCCGCGATCGCGGACGGCTGGCGGCGCGCCGCACCCAACGACGAGATCGTCCAAGTGCCGATAGCCGACGGCGGGCCAGGATTCGTCGACGTCCTGCACGTCGCGCTCGGCGGGGAGCTGCTCGCGGTGACGGTGCGCGGGCCGCTCGGCAGCCCGGTACCGGCGACATTGCTGCTCGTCGATCACACGGCCTACGTCGAGTCGGCCCAGGCGTGCGGTCTGGCGCTGCTGCCCAGCGCGTCCACCCGGTCATCCAGCGGTGTAGAACAGGCGTCGACGTACGGGGTAGGCGAACTCGTCGCGGTGGCGGTCGATGCTGGTGCGCGGCGGGTCGTGGTCGGGCTCGGCGGCAGCGGGACGAACGACGCTGGCGCCGGCTTGCTCGCCGCTCTGGGTGCGACCAGCGAGCCGGCGGGCGCACTGACCGCCGGCGTCGACGGCCTGGCTGAGCTGCGCAGCGTGGACCTGGAGCCGGCTCGACGACGGCTGACCGGCGCTGTGCTCGTAGCGGCGTCCGACGTCGACAACCCGCTGCTGGGCCTGCGCGGCGCGACGAACGTGTTCGGGCCGCAGAAGGGCATCGCGGCGGAGCGGCTGATCGAGGTCGACGGGGCGTTGTCCCGGTTCGCGCATCTGGCCGGCCGCGCGCCCGCCGACACGCCCGGCGCCGGCGCCGCGGGTGGTCTGGGATACGCCTTGCTCCTCCTGGGCGCGCGCCGCGTGGCCGGCTTCGCCACCGTGGCGGACGCGCTCGGAATCGCCGATGCGGTGCGAGCAGCGGACTTGGTGCTCACCGGCGAGGGCCGGCTGGACTGGCAGTCGATGAGCGGGAAGGTCGTTTCCGGGGTCGCAGCGCTCGCCGGGCAGGCGATGCGACCGTGCGTCGTGCTGGCCGGCGACGTGCAGATAGGTAGTAGAGAACTTCGGGCAAACGGCATCGAATCGGCATACTCCGTCATCGACGTGGTGGGCACGGCGGCGGCGTTCGGCGACCCGGCTGAAAGCCTCGCCACGGTTGCGGCGCGGGTGGCACGCACGTGGAGCCGCCGCTGAAGTGTGTAACGATAGGAGTGCACGGAATGCCGGCTCCAGCGCCAGCGTTCGACGGTAAAGAGCCGGCCGGCCAAGAACCCAGGAGCAGATCGACATGACGGTTCAGGAACAGACGGCACAGGGCGTCGTCCTCAGCGACAACGCGGCGACGAAGGTCAAGAACCTGCTCGAGCAGGAGGGCCGGGAAGACCTGGCGCTGCGGGTGGCCGTGCAGCCTGGCGGTTGCTCCGGACTGCGGTATCAGCTGTTCTTCGACGAGCGTTCGCTCGATGGCGACATCGTCGAGGACTTTGGCGGCGTGAACGTCGTGGTCGACCGGATGAGTGCGCCCTACCTCGTCGGCGCCACCATCGACTTCGTCGACACGATCTCTAAGCAGGGCTTCACCATCGACAACCCCAACGCGACCGGCTCCTGCGCCTGCGGCGACTCCTTCCACTAGACCGCGCGCTGATGCCCGAGCCGGGCCGGAGCGCGGT
The DNA here is from genome assembly GCA_014534205.1 of Jiangellaceae bacterium. Taxonomy (GTDB): domain Bacteria; phylum Actinomycetota; class Actinomycetes; order Jiangellales; family Jiangellaceae; genus JACVRX01. The sequence goes on from JACVRX010000012.1 coordinate 18,972, forward strand.
ACCCGCAAGGTACTTGCCGTCGACGGGATAGCTCTTGCCAGTCGCGGTCCGAACGAACAATCAGTTGCGGCCCGCCACAAAGATCATCTCAGTGCTGGCATCATCGAGGAGCCGCGTTCCCAGTCCGCGTAGACCCTGGTCCACCGACCTGGGTGCTTTGTCCTGGCGCGATTACGATCTCTACGGGTCGTCGACGTCATGATGAACGCCGCGCGGACAACAGTCCGTCGCCGGTGTTCCGTGCGGCCGACCCCTTGCCAAGAGGCGCACCTACACTGACGGCTCGTGAAGATCGCCGTGACCGGGTCGATCGCGACCGATCACCTGATGAGCTTTGCCGGCCGGTTCGCCGACTCGATGGTGGTCGGCCACCTGGACAAGGTCTCGCTGTCGTTCCTGGTCGACGATCTGCAGATCCGCCGCGGCGGGGTCGGGGCGAACATCTGCTTCGGCATGGCCAGCCTTGGCCTGTCGCCAGTGCTCGTCGGTGCGGTCGGCGAGGACTTCGCCGACTACCGGTCCTGGCTCGAGCGGCATGGCGTCGACTGTGAGAGCGTCCATGTGTCGACTATGCGGCACACGGCCAGGTTCGTGTGCACTACCGACATCGGCGGCGCGCAGATCGCGAGCTTCTATCCAGGCGCGATGAGCGAGGCCCGCGACATCGAGCTGCTGCCGATGGCCAAGCGGATCGGCGGGCCGGACCTCGTGGTGATCAGCCCGAACGATCCGGAGGCGATGCTGCGTCACACCGATGAGTGCCGGTTCCGCGGGTATCGGTTCGCTGCGGATCCGTCTCAACAGCTGGCTCGGATGGAGGGGCCGCAGATCCGGCAGCTGGCCACCGGAGCTGCGTATCTGTTCAGCAACGAGTACGAGGCCGCCTTGCTGGAGAAGAAGACCGGCTGGAGCCCGGAGGAGGTGCTCGAACAGGTCGGTGTCCGGGTTACGACGCTGGGACCCAACGGATGCCGGATAGAGCAGTCAGGGCGGACGGAGCTTCATGTCCCGGCCGCTGGTGAGCGGATGGTCGTGGACCCGACCGGCGTCGGCGACGCTTTCCGCGCGGGCTTCCTGACCGCGGTCGCCTGGGGGCTTTCCCTCGTGCAGTGCGCGCAAGTCGGCTCGCTGCTCGCGTCCTACGTCCTGGAAACCGTCGGTCCGCAGGAGTACAAGCTCAGCCAGGTACACGTGCTGGACCGGTTGGGCAAGGCGTACGGGCTTCCGGCCGTAGAGGCGGTGGCGTCGCACTTGCGCGTTCGACGCTCCTGAGCAGCCCGCGCCAACGCTCCCGATACATGCCCCTGAGCAACTCGTCGCCACGCGCCAGCAGAAGTGGATGACGATGCGCGAGGAGGCACGTTCTACGCTGACGCCGATCGCACTCAGCGGGTCTTGCGGTTCAAGAGCGGTCAGGTCCTCGCCGTGCGAGCGGCTACCCAGGCGGCTGGTTCCGTTTGTCGACCTGATCCCGGTCTTCGGCCGTACCACGTCGACTCTCACACCGCGGACGGGCGTCCGGTGATGCCCGTCGAGCGAAGGTTCGGCAGCACTCGCAACGCCTAGCGCGACGCTGCACCATCCGGCTCCGAACCGCCGGCTCGCGGCTGCGATGGGTTGCCTGGACGCGCTGCAGTCGCGCTGACCCGCGTCAGGCCCGGCGTACCAAGTACGAGGGGACGCCGTCCACGGACTGGCCCTGCCCGACGTACTCGTGCACGCGTAACCGGCACCAGGCTGGGACGTCCACGGCGGCGGCCGGATCGTCCGAGACGACGGCGACGACCGAGCCGACCTCGACGTCGCCGATCCGCCGGGCCAGCTCGATCACCGGCAGCGGGCAGCGCATGCCGCGACAGTCCAGGATCAGTTCGGGCATCACAGCCGGTCCGCTCCCGCCATGGCGCGAACCCGGGCGACGACGTCTGGCAGCACGACGAGAAACCGCTCGACGTCCCCGGCGGTGGTGGTCCGGGCGAGCGACACCCGCACGTTGCCGTGGGTGAGCACGCCCATAGCCTCCAGCACGTGACTCGGCCGCAGTGTGCTCGCCGTGCACGACGACCCGCTGGACACCGCGAACCCCTCCTTGTCCAGCTCGGTCAGGAGCGCCTCCCCGTCGACGTAGAGGCACGAGAACGTGACGACGTGCGGCAGTCGCTCGGTCGGGTGCCCGACCACCTCGACGTCGGGGACCATCGCCGGTACCTGCGCCCGGACCCGGTCGACCAGCGCCCCATGTGTCTCGGCGAGCGTCGCGGCCTCGGCCGATCGCACCTGAAGCGCCGCCGCGGCGGCCAAGGCTGCGGGCACGTTCTCGAACCCGGGCACCGCGCCGAACCCGCGCTCATCCGGCGGCAGCGGCGAGCGCCATCGCACCCCCCGGCGCACCGCCAGCACGCCGACACCGGCCGGGCCGCCCCACTTGTGCGCGCTCGCCGCCAGGACCGACCAGCCGGCCGGAACCGGCAATCTGCCGACGACCTGCGCCGCGTCCACGAGCAGTGGTATGCCGTGATCCGCGCACCGCGCAGCTACCGCGGCGACCGGCTGCACCGTCCCGACCTCGTGATTGGCCGCCTGCAGGCAGGCGACGGCAGTGTCGTCCGTCAATGCCGCCGCGAACACGTCGGCGTCCACCCGCCCGAAGCGGTCGACAGGCACCTGCGCCGCGATGCCGCCGTCGGAGCTCAGCGCACCTGCGGCCTGCAGCACGCTGGAGTGCTCCACAGCGGACACCACCACTCGCCGACCGACGCGTCGCCGGCCAGCGGCAGAACCTTGTAGCCCCAGGTGGACGGCCTGCGTGCCCGACGACGTGAAATAGATCTCGTCGGCCCGCGCATCGAGGGCTGCGGCCAGCACTTGGCGGGCGTTCTCGAGCAGCAGCCGTGCCCGCCGGGCGCTGCCGTAGAGCCGAGCCGGGTCTGCCCACCCGTCCTCGATCGCAGCGAGCATGACTTCACGCGCCGCTGGGTGCAGCGGCTCGGTGGAGGCCGCGTCCAGATAGCCGGTCGGAGCGTCGGGCACGCCTTGACGGTAGCCGCCCAGTCGATCGCCGCGGAACGCTTCCTAGCCGCTAATGTGACTCCGACAGCAATGGCAGCTGCGCGGAGGGCGCCTCGTGCGTGTGACCAGCACCGATCGGCCGGCCGGGCGGCGCTTCCGCTGGTGGCTCGGGTGCGCCGCCGCGATGGTCCTGCTCAGCGGATGTGCCGGCGAGACCTGGGAGCAGTGGAGACGGGCCGGCCTGCCGGAAGCCGGCACCGAGGAAGCCCCACTGATCGGCGACCTCTGGACCGGAACCTGGATCGCCGCCATGGGCGTCGGCGTGCTGGTCTGGGGTCTCATTCTGTGGTCGGCCTTCGCGTACCGCCGGCGGGACGCCAGCCTGCCGCCGCAGACCCGCTACAACCTGCCCATCGAGTTCCTGTACACGATCGCGCCGTTCACCGTGATCGGCGCGCTGTTCTTTTACACGGCGCAGAACCAGAACGAGATCCTCGACGTCAGCGAGGAGCCCGACCTCACCGTCGGCGTGATCGGCCAGCAGTGGGCGTGGACGTTCAACTACGCCGACGAGGACGTCTACGACGCCGGCACCACCACCGACCCGACCACCCTCTACCTGCCGGTCGACCAGACCGTCCGGTTCGAGCTGAACTCGCCCGACGTCATCCACTCGTTCTGGGTGCCGCAGTTCTATTTCAAGATGGACGTCATCCCCGGCAAAGAGAACGTCTTCCAGGTCACCCCCAACCGAGAGGGCACGTACACAGGCCGGTGCGCCGAGCTCTGCGGCGCGTATCACGCCCGGATGATTTTCCGGGTGCACGTCGTGTCGCAGAATGAGTTCGAAGACCATATCGCCAGCTTGCGCGATGCGGGGCAAACTGGTCAGGTGGAGGCGCCGTTGCGCGGATCGTTCTCGACCGAGCCGCTCACCGAGAACCAACCGCAAGTGCCTAGCGGGAAACGGAGCGAGCGATGACCACGTACGCGGAACGCACGGCGACGGTGGTCACGGAGCCGGCTGCGCGAGTCCGCAAGCCCGGCAGCGTCATCGTCCGCTGGATGACCACCACGGACCACAAGGTGATCGGCTACCTCTACCTGATCACGTCGTTCGTCTTCTTCCTGTTAGCCGGGGCGATGGCGATGGTGATACGGGCGGAGCTGTTCTCGCCCGGCACCCAGTTCGTCCGGGACGAGATCTACAACCAGATGTTCACCATGCATGGCACGATCATGCTCCTGCTGTTCGCGACGCCGCTGTTCGTCGGGTTCGCGAACGTGGTCATGCCGCTGCAGATCGGCTCCCCCGACGTCGCCTTCCCGCGGCTGAACATGTTCAGCTACTGGCTGTTCCTATTCGGTGGGCTGATCGCGTTCTCCGGCTTCTTCACCCCAGGCGGGGCGGCGGACTTCGGCTGGACCGTGTACATGCCGCTCAGCAACGACCTGTACACCCCGCAGACCGGCGGCGACCTATGGGTTGCGGGGCTGTTGGTGGCGGGCTTCGGCACCATCCTCGGCGCCGTCAACTTCGTCACCACGATCATCTGCATGCGGGCGCCCGGAATGACCATGTTCCGGATGCCGATCTTCACCTGGAACATCGTGGTGACCAGCATCTTGGTGCTGATGGCGTTCCCGCTGTTGGCGGCCGTGCTCTTCGCATTCTTCGCCGACCGGCAGTTCGGCACGCACATCTTCGAGCCGTCCAGCGGCGGGGCGATCCTGTTCCAGCACCTGTTCTGGTTCTTCGGCCATCCCGAGGTCTACATCATCGCGTTGCCGTTCTTCGGGATCATCTCAGAGATACTGCCGGAGTTCAGCCGCAAACCGCTCTTCGGCTACAAGAACCTGGTGCTCGCGACGGACGCGAACGCCGGTCTGTCGCTGGCCGTGTGGGCGCACCACATGTA
>JACVRX010000054.1 GCA_014534205.1 Jiangellaceae bacterium
GCCGGCCGCGGGGAGCCGGCTGGGGGGCAACCCGCCGCACGGGGCCGGGCGACCCCGGCGCCGCGGGCGGGCGACCGGTACGAGCCCACGACGTGATGCCGGTGGGGGGGGGGGCCGCCACGCACGGCCCACCCAAGCCGGTGCCGGCAACGTCGTAGAAAGCAGCCCGTCGTGGATGCGGTAATCGAGAACCTCCCCCTGTATCTGGAAGGGTTCCGCACGACGCTCGCGCTCGCCCTGATCTCTGCTGCTATCGCGCTCGCTCTCGGCACACTGCTGGGCGCGTTCCGGGTCTCACCGGTCGCGCCGCTGCGATGGTTTGGCGCGATCTACGTCGAGACGGTCCGTAACACCCCACTCACCTTGGTCTTCATCTTCTTCGTCTTCGTCGCCCCGCAGGTCGGCATAAGGTTGGCGTTCTTCGTCTCGGCGGTCGGCGCGCTCTCGGTATACACCGCCGCGTTCGTCTGCGAGGCGGTCCGTTCCGGTGTCAACAGTGTCGGCGTCGGGCAGGCGGAGGCTGCCCGCGCAGTCGGCTTGACGTTTACTCAGACGCTACGAGCCATCGTGCTCCCGCAAGCACTGCGCACCGTCATCCCGCCGCTGATCAACATCTTCATCGCGTTGACCAAGAACAGCTCGGTGGCCGGTGGCTTCTTTGTGGTCGAGCTGTTCGGGGTCGGCAAGCAATTGGCGCCGGCCAACCCGGCCAACGTCGTAGCGGTGTTGTTGGGCGTCGCCTTCTTCTATCTCGTGATCACCATCCCCGCTGGCCTGCTGGCCGGTTGGGTGGAGCGAAGGGTGGCGTTCGCCCGGTGAGCTCGGTGCTGTACGACGCTCCGGGGCCGCGGGCGCGGCGCCGGGAGGCGATCTGGTCGGTGGTCGCGGGTGTTGCCTTGTTGGCGGTGCTCTACCTCGCGTACCGGCAGCTCGACGAGCGGGAGCAATGGGACCCCGAACGGTGGCAGGTGTTCACCGACCCACCACTGGGCCAGACCGCCGAATCGGTCTGGCGGTCTCTCCTGGTGACCGGGCTCGGCGACACGCTTCGCGCCGCTGGGGTAGCGGCGGTGCTCGCGGCGGCCGCCGGGGTGGTGCTCGCCGTCGTGAGAACGGCCGAGGCACCGTGGGTTCGGCTGCCGACCACGGCGGTCATCGAGTTCTTCCGGGGACTGCCGGTCGTGCTGCTGATGTTCTTCGGCGTCATCGCGCTCGGCATGCCGCTGTACTGGGGCGTCGTCTTCGGCTTGGTGATCTACAACAGCGCTGTGGTGGCCGAGATTCTGCGCGCCGGCATCGTCTCGTTGCCGAAAGGCCAGACTGAGGCGGCGTATGCGATCGGACTGACCAAGATCCAGACGCTGTTCAGCATCCTCCTCCCGCAGGCCGTCCGCCGGATGCTGCCGTCTCTGGTCAGCCAGCTGGTTGTGCTGCTCAAGGACACTTCGCTGGGTTTCATCGTCGGATATGCGGAGCTGCTGCGGCGGATTCAAACGAACACGCAGTTCTTCGGCCAGCGCTACTGGTTCCAGTTCTTCGTCGTCGGCGCCGTCATCTACATCGCGGTGAACTTCTCCATCTCCCGGCTGGCCGTCTGGCTGGAGCGCCGCGGCACCGCCAAGGCGGCCGGCGGCGTCGTCGCGGCCGAGCAGGCGGAGATCCAGGCACAGGCACCGGGCGCCCACCCGGCTTAGACGTTCGTCGAGTCAGCGGGCGATCTCGGTGGCCCGCGACTCCCGAACGACGGTGATCCGGATCTGCCCCGGGTAGGTCAGCTCCTCCTCGACCTGCTTGGCTATGTCGCGCGCCAGCACCCCTGCGGCGAGGTCGTCCACGGCGTCGGGCAGCACCATGACGCGAACCTCACGTCCGGCCTGCATGGCGAACACCTTCTCAACCCCGTCATGCGCCTTCGCGATCTCCTCCAGCCGCTGCAGACGCTTGACGTACGCCTCGAGCGACTCCCGGCGCGCCCCGGGTCGACCACCGGAAATTGCGTCGGCCGCCTGGGTGAGCACCGCTTCCACGGTGCGCACCTCGACCTCGTTGTGGTGCGCCTCGATCGCGTGCACGACGTCCTCGTGCTCGCCGTACCGGCGGGCGATCTCCGCGCCGATGATCGCGTGGCTTCCCTCGACCTCGTGCGTGAGCGCCTTCCCGACGTCGTGCAACAGCGCGCACCGCTTCAGCAGAACGACGTCGAGCCCCAGCTCGGCGGCCATCATCCCGGCCAGGTGGGCCGACTCGACCAGGTGCTTGAGCACGTTCTGGCCGTACGACGTCCGGTAGCGCAGCCGGCCGAGCAGGGCGACCAGGTCCGGGTGCATGTCGGTGATGCCCAGGGTGACGAGAGCGTCTTCGCCGGCCCGCACGCAGAGCTTCTCTACCTCGGCCTTGCTGCGCTCGTACTGCTCCTCGATGCGGTGCGGGTGAATGCGGCCGTCGAGGACCAGCCCCTCCAGCGCCAGCCGCGCGACCTCCCGGCGGACCGGGTCGAAGCAGGAGAGGAGCACCGCCTCCGGCGTGTCGTCGATGATCAGGTTGACGCCGGTGACCTGCTCGAAGGCGCGGATGTTGCGGCCTTCCCGCCCGATGATGCGGCCCTTCATCTCGTCGGCCGGCAAATGCAGCACGGACACCACCGACTCGGCGGTCTGCTCGGAGGCAAGCCGCTGGATTGCTAGCGTGATGATCTCCCGGGCCCTGGCCTCGCCTTGCTCGTTGGCCTCCCGCTCGATCTCGCGGACGAGTAGCGCGGCTTCCCGTTTGGCCTGCGCCTCCACCGCGGCGACCAGCTCGGCCTTGGCCTGCTCGGCCGTTAGTCCAGCGGCACGCTCCAGGATGGCGCGCCGCTCCTCCTCGACTTGGCGCAGGACAGCAGTCTTCTCGTCGATCTCGGTTTCCAGCCGGACCAGTTCGGCGGCCCGCTCTTCCAGCGCTCGAGCCTCCGCGTCCAGTCGCTTCTCGCGCTCGGTGAGCCAGGCGTCGCGCCGGTCTAGGTCCTGCCGCTGTGCGGACAGGTCCGCCCGCATCACGTGGGCCTCGGCCTCCGCGTCGGCCCGAGCCTGCTGCGCGCGCTCGGTGACTTCGCCCGCGCGCAGCCGGATCTGCTCAGCCTCCGCTTGGGCGCGGGCCCGCAGGTCCTTGGCCTCCGAGCGAGCTTGGGCCCGCAGCTCCTCCGCCTCGCCGCGCGCCTGCAGCACGGTGGCCTCGTTCGCCGCAGGTGTTGTTCCGGTTCTCGCTGACGATCGGCGTAGCAGGGCGAAGGCAACGAAGGCAACAACTGCGAGCAGGATGGCGATCAGGATCCCGACGACCAGTGCCGCTGCACCCATGTCCATCGCCGGCTCCTTCACCTCGAGCGTCCCTCGCAGGACGGTCCGCGCTGCGGGATCCGGACCGCGGGCCGCGGGCGACACCGAAGTAGCGCGACGCCGGATCACCCAGCGGGTGCCGTGCGTCCCGACGGCGAGCGTCGGCTCTGGTCCCTGGCAGCAGGGACACCAAGAGCGTTCTACCTACCGGTCATCGACCGGAGACTTTGCGGTGTCTGGCGAGCGTCTGCTGTTGTCGGCGGTGTCCGCGGTGGCGGAGTCCCTGCCGTTGAGGTTAAGAGCAGGTAACGAAATGGTCAAGGAGCCGTCCGGGCTGAGCCGTCCGGGCTAGGGCGCTGCCTCTACCTCGGTGAGCACATCGTCGACGGCTGTGTCGTCGGCAAGCACGTCGCGCACCACCCGGTATGCCATGCCGGACGGATAGCCCTTGCGGGCGAGTAGCCCGACCAGTCGCCGCAGCCGTGCCGCTGGGTCGAGGCCGTGCGTGGCCGAAAGCTTGGTGGCGACCAGTCGCCGCGCCGTCGCCTCCTCCGCCTCCGGCGGCAGGTCGGCGAGCGCGTCCTCGACGACGGCCCGCTCCACCCCGCGCCGATGCAGTTCCGCGGCCAGCGCCCGGCCGGCCAGGCCACGACCGGCGTGCCGCGAGTGCACCCATGCCTGTGCGAACAGCACGTCGTCGACCAGCCCGACCTCGGTGAACCGGGTCAGTACCCGTTTCCGCACATCGTCGGGCACGCCACGACGCCGCATGGCCTCGTCGAGCTGCGCTCGTGTCTGCGGCGCAGCCGCCAGCCGGCGCAGCGCGATGGTCCGGGCGACGCTCTCCGGGTCGGGCTCGGGGTCGTCGTCCGCCCGGGCTGGGGGTTCGCGCGGTGGTCTCGGCATAGGTCTCGCAGCTAGAAGTCGACCGGCGGCTCTGCCGGGGTGTCGATGCGCGGGCCTACTCCGAGCTTGTCCTTAATCCGTTTCTCGATCTCGTCGGCCAGGTCCGGGTTGTCGACCAGGAACTTGCGCGCGTTCTCCTTGCCCTGACCGAGCTGGTCCCCCTCGTAGGTGTACCAGGCACCGGCCTTGCGCACGAGACCGTGTTCGACACCCAGGTCGATCAGGCCACCCTCGCGGCTGATCCCTTGCCCGTACAGCATGTCGAACTCGGCCTGGCGGAACGGCGGCGCATGCTTGTTCTTGACCACCTTGACCCGGGTGCGGTTCCCCACCGCATCGGTGCCGTCCTTGAGCGTCTCGATCCGGCGCACGTCCAGCCGGACCGACGCATAGAACTTCAGCGCCTTGCCACCAGTGGTGGTTTCTGGCGAACCGAACATAATGCCTATTTTTTCGCGAAGTTGGTTTATGAATATCGCGGTTGTTTTCGAATGATTCAGCGCACCGACGATTTTCCGGAGCGCCTGACTCATCAGCCGGGCCTGCAGGCCCACGTGGCTGTCGCCCATCTCGCCTTCGATCTCGGCGCGGGGCACCAGCGCGGCGACAGAGTCGATCACGATGACGTCGAGCGCACCGGAGCGGATCAGCGTGTCCGCGATCTCCAGCGCCTGCTCACCAGAATCCGGCTGGGAGACCAGTAGCGCGGCAGTATCAACGCCGAGCGCATGGGCATACTCCGGGTCGAGGGCGTGCTCGGCGTCGATGAACGCGGCAATCCCGCCTGATTTCTGCGCGTTTGCAACGGCATGTAAAGCTATGGACGTTTTGCCGCTCGCTTCCGGACCGTATATTTCCACCACTCGGCCGCGCGGGAAGCCGCCGACGCCGAGGGCGACGTCCAGCGCGATCGAACCGGTGGGGATCACCTCGACCGGTGCGCGGGCTTCGTCGCCGAGCCGCATCACCGCGCCCTCGCCGTACGAGCGCTTGATCTGGCTGAGCGCGGCATCGAGCGCCTTGTCGCGGTCCGCGGGAACTGGCATGGGCGTCACCTAAGGATCAGGGGCCGCGCTGCGACCCGGCCGGTTCTGGTCGTCGGTTCGGACGCTACGCGTCGGCTCCGACAACCCTGCGGCAACGCTCCGTGGGGATGTGGACGACCTCGACGTCCGACGTCACTTGTGGACGTTAGCCCGAACTGACGTTCGAAGATAGCTCGACACGCCGACCGTCGCGAGCAGCAGCCCGAGCGCCAGCACCGACGCGAAGGCGTTCAGAAGGCCGTATCCCAGCGTTCCGACTACCAGCCCGGCCAGTGCGCCGCCAGCAGCCGCCGACAGACCCATCAGCAGGTCCGAGGCTCCCTGGGCCGCCGGCCGCTCGGAGACCGGCACCCCTTCGGTGAGCAACGTCGATCCCGCCACCAGGCAGCCCGACCAGCCCAGTCCGAGCAGGAACAGCCCGGCGGTCAGGCCCGCGGAGTGTCCTTCGGACGACGTGCCGGACAGCGCCACCGCCACGAGGAGCGTCAGGGCCGCACCAGCGACCACCGGGATGCGCCCGATCCGGTCGGCCAGCCAGCCCATCACCGGGGAGAATGCGAACATGCCGGCCACGTGCACGCTGATCACCAGGCCGATCAGCTCGAGCGTCGCCTGGCCGTGCTGCATGTGGATCGGCGTCATCACCATGACCGACACCATGGCGGTGTGCGCGGCCACGATGGCGCTCAGCCCGAGCAGCGCCTGCGGCGACTGGGCGGCGGCCGTGACGCCACGACGGAGTACGCCGTGCCGGCGGGCCGGTTCCGGCTCCGCCCGCAACGACCTCGCCACGACCAGTGGGTCGGGCCGAAGCCCCACGATCACCGTCACGCCGGCGATCAACAGGAACGCTGCCCCGAGCAGGAACGGTCCGGCGAGCGGTTCCACCCCGATGGTGGCAGCGAGCGAACCGGCCGGGCCGACCAGGTTGGGCCCGATCACTGCGCCGATCGTGGTCGCCCATACCACGAGCGACAACGTCCGGGCTCGTCGAGCCGGCCGGGCGAGGTCGGTCGACGCGAAACGCGCCTGCAGGCCCGCGGTGGTACCGCCGCCGAACAGGGCGGTGCCGAGGAGCAGCAGCGGAAAGGAGCGGACCTCCCCGGCCAGCACGGCCAGCACTCCACCGAGGAGCCCGAGTCCGTAGCCGAACGCGAGCCCGGTGCGCCGGCCACGAGCGACGCTGAGCCGAGCTGCCGGGATGGCCAGCAGCGCGGAGCCCAGTACCTGGGCACTCTGGGCGAGCCCGGCGAGGTCCTCGCTGCCGTAGACCTCACTCGCCAGCAGGGCTCCCACGGCGATGCCGCCGGAGACGCCGAGTCCGCCGACGACCTGGCTGGCGACGAGGGTGCGGACGGTGCGCCGCTGGATCGGCTCCACGTCATCCGGCGGCACACCCCCCACCACCCGGTAGACGCTACGCGACTCGCCATCACCAGGCTTGCCCGTACATCACCAGGCCTGCAGGCCTGGTGATGTACGGGCGCGGGTGGTGAACGTGGTCATTTCAGGAAAGCGACGTCATGGCAGCAGGAGGTGTTGCAGGCGGCGGGCGGCGACGACCGTCCCGAGCAGACCCATTACGGCCAAGTAGGCCACATGGCCGAGGAGCCCGAAGCCGAGCTGGCCGAGCATCAGGTCGCGCACCAGCGCAACGCCGTGGTAGAGCGGCGTGGCCTGCACCACCCACTGCCACTGCTCAGGATAGGTGGACAGCGGGTAGAAGGTGGCGGAGAACAGGAACATCGGCATGATCGCGAGCTGCACGTAATCGAAGTCCTGCCAGCTGCGCATGAACGTCGTCGCGGCCATGCCGACCGCGGCGAACGCGAAGCCGATCAACGTGGCTGCTGGGATCGTGAGCACCGCCCACCAGGAGGTCACCACACCGGTGGCAGCAGCCACCAGCAGGAACGCCACCGAGTACAGCAGGCCGCGGAGTAACGCCCAGCTGATCTCCCCCACGGCGACGTCCCGGGTACCGAGCGGGGTGGCCAGCACCGAGTCGTAGAGCTTGGCGTACTTCAGCTTGAAGAAGATGTTGAAGGTGGCGTCGTAGATGGCCCCGTTCATGGCGGCAGCCGCCATCAGCGCCGGAGCCACGAACACCGGGTATTCGACCAGCCGGCCGTCGCCGGCGTCGATCACACCGATCAGCCCTCCGAGGCCCACGCCGAGCGAGAACAGGTAGAACACCGGCTCGAAGATGCCGCTTATCAGCACGATCCAGCCGTGCCGAAATGCGAGCATGTTGCGCTCGACCAGGGCGCGGGCGAGTCCGGCGCCGGCGGGAACCGGTAGGACCCGGGCGACGGCTCGAACGACGGTGGTCATACGACCAGCCGCCGTCGCAGCGAGCGGACCGCCAGGAAATATCCACCGACCATCCAGGCCAGCAGGTAACCGACGTGCAGCGTGGTGGCCCCGAGCGTCGGCGTGCCCATGCTGAGCGCCCGGCACAACTCAACGCCGTGCCAGAGCGGTGTCAACCAGGTAAGCGGTTGTAGCCATCCCGGCAGCTGGTCCACCGGAAAGAAGGTGCCGGAGAACAGGAACATCGGCATGAAGCCGAACCGGAACAGCAGCGCGAAACCGTTGGCGTCGTCCTGCCGGGCCGCGAATGCGAATATCGGCGTGGCGTACGCCATGCCGCACAACACCGCGACGGGCAGCGCGAGCACCGCCCAAGGCGACGGGATCGTCCCGAGCAGCCATGACACGGCGAGGAAAGCCACGGTGGTGATGGTCACGCGTAACAGCACGAACACGAGATGACCCAGCACGATGTCGGAGATCTGCAGCGGGGCGGCGAGCATCGCGTGGTACTGGCGCTGCCACTTGATGCTCCCCAGCACGGGGTAAGTGGCCTCGCCGAACGCGGTCTGCATCGCCTGAGCGGCCAGAATCCCAGGCGCAATGAACTGTACGTAGCTGACTCCGTCGACGCCGCCCTGCCGCGCATCGACGAGCGCGCCCAGCCCGAACCCAAGCGCGGCGAGGAAGAACAGCGGTTGGACGAAACCTTCGAACACCGACCCACGCCACACCCGCCGGTAGGACGCGAGCCAGTACCCGAAGGCGCGGTCCCACAGCCGCCCGGGGACCGGAATACCGGCGGCTGTCAGCTCAGTGGACGCCGCCATCAGTCCACCAGCGAGCGCCCGGTTAGATGCAAGAAGACGTCCTCCAACGTGGACCGGCGGACGAGTACGGACAACGGCGCCAGCCCGCGGGCGTGCACCGTCGCTGCGCCGTCGTCGCCGTCGTTGGTATAGAGCAGCAGCCGGTCCTGCAGCACCTCGATTTGGGCTGCGAGGTCGGCCAGCTTCTCGGCGTATCTCGCGTGCTCTTCCGGCGGGAACCGCAGTTCGAGGACCTCGCGAGTGGAGTACTGCTCGATGAGCTCCCGGGGGGAGCCGTGCGCGACGATCTGGCCCTTGTCCATGACGACGAGGCGGTCACATAGTTGCTCGGCCTCGTCCATGTAGTGCGTCGTGAGAACCAGGGTGACGCCGGACTGCTTGAGCCGGAAGAGGCGGTCCCACAGTAGGTGCCGGGCCTGTGGGTCGAGACCGGTCGTCGGCTCGTCGAGCAGCAAGATCTCCGGCTCGTTGATCAGCCCCCGGGCGATGGTGAGCCGCCGTTTCATCCCGCCGGACAACGGCTCGACCTTGCTGTCCGCGCGGTCGGCGAGCTGGGCGAACCCGAGGAGCTCGGCGGCGCGTTCCCGGACGATGGCTCGCGGCAGCCCGAAATAGCGCCCGTACACGATCAGGTTCTCCCGAACAGTGAGCTCTTCGTCGAGAGTGTCGCGTTGCGGTACGACGCCCAGCCGGGCGCGGATAGCGGGCCCGTGCGTTGTCGGGTCCATTCCGAGCACCCGCAGCTCACCGGCGGTAGGCGGGGAGACGCAGCCGATCATGCGCATGGCCGACGTCTTGCCGGCGCCATTGGGGCCGAGGAAGCCGAACGCCTCCCCGCGCTCGACGGTGAAGTCGATGCCGTCCACGGCGGTGAGCTCGCCGAACCGCTTGGTGAGCCCGCGCGCGTAGATCAGGGCGGGGTCGCTGGTCACGGCGATCGACGGTAGCCGCTGCTCTCCGGGTGGTTCATCGGGTTTCTGCGGGCCCATCACCAGGACTGCCCGTACGTCACCATGCTGGCCAGGGCCTGCAGGCTGTTCATGTGTGGGCAGGGGTGGTGTCCGTGGTCATCCCAGAGGGGTGACCGTGGGGGCGTCGGCGAGGGCGGCGCCGGCCTCGTCCAGCAGCACGTTCTCGGCGGTGCGGTAAATCCGCTCGGCCTGCTCCGGTGTGTCGCCGATGGCGGTCATCCCGATCAGGCCACTCTCGGTGAGGCAGCTCATCATGTGGAAGACGACACCGGCTTGCCGGGCTTGGTCGAAGTGCAGCCCGTGGCGGGCGACGATGTCGAACAGGTCGTCGAGCGTCAGCCCGCGAAGCGTCGGCGAATCGAGGTGGTCCGTGGCAACGAGGTGCTTCTCGCTGCCGTGCGGCGTGCGGAACAGGCCGGTGTCTGCTTCGTACCGGCCGTCGGTGAGGAACTGCAGGGTGAGGAACGGGTGCGTGGTGCCGCCACGGCGCAAGTTGATCTCGATCGCGTACGGCGTCCAGTCCCCGGATCGGTCGCGCACCGTCACGAAGTCGATGGCGAACCTGCCGAGCACACCTTCGCGCGCCAGCCGGGCGCCGACCTTGGCTGCCTCCGCCGAGATGGCCCGGGCGTAGGCGATGTCGGCGGGGAACTTGGCGCCGAGATAGCTCTGCCCGCTCGGGCCGCCGAGCAGCTGGTCGTGCGTCGACAGCAGCTCCACCTCACCCGACGGCAAGATGCGCAGCTGCACGCTGGGGCTGCGCAACTCCGTACCGGAGATCAGCTCCTCGACGATCCCGCCACGTTCGGCGAGCTTGGCGACGTAGCCGTCGAACGGCATGCCGGCGAGCTCGAAGCGCATCGATCGCAGCCGGTCCGTCACCTGCTCGGGCTCGTCGGCCGAGCCGGGCTCCGGCAGCCCGGTGAGGTCGACGAGCGCGTTGCCGCCGCCGGAGACGCCCTCGTTGAGCTTGACGATCACGGTGCTGATCGACGGCCGGCGCGCGCGCATCGACACGACGGCGTCGCGGACGTCGGCGAGCGAGTGCAGGTCCTCGGCGCCCAGCGGATGCCGGACCTCCTCCTCGGCGAACAGCCGGCGGCAGCCGGTTTTCGTGCCCCAGCCGAACAGCCGGGGATCCGCGCCGTACATGGGGATGCCCAGGGACAGCGCGATGTCACGCTCCAGCGGTGTGGTGGTGTAGGGGACCATATGGGACCGGGACCGGTCGGGGATCAGGCTCGCGATCCGCCGCAGCAGGCGCGGCCGGTCGAGCAGCTTCTCGCTGAGCGGCTGCGGAGACGAGTCTCCCACCGAGACCAGGCTGAGCCGCGCCCGGGCATGGCTCGGGATCACGCCGGGCAGCAGCGCGAGGTAGTACTCCACGATGGCGGGCTGGATCGGCATCGAGGTGACGTAGATCAGCCGCAGCCGTGGTTGCCGCAGCAGCAACAGCATGAACAAGTAGCGCTCTTCGTACGCCTGGGTCATGCTCCCGCTGCGCTCGGTGACCCGGTCCAGCGTCACCGAAGGGACGACTACGACCGACTCGTCGGGCAGGTTGAGCCGCATGACGTCCCAGGCGCCGGCCAGCCCCGCCTGCAGCTCGTCGAACCGCGCGTAGCGCTGCTCTTCGTCGAGGTCCGCGAGCGTGCGGCGGTCGCGTGGCCATGCCGGCGCGGTCACGTCGTGACCCGCGCAGCGTCGATCCCGCGCACCGCGAACGCACGCACTGGGCGGCGGAAGCCGCGTAGCTCGAGGTCACCCACCGGGTCCATGACAGCGAGCTCGCTGGTCGCGGCCTGCACGCGTTGGGTCACCAGGATCTGCCACGGTGCCGCCTCGGCGCACAGCCGGGCGGCGAGGTTCGTCACGCTGCCGATGGCGGCGTAGTCGAACCGTCCCTCGAAGCCGATCCGGCCCAGCGTCGCGTATCCCTGTGCGACGCCGATGGAGAAGCCGAGATCGTGACCCTGACTCGCCCATTGCCGGGCGAGCCCGCGCACCCGGGTACGCATCGCGTCCGCCATCCGCACGGCGCGATGCGCCGGATCGGCGCACGGCAGCGGATCGTTGAAGAAGACCATCAGGCCGTCCCCGGTGAACCGCTCCAGCGTGCCCTCGAACCGGAATACCAGGTCGCCCAGGGCGGCGTGGTAGTCGGACAGCACGGACATGACTTCCTCGGGCTCACTGAACTCGGCGAACTCACTGAACCCCCGAAGATCACAGAAGGCGACGACGATCTCGCGCCGGTGGCTGTCCAGCACAGAGTCCTCTTCGGAGGCCGTCACCAGCTTCGCCACCTGCGGCGAGAGGAACCTGCGCAGCCGGCCGATGCGCGCGATCTCGTCAACCTGCTCCTGCACCCGCCGCTCCAGCTCGGTGTTCCAGACGGCGAGCTCTGCCGCCTGGCGCTGCACCGTCCGGTGGTAGCGGTTGATGCGGACCAGCGACTTGACCCGCGCGGTGAGCTCCGCCTGGTCGAAGGGCTTGGTGACGAAGTCGTCGGCGCCCGCCTCCAGCGCCCGTAACTTCTCCTGCTGCCCACTGGCCGTGATCATGACGACCGGAAGTGTCGTCGTCGCATCGTCTGCGCGAATCCGCCGGCAGACTTCGTAGCCGTCCAGGCCAGGCATCACGATGTCGAGCAACACCACGTCTGGCGGTGCCTCGGCAAGCAGGCGCAGGGCCTCCTCGCCGGACTCAGCGCTCAGCACCCGATATCCGCGTGGCTCGAGGACGGCCTCCAACAGGCGGCGGTTCGGTGCCTGGTCGTCCACGACCAGGACGACAGGTTGTTCGGTCATCGCCCGTCCCTCTCCC
>JACVRX010000124.1 GCA_014534205.1 Jiangellaceae bacterium
CTCCCGAGGCGTCCTCCGCGCCCTCGAACAACAGGCGTTCGATACGGACGTGGTCGTGGAACCACTCCAGGTGACGCAGGTTCGGCGTGGCGGCCGCGACGGCCAGGTGCTGGTGTGGGGCGCAGTGCCCGGACACCTCGAGACCGTGCGCCGCGGCCACGGCAGCGGCGCGCTGGAACTCGCTGATGCCGCCGCACCGGGTGACGTCGATCTGTAGACAGTCCACGTAGGGCGCCATCCGGAGGAAATAGACAAGGTCATAGCCGTACTCGCCGGCGGCGACGTCCGGTCGCACCGCGTTCCGCACCTGGCCCAGGCCCTCAAGGTCGTCGGAGCTGACCGGTTCCTCGAACCAGCGCACGTCGAGGTCCTTGGCCGCGTGCATGACCCGGATCGCCTGTTTGCGCTCGTACCCGCCGTTGGCGTCGACGTAGAGTTCGGCATCGCCGATGGTGCGTCGGGCGGCCGCCATCCGGGCGAGATCGCGGGGCACCTCGCTGCCCCAGGACTCCCCAATCTTGATCTTGATGCGGGGAATGCCCTCCTCATGCACCCAGCGGCTCAACTGGGCGTGCTGGCGCTCGGCGTCGTACGTGGTGAAGCCGCCGCTGCCGTACACCGGAACGGCGGACCGCACGGAGCCGAGCAGCTGGGTCAACGAGATCTCCCGGCGGCGGGCCTTGAGATCCCACAGGGCGCAGTCGGCGGCGGAGAGAGCCATGCCGGCCACGCCCGGCCGCCCGGCGTTGCGAATGCGGCGCTGCATCGCAGAACAGGCGGCCGGGACGTCATCGGGGTCGACGTCGCCGACCACGTCGGCGAGCAGGTTGTTGACGACGCCTGCGGTGGCGGCCGGCCCGTAGGTCCAGCCGAGCCCCGTGCAGCCGTCCGCCTCGGCTTGCACCAGCACCAGCGTGGTGCTCGTCCAGGCCAGCGTCCCGTCGCCCTCCGGGGCGTCCGTGGGGATGGTGTACGCCGAGGCGGTCAGCGCCACCATCGCCGCGCCCCGTACCCGAGCAGACCGGCTGCCGCCGCAACAGCGGCCGTGGTGAGAATGCGGACTGCCCGCGACGGCGCCGCCGGCCGGTCCGCCCAGCGCCGCTCGGGCGTCCCGCTGCCGTCATCACCGTTCAGACCGGCGCGGAGCAGTTCGGCGAGGTGCATGCCGCGGCGCCCACCTGCGTCGCTCTGCGCGACCTGGGTACGGCAGCTGAACCCGTCCGCCAAGATGACGTCGGTCTCCGCGGCATCCCGCACCGCGGGCAGCAGCACCCGCTCGGCGCAGGCCTCGGACACCTCGTAGTGGCCCTGCTCGAAGCCGAAGTTGCCGGCCAGCCCGCAGCAGCCGGAGTCCAGCACGTGCGCGTCCACCCCAGCGTCGGCGAGCAGGGCCTCGTCGGCCGCGTATCCCATGATCGCGTGGTGGTGGCAGTGGGTCTGGATCTGAGCGGTGCGCGAGATGCGCGGCGGCCGCCAGTCAGGGCTGCGGTCGTGCAGCAGCTCGGCCAGGGTCACCGTCTGCCGCTGTAGCCGGTCGATGTCCTGATCGTTCGGGAACAGCTCCTTGGCATCGCCGCGGAATACCGCCGTGCAGCTGGGCTCGAGTCCGAGGATCGGCGTCCCGTCTCGCAGGTAAGGACGAAGAACGTCCACCGTCCGCTGCAGCACTCGCTTGGCGAGGTCAAGCTGGCCGGTGGAGATCCAGGTCAGCCCACAGCACACGGGCCGGTCGGGCACCCGCACCTGCCATCCGGCGTGCTCGAGGACCTCGACCGCGGCCCGAGCGATGGCCGGGTCGAAGTGGTTGGTGAACGTGTCCGGCCACAGCAACACCTGGCCGCGTGTACCGTCGCCGTTCGGGGCGTGCCCGGCGAACCACTGCTGGAACGTCTGCCGCGCGAAGACCGGGATCTCCCGGCGCCGGTCCACGCCGGCCGCCTGCTTCGCCAGCCGGGCGAGACCGGGTGCGTGCGAGAACGCGTTGATCAGCCGCGGCGAGGTCCGCGCCACCAGGAAGGCCGCGAGCGGCAGCCAGCCCATCGCGTAGTGGGCCCGTGGGCGTACCCGGCCCTCGTAATGATGCGCCAGGAACTCGGCCTTGTACGTCGCCATGTCCACGTTGACCGGGCAGTCGGCCTTGCACCCCTTGCAGGCCAGGCACAGATCCAGCGCGTCCAGCACCGCCGTGGAGCGCCACCCGTCGCCGATCGCGCCGCCGCGGGCGGTGCCGTCGAGCATCTCGAAGAGCAGTCTGGCGCGGCCCCGGGTGGCGTGTTCCTCCTCTTTAGTGGCCATGTAGGAGGGGCACATGACGCCGCCGCCGTGGCGCCGGCATTTGCCCACGCCGACGCAGCGGAGCACGGCGCGGCCGAAGCTGCCCTCGTCGTGCGGGTACTGGAAATAGGTCTTGACGTCGCCGTGGTCGTAGTCGGTGCCGAGCCGCAGCTTGCTGTCGAGGGGGTACGGTCGGGTGACCTTGCCCGGGTTCATCTTGTTGTGCGGGTCGAAGATCGCCTTGAACTGCTCGAACGCGCGCACGATGTCGGGGCCGAACATCCTGGGCAGCAGCTCGCCGCGGGCCTGTCCGTCGCCGTGCTCGCCGGACAGCGACCCGCCGTAGTCGGTGACCAGGTCGGCTGCCCGCTCGATGAAGGACCGGAACTGTGCCACACCGTCGGCGTGAACCAGGTCGAACGGGATGCGGGTGTGCACGCAACCTTGCCCGAAGTGCCCGTAGAGGGAGGCCTGCTCGAAGCCGTACTCCTGGTAGAGCTTCTGCAGGTCGCGCAGGTAGTCCCCGAGCCGGTCCGGACCGACCGCCGAGTCCTCCCAGCCGGGCCAGGTATCCGGCAGCCCGGGCACCCGGGCGGTCGCGCCCAGGCCCGACTCGCGCACCTGCCAGATCTGCGCCTGGTGCTCCGGGTCGTCGAAGTAGACGACGTCGTCGTCGTCGCGGCTCTTGCCCAGAC
>JACVRX010000093.1 GCA_014534205.1 Jiangellaceae bacterium
CGCCGCGCTGGCAGCCGGCGCCACGACGCCGGCCGAGGTCGTGCGGATCGTCTACGCCGACGTCGACCGGTCGCTGTGGCCGGCGGCGGAGCTCTCCGCCCGCGCCCAACTCGACTACCTCGCCGAGACCGCCGTCAGCTGATCGGGCCGGTCGGCGGTGACGCCGACCAGCCAGATCAGTGGTCCGGCCCGGCACTCGCTGACCTGGTCGATCTGCGCCGCGGCCCTGACGGGCTAGCGCTGCGGCGGCTTGTCAGGACGGACAAGTCGCTGGACAGCGCAGATGCGGGCCGCAACCTGCGACAACTCGCGGGTTCGGCGCCAGGCGGCACAGATGGTCAGCGCGCACGGCGGCGCAGCCGATCCAGGTCGAGCAGCACCACCGAGCGCGGCTCGAGCCGCAGCCAGCCGCGGCCGGCGAAATCGGCCAGCGCCTTGTTCACGGTCTCGCGCGAGGCCCCGACCAACTGAGCAAGCTCCTCCTGGGTGAGGTCATGGACCACCCGGACGCCCTCGGCAGACGCCACGCCGAACCGTGTGGACAGGTCCAGCAGCTGCTTGGCCACCCGGCCCGGGACGTCGGAGAACACCAGGTCCGCAACCGTGTCGTTGGATCGGCGCAGTCGTTGGGCGAACTGCAGCAGCAGTCCGCGGGCAACCTCCGGGCGGCCGGTCAGCCAGGGCAGCAGGTCGTCGTGCCCGAGGCAAAGCAGCGTGGTCTCGATGACGGCGGTAGCCGTTGCGGCCCGCGGTCCCGGGTCGAACAGCGAGAGCTCGCCGAACATCTGTCCCGGACCGAGCAGCGCCAGCAGGTTCTCCCGGCCGTCCGGGGCGCTGCGGCCCAGTTTGACCTTGCCAGACATCACGACGTAGACGCGGTCGCCGGGATCACCTTCCCGGAACAGGACCTCGCCGCGGGCCAGGTGCACCTCCGTCATGGACGCCCGCAGCGCCGCCGCGGCCTCGTCGTCCAGCTCGCGGAACAACGGCGCGCGTCGCAACACGTCGTCCATGCCGCCTCCCTGGCGCCGTGTGACCCCCGTCACATCACGCCAATCATGGCGCGCGCCGCATGCCGTTGTCAGCGCGGGCCGTGCCGGCGGATGCCGCAAGCATGCCGGGCGGTACTTCGTAGGCTGGGGCGATGTCCGGTCGGGAGTCTCGGCTCGCGCTGGTGCGCCGCGCCCGGCGGATCAACCGGGAGCTCGACATGGTCTATCCGGACGCCCATTGCGAGCTCGACTTCCGCAGTCCGTTCGAGCTCTTGGTCGCCACGATCTTGTCCGCGCAGACGACGGACGTTCGGGTGAACATGGTGACGCCGACGCTGTTCGTCAAGTACCCGACTCCCGCGGACCTCGCCGCCGCCGATCCGGCGGACGTCGAGGCGATCATCCAGCAGACGGGGTTCTTCCGAGCCAAAACGCAGTCGATCATCAAGATGTCACAGGCGCTCGTCGACCGGTATGACGGGCGCGTACCGGGGCGGCTGGAGGACCTGATCACGCTACCCGGCGTGGGTCGCAAGACCGCCAACGTGGTGCTCGGCAACGCATTCGGTGTCCCGGGACTGACGGTGGACACGCACTTCGGCCGGCTCGCTCGCCGATTCGGCTGGACGGCCAACGTCGACCCGGACAGGGTCGAGGCCGACGTCGCCGCGCTGTTCCCGGAGCGGGAGTGGACGATCCTCTCGCACCGGCTGATCTGGCACGGCCGGCGGTGTTGCCATGCACGCCGGCCGGCGTGCGGCGCCTGCGCTGTCGCGGCGCTGTGCCCGTCGTACGGCGAGGGGCCGACCGATCCGAAGACGGCGGCCAAGCTCCTCAAGGGACCGCAGTGAGCCGCTCCGGTTCGGTACCGGGGTGGCTGTGCGGGATCGTCGACGCCGTTGCCGACGTAAGGGCAGAGCAGCTGTCGCGCGAGCCGTTGCCGCGGGACGGTGACGGGCGAGCGGCGGCAGTTCTCGTGCTGTTCGGCGAGTCCGCCCAGCACGGCGCCGACGTACTGCTGATCGAGCGGGCGTCCGGGCTGCGTTCGCACGCCGGGACGCCCGCCTTTCCCGGTGGTGTGATCGACCCGGACGACCACGGCCCGGTCGGTGCGGCGCTGCGCGAGGCACACGAGGAGACCGGGCTCCATCCGGACGGGGTGGACGTGCTCGCCACGCTGCCGGAGCTGTGGTTGCGTGCCGGCGGATACGTCGTCACCCCGGTGCTCGCCTGGTGGCGCGCGCCGTCGGCGGTGCAGGTCGTGGACCCCGTGGAGGTCGCGGCGGTGCACCGGGTGCCGCTGGCTCAGCTCGTCGATCCGGCGAACCGGCTGCGAGTGCGGCACTCGAGCGGTTACGTCGGTCAAGCGTTCCGGGTCGGGAACCTGCTGGTATGGGGATTCACCGCCGCCCTGCTCGGTGGCCTGCTGGAGGCCGGCGGGTTGGCCCGGCCATGGGACCGGGACCGGGTGGAGTCCCTGCCGGAGCCGCAGGGAGCGCACCGGCGGTGATCCTCGGGCTCAACCTGGTCGACTGGCTGGTGGTCGTGCTTGCCCTGGTTGTTGCGTACACCGGGTGGGTTCACGGGTTCGTCGTCGGCTTGCTGTCGTTCGTCGGATTCGTCGGCGGGGCCGTCGGCGGCCTGCTGCTCGCGCCGGTGCTGCTCGGCAGCTTGGAACCGGGGCTGGGCGTGTCGGTGCTCGCGGTGCTCATCGTGCTGGCGAGCGCCTCCATCGGGCAGGGCATCCTGGCGTGGACGGGCGGTTGGGTGCGTTCGAAGTTCTCGTCCCGGCCGGCCCGGCGGTTCGACGCGCTGGCCGGCGCGCTACTCGCCGTGGCGGGCTTGCTGATCGGAGCATGGGCGGTGGGGCTCGCCATCTCGACCTCGGCGATCCCGCACGCGTCAGCCGCCGTCCGCGAGTCGCGGATCCTGCGAGCCGTCGACGGTGTGGTGCCGGTGTCGCCTGAGCGGGTGCGCGACGCCTTCGAGGCAGCCGTCGCGGCTGGCCGGTTCCCCGAGGTGGTGGCACCGTGGGTGCCCGAGCCGATCGTCGAGGTGGAGGCACCGACCGCCACGCTGAGCCGGGACCCGGAGATCCGCGCTGCCGCCGGGAGCGTGGTGAAGGTGGTCGGACGGGCCTCGTGTCAGCGGGTGATCGAAGGCACCGGGTTCGTCGTCGGTGCGGAACGCGTCGTGACCAACGCACACGTCGTCGCCGGGGTGTCCGAACCGGTGGTGGCCGTGCCCGACGGCGAGCCGCTCGCCGCGCGCGTGGCGCTGTTCGACCCGCTCACCGACATCGCGGTGCTGGTCGTACCGGGCCTGGACCGGCCGGCGCTCGCGTTCCGGGAGGACGCGCGCAGTGGCGCGGACGCCGCGGTGATCGGTTTTCCCGACAACGGTCCGCAGCGCACCGAGCCGGTGCGCGTGCGGGCAGAGCACGAGCTGCAAGGACGCGACATCTACGACGCCGAGGTCGTGGCGCGGGAGGTGATCTCAGTCAGGGGCGAGGTGCGCCCGGGCAACAGCGGTGGCCCGCTGGTCGCCGACGACGGGCTGGTCTACGGGATGGTGTTCGCCGCCTCCCTGACCGACCCGACCACCGGATACGCGCTGGCGCCCAGCGAGGTGACGCCGGCGGTGCAGGCCGCCGCAGCCGCCACGGAGTCCGTCCCTACCGGCCCGTGCACCTGACGACGGTCACCGTGCTGGAATGACCACATGATGGCCCGGCCGCGCCCTCAGCAGGAGCCCGGTCCTGGTGCCTGACGGGACTCGGTAACGTCGCGCAACCAATCCCGAAGCTCGGTATTCACCCGGCCCGGCGCCTCCTCGTGCGGGAAGTGCCCGACGCCGGCCAGCCGCACCCAGCGGTGCGGAGCAGAGACGTGCCGGCGCGATTGGGTGACGGCCCGGCCGGCGACCGTCCGGTCGGCGGCGCCGTGGATCTGCAGCACCGGCACGGTGACCGGCCGCTGCATCTGCTGGGCGAACCTGCGGCCGTCCGCGCGGACCATCGACCGGATAGCCCAGCGCTGGTACTCCAACGCACAGTGGGGCGCGGGCCACAGCCGCATGGCGGCCCGGTACCGGGCGGCCGCCTCGTCGTCGGGGAAGCCGGACCCGGGCCCGGTCCACCGCCGGAGCAGTGACTCGACGTACGCGGCGTCGTCCGCGAGCAGCCGCCGTTCCGGCACCAACGGCGTCTGGACGCCGAGCAGGTGACTCGCCTGCCGCAGACCGCGCAAGAGATGGCGACGCAGCTGCATCGGATGCGGCATCGACAGCACGGCGAGTGCGGTCACGTACTCGGGCCGCAGCACCGCGGTCGCCCACGCCACGTAGCCGCCCCACCCGTGCCCCACCAGAACCGCTTGCCGGTCACCGAGTGAGCGCACCACTCCGGTCACGTCCGCGGTGAGCGTCGCCGGATCGTACCCGCGGGGCGTCTTGTCACTGCCGCCGTATCCGCGCAGGTCCATGGCGGCGGCGTGCCACCCGGCGGCTGTCAAGGCGGGAAGTTGATGCCGCCACGCCCACCAGAACTCGGGGAAACCATGCAGCAGCAACACCAGCGGCCCGTCGCCCATGGAGACGACGTGGAACCGGGCACCGTTGGCCGCGATGTGTCGGTGCTCCCACGGCCCCGGGACGTCGACGATGTGGCGCAGTGACGTGTTCGCGGTCACGTGGGGGATTGCGGACGAAGTACTTGTGCCGCTCGTGCCGCCGTCCGCTTGGCCCGTTCCGGCCCGCGCACCCGGGTGAGGCGGCGCCGGCCGACCAGTGCCAGGACGCCGGCAACGAGGAGATAGAACACAGCCACGACGAGAAACGCCCACGCGGGGTGTAGCCCGAGGGCGACCAGCGCGTACCCCAGGGCAACCGATCCGACGATCGACGCGAGGACGGCGAGGTACGCCGCCGCACCGAGCAACCCGGCACCGACTCCTGCTTGCGCAGCGCTGTCGCGCAGCTCGGCTTTGGCCAGCTCGATCTCACCACGGACAAGTGCATTGAGATCCTGCCGGATCCCGGCGACGAGCTGACCGATGGAGGCCTCGGGCTGAATGCTTTCGCCCGGCACGTCGGCTGCCATGTGCGCTCTCCTGTCGTGGTAGGCCCGATCCCGAGCGGACTCTAACGTCGATTCTGGTGCATGCGAGTGTGCCGCTCAGGTGCGTCACGACCCGCGGCGACCGATCACGGCCCGGGTTGCGCTGCACTCCGGGCGCCCTCGGGCTCTTCTGCCCGGTGGCTGGCCGACAGGAACGACGCACGGTCGTCACTCGAATACCGCGGGTCGCGGTCGGCGCGTCGGCCTTTCCGGTCCGTTCGCGTTCCGCGGCGAAACGCGAAGATCTCAGCCGAAGGTCTAGTGGCGAAGGTAGGGCGAGAATCACGAGACTGCGCTGCAGCAGCGCCGGATCCCGGATGGCGCGGCGTTCGTCGATGCGCATGACGCTTTCCGCGCGCATCGGGTCGTAACTGAACCACCTGCGGAAGGGCCATCGGCATGGGCGATGAACACCCCGTAGGCCACCATGACGAACAGCGCCAGATGCAGCAGGGAAGTCGTTGAACACAGGTCGCCCCGACTGGCGATGAACGATGTTCGGTGGATCACCGATCAGCGTCGCCGGGCCACTGATGTTGCTCGCCGGTATCAACGCGATAAGGAACCCTCCGGGTCTGCCCCGATCCGGTCGCACACCAGGAGCGTGACCGGCGCGACAAGCAGCGCTGTGGTGACGTTGTCCAGCAGCGCCGACGCGACCGCGGTAATGGCGCAGAGCATCACCATGATCGCGAACGGACTTCCGCGCGCCCGCTTGGCCGCCAGATCGCGACGTACTCGGAGAGGCCGGTCTGCTTCAGAACGCCGACGATGATCATCATGCCGAGCAACAGGAAGACGGCGTTCCAGTCAGCAGCGGTGTCCTCGACGAAGAACGCGGCATGGGCGTCGGTGGCGCCGATGACCACCATGGCGGCGGCGCCGCCGAGTGGCGCCGCGGGGCGGTGCACCAATTCGGTGGCGATGAGCACGTAGGCGCCGACGAACCCGGCCACCGCGAGGCCAGCGCAAGGGTGTGGTGTGGTTCGGAGTCCTGGATGGTCTGCCAACTGCGACGCAGCGGCGCCCAGGCCGCTCATGTAGCGGGCAGGGTAGAACCCAGCAGCCGGTGCACCGTGATGACGCCGATGATCTTTCCGCCGTCCACGACGGCGATGACCGGCGAGTGCTGCTCGGCCATCACCGCAGCGATCTCCATCACGGTGGCGTCCGGAGCGACGATAGGCCGGCTTGCGGGCCGGCGCGGCAAGAACTTCTTCGACGGCATGAGCTCCTGCACGGTGCGTCCGCGCAGGCTCTCGCACAAGGCGTCCGCATCGCTCTCGCTGTACACCGAGGCGAGCGTCTGATCCTGCTCGACGTACTCCGGCAACGCGAAGCGGAGGACCTGCGAACCCGGCAGGATGAACAGCGGCAAGCCGTCGTGGTCCACCACCACCAGACCGGGAAGCGCCCGATCGACGAGCAACCGGGTTGCCTCCAACGCGTCGGTGTCGAGGTGGACGACGGGAAACGGCTCGGCCAGCACTCGAGCGCGCACACCGGCACCCTAATGTCCGCCTATACGGTGTGGGAGTCCGGCCCGGGAGGCTGAGTCGATGGCTGACTACGTTGTAGCGATCGATCAGGGGACGACTAGCACCCGCTGCATGTTGGTCGATTCGAGCGGCCGGCCGGTCGCGTCCGACCAACGAGAACACGCCCAGCTGTTTCCCAAGCCGGGATGGGTCGAGCACGACCCGCTGGAGATCTGGACGAACACCAGGCTGGTGGTGGAGGGCGCGCTGGCGCAGGCCGGCGCCGAAGTTACCGACGTTGCCGCGATCGGTGTCACAAACCAGCGCGAGACGACCATCGTGTGGGAGCGGGTCACAGGGCGGCCGGTCTACCCAGCCGTGGTGTGGCAGGACACGCGAACCCAGCCCTTGTGCGACCGGCTGGCTGCCGACGGCGGGCTGGACAGGTTCCGCGATGTCACCGGACTGCCGCTCGCCACTTACTTCGCCGGGCCCAAGGCCGCATGGATCCTCGACCAGGTCGACGGCGCCAGGCGCGCGGCGGAGCGCGGCGAGCTGCTGTTCGGGACCGTCGACAGCTATCTGGTGTGGCGACTCACCGGTGGCCCGGAGGGCGGCACGCACGTCACCGACGTCACCAATGCCGCACGCACGCTGCTGATGGACCTGCGGACGCTCCGCTGGGACCCGGATATCTGCGCGGAGGTCGGCGTCCCGACCGCGATGCTGCCGGAGATCCGCTCCTCGTCGGAGCTGTACGGACGGGCGACGGCAGTGCTCGACGGCGTCCCCGTCGCCGGGGTGCTCGGCGATCAGCAGGCTGCGACGTTCGGTCAGGCCTGCTTCCAGCCGGGAGACGCCAAGAACACGTACGGCACCGGCAACTTCCTGTTGCTCAACACCGGCACGGTGCCGGTGCGCAGCAAGCACGGCCTGCTGACCACGGTCGC
>JACVRX010000024.1 GCA_014534205.1 Jiangellaceae bacterium
GAGAACGGCGTCGTCGAGCAGATCATCCGGCCCACCGGGCTGGTCGACCCGGAGGTCGTCGTCAAGCCGACCAGGGGCCAGATCGACGACCTCATCCACGAGATCAAGCTGCGCACCGAGCGCGACCAGCGGGTCCTCGTCACGACGCTGACCAAGAAAATGGCCGAGGATCTCACCGACTACCTCCTCGAGCAGGGCGTTCGGGTGCGATACCTGCACAGCGAGGTCGACACGCTGCGCCGGGTGGAGCTGCTGCGCGAGCTGCGCATCGGTGAATTCGATGTCCTGGTGGGCATCAACCTGCTTCGCGAGGGCCTCGACCTACCCGAGGTGTCGCTGGTGAGCATCCTCGACGCGGACAAGGAGGGCTTCCTGCGCTCCGGCACGTCGCTGATCCAGACCATCGGTCGGGCGGCCCGCCACGTCTCGGGCCAGGTCCACATGTACGCCGATTCGGTAACCCCGTCGATGCGCGACGCGATCGACGAGACCAACCGCCGGCGGCAGAAGCAGATCGAGTACAACAAAGCGCACGGCATCGATCCCACCCCACTGCGCAAGCGGATCAGCGACATCACCGAGATGCTGGCCCGCGAGGACGCCGACACCGACGCGCTGATCGGCGGATCGGGCCGGGCGCAGAGCCGCGGGAGGGCGTCGGTTCCCGGCATGCGCAGCACGTCGGACGTCGGCCGGCACGCAGCCGAGCTGGCCGGCATGCCAGCGGCCGACCTGGCTCAGCTGATCCAGCAGCTCACCGAGCAGATGCACAGCGCGGCCGCGGAACTGCAGTTCGAGCTGGCCGCCCGGCTGCGCGACGAGGTCGCGGAGCTGAAGAAGGAGCTGCGCGGGATGCACGAGGCCGGGGTCGCTCGGTGACGCCGGCCGGGCCCCGGCCGTTGCCCTGAGGCGGCGGGCACAGCTGGCGCCGTCAGCCCTCGAGCTCCTCGGGCGCGGAGCGAGCGGTGAGCAGCCTCACGATTCGCCAAGCGCCGTCACGCTCGCGCCGCCAGAAATGGACGGCTCGTCCGTGAATCCGGATGCCCGGCTGCCCATCTTTGGGACGGAGCACTTCGTCGAAGGAGGCCAGGACGTAGGCCCGGTCGCCGTGCACGTCGATGATCTCGTGTCGCGGCGCATAGGCCGAGGTGTCGAAGCCCTCAAAGACCAAGTCGAAGGAGGCCCGGATCGCTTCCTTGCCGATCACCGTCTCTTGCTCGTGGATAAGCAGCTGCGCATCGTCGGCGAAGAACGCCGAGAACTCATCTAGTCGCCCTTCCAGGAAGGACCGATCGAAAGCGTCGATGGCCTGCTTCAGCTCGGCGCTCGGGGCGACGGACCACTCGGTCATCAGGCCAAGATAGGCACAGCTGCTGGAAAGGAGGGGGCATAGTGGTGCTGGATTGCGAGGCAGGCAGCTGGGGCGTTGTGGATTGGCGCGAGCACGTGGCCCTACCCGAGCAGCGACAACTGCTGATGATGAACCCTGCGGCCGGCGTCGCGAGGTGACCCCAGAAGAGCTGCTGGGCTACTGCCTACAGAAACCGGGTGCCTGGCAGGACGAGCCCTGGGAAGGCGACATCGTCACCAAGGTCGGGCCGAAGATCTTCGCTTTCTTGGGCGGTGACGGCGTCGGCGTCAAGTGCGGCCGCACCCGCGACGAGGCTGACGAGTGGCTGGCGCGCTATCCGGAGGATGCGGCCGTGATGGCCTACATCGGCCGCTCGGGCTGGAACACGCTGCGGATCGGGCGGACGATTCCCGACGAGGAGATCCACCAAGCCGTCGACGAGTCCTATGACCTGGTGGCGGCCTCGCTGCCGAAGCGACTGCGACCAGAGTCGCGCTGATTCCGTCACATCGCCGGCGTCGCGGTCGTGGTGGACCCAGCGAGCGAGGCCGTCACTACCAAGGTTGACGGTCGCACCGACGCCCGGACGACCTCGGCCACCGGCACCGCAGTATGGGTTGGCTTCCGAGACGGTTTTGCGCACGTCGATCAGGCGACGGTGAGGACACGGCGGTTGCCGACGCCACACCCGGCGGCGATGTCGAGGCCTCCGACCAGGTGGCCAAGGTGCGTGCCGTTCGGCGATCTCTCCGCGAATTGGGCCACCGTGAGAGGATCGCAGCGAGCGTGGAGGGGAGTACTCCTTCGCGGCGGCGCCGTCATCACGGCTCACCGGCCCAGTCACGGCCGGCGCGCCCGGTGCCGCCGGCTCCGGGGGACGGGGCGGAAGAGACCTCCGGTCGGCGGTCGGCAGGGACCCGGAGGGATCACCACGTGCAGATCCATAGCACTGCATGGCTGCTCACCATCGCAGTGACGCTCACCGTCATCGCTGCCGACCTGGTCATCATCGGACGGCGGCCACACGAGCCATCGATGCGTGAAGCGTCTAGCTGGGTCCTTCTCTACATCGCGCTCGCCGTGCTATTCGGCAGCGGCGTCTGGGTCGTGTCCGGTGCCGGATACGCCGGAGAGTTCTTCGCCGGCTGGCTCACCGAGTACAGCCTGTCCGTGGACAACCTGTTCGTGTTCGTCGTCATCATGAGCCGGTTCGCGGTGCCCCGGCAGTACCAGCAGACGGTGCTGCTGATCGGGATCATCCTGGCGCTGGTGTTGCGGGGGCTGTTCATCGCTCTGGGCGCCGCGGCGATCTCTGCGTTCAGTTGGGTCTTCTACCTGTTCGGCGCGTTTCTGGTGTGGACGGCCATCACCCTGGCCCGGCATGGCGAGGACGACGAGCGCGACTACCAGGAGAACGTCCTGGTCCGCAGGCTCCGCCGGGTGCTGCCCAGCACGCGGGAGTATCACGGGGTGCGGCTGTGGGTACGCGCAAATGGCCGGCGGCTGGTCACACCGATGCTCATCGTGATGGTCGCCATCGGTACGACTGACGTGCTCTTCGCACTGGACTCCATCCCGGCGATCTACGGGCTCACGAAGGAGCCGTACCTGGTCTTCACGGCGAACGCGTTCGCGCTAATGGGACTGCGCCAGCTCTATTTCCTGATCGGCGGGCTGCTCAGGCGGCTGGTGTACCTGTCCTACGGGCTCGCGCTCGTTCTCGGCTTCATTGGCGTGAAGCTGATCCTGGAGGCGCTGCACAGCAACGAGCTGCCCTTCATCAACGGCGGCGAACCTGTGCCGTGGGCGCCCGAGGTGCCGATTTGGCTCTCCCTGACGGTGATCTTCGGCACTGTCCTGCTGACGGCGGTCATAAGTTTGCTGAAGACCCGACGTGACGTTCGCCGTGCTGCCAACCGGACGACTCGCTCGCCCGCGCAGTGACTACCAGCCGCGGCGGCGCCATTCCGTCAGCTGCGGCCGTTCGGCACCCAGCGTCGTGTCGTTGCCGTGGCCCGGGTAGACCCAGGTCTCGTCTGGTAGCCGGTCGAACAGCTTGCTGATGACGTCGGCAAGCAGCTGGTCGAAGTCGGCGCTGTTGCCGCGCGTATTGCCGACGCCGCCGGGGAACAGGCTGTCGCCGGTCCACAGGTGTGGCTGCCCGGTCGGGTCGTCGTAGAGCAGCGCGATGCCACCCGGCGTGTGCCCGGCTAGGTGGACAACCTCGAGTTCGACCGAGCCGATGCCGACCCGGTCGCCGTCGGAGACAGGCAGGTCGGTGGGTACCGGGATTCCGGCGGCATCCGCCGGATGCGCGACCGTCCGCGCCCGGGTGCGTTGCACCACCTCGGCCAGCGCACCCCAGTGGTCCGGGTGCTGGTGAGTAGTGACCACGTATCGCAGTGGCCCCTCTCCGCACAGTGCGAGAACCCGCTCGGGCTCCGCGGCCGCGTCGATTACCAACTCGTCGCCGGTGTCGCGGCAGCGCAGCACGTAGACGTTGTTGTCCATCCACCCGACCGACGCCTTGGTCACGATCAGGTAGCGAAGTTCACGGACCGCCGGCGGGCCGCCCGGCGTGACCTTGCCGGTGTAGGTGCTCATCAGGCCCACGGTGGCAGCGTCGGTAGCGGGCCGGGTGGGTGGACTCGCAAGTCGGCGCCCATGGAGCGTCCGGTCAGCCACCCAAGCACGGCGGCGGCGGACCCGGTCACTGTCGGACCGCCGCTGCCCAGCCGTTCGGTGACCCCGTCGACGACCAACGTGATCGCTGGGACGTCGTCGCGCCGGCCGAAGTCGCGGTACGTGTCAGACAACGCGCGCGCGACAAAGGCCGGGGACCAGTCGGCGGGCGCGTACCCGGAGTCGAGGTCGACGTGGTGGATCTCCACCTCACGCAGCCGGTGCCAGAGAACCCGCCGGGCGGGGATGACACGTCCGGTCGCGGCCGGTCCCATCCGAACCTGCCGCTCCCAAGCCTCGTCCGGCAATGACGCGACAGCTGCCGAGAACCGCTGCGCGGATGCCCGAACGTCCTCGACGATCTCGGCGGCGCTCCGCCGGGCCCCAGCATCGATATCCGCGGCCCGGGCTTCCCGGCTCGGATACTGCGGCGTCTGTACGCCGGTCCGTGCCCAGGTAAACAGGTTGGTGTGACTGTCGGCGTTCCGTGCGACGTGGCTAAGCACGTGAGCCCGGGTCCATCCCGGGCACATGCTTGGCGCACCGATCGATGTGTCGTCGAAGGACCCGGCCGTGCGCAGCAGCCGTTCGGTCGCAGCGGTCACGGGCCCGACTGCGGGGGACTCCGAGGAGGCATCGCTGGATGTCGCGGCCGGCCGCTCCTGCACGCCTCGACCCTAGAAGAAACAGTGCTCCACCTCACCTCGTGTTCGGGCGCCACCACGTGGTCATTCCAGCAGCGCTGCCGACCCGGGAGGAGATTGTCCGGCCGGGCACCTAGCCTGGGCGTCGTGGTCGGCGAAGACGGCAACACCCTGGTGATCCGCGGCGCCCGCGAGCACAACCTCAAGGACGTGTCGCTCGACCTGCCGCGCAACTCGCTCATCGTGTTCACCGGGCTGTCCGGCTCGGGGAAGTCCAGCCTGGCGTTCGACACCATCTTCGCCGAGGGGCAGCGCCGGTACGTCGAATCGCTGTCCGCGTACGCGCGGCAGTTCCTGGGCCAGATGGAGAAGCCGGACGTCGACTTCATCGAGGGGCTGTCGCCAGCGGTCTCCATCGACCAGAAGGCCACGTCGCGCAATCCGCGTTCCACCGTCGGCACCATCACCGAGGTCTACGACTACCTGCGGCTGCTCTACGCACGCGCCGGCCGGCCGCACTGCCCGGTCTGCGGGCGCCCGATCGGCCGGCAGACGCCGCAGTCGATCGTCGACCGGGTGCTCGAACTCGAGCAGGGCTCCCGGTTCCAGGTGCTCGCACCGGTGGTCCGGGCACGCAAGGGCGAGTACGGCGACCTGTTCCGCACCCTGCAGGCCCAGGGCTACGCCCGGGTCCGGGTCGACGGCGTCGTCCACCAGCTCACCGACCCACCGCGGCTGAAGAAGCAGGAGAAGCACACCATCGAGGTGGTGGTCGACCGATTGACGGTGAAGGACACGGCCAAACGCCGGCTCACCGACTCGGTGGAGACCGCGCTGCGGCTCTCCGGCGGGCTGGTCACGCTGGAGTTCGTCGACCTGCCCGACGACGACCCGCACCGGGAGCGGATGTTCTCCGAGCACCTGTACTGCCCTTACGACGACCTGTCCTTCGAGGAACTGGAACCCCGGTCGTTCTCGTTCAACTCGCCATTCGGTGCATGCCCGGTCTGCACCGGGATCGGTACCACCATGGAGGTCGACCCGGAGCTCGTCGTCGCAGATCCAAGCCGGCCGCTCAACCAGGGGGCACTCGCACCCTGGTCGGGCGTGCACAGCGCGGAATACTTCGACCGGCTCGTGCAGGCGCTCGCCGACACAGTGGGGTTCCGCACCGACGTGCCGTTCGAGCGGTTGCCGGCCAAGGCGCGCACGGCGCTGCTGCACGGCCACGACGGGCAGGTGCACGTTCGCTACCGCAACCGGTACGGCCGCGAGCGCTCGTACTACACCGGGTACGAGGGTGTGATCCCCTGGGTGCAGCGCCGGCATGCGGAGGCGGAGTCCGACACCAGCCGGGAACGCTTCGAGGGGTTCATGCGCGAAGTGCCGTGTGGCGCATGCGGGGGGGCGAGGCTTAAGCCGGTGAGCCTGGCGGTGACGTTCGGCGGCAAGAGCATCGCCGAGATCGCCGCGATGCCGATCGGCGAGTGCGCCGCCTTCCTCCGCGACTTGACGTTGACCGACCGGGAACGCCAGATCGCGGAGCGGGTGCTCAAGGAGATCAACGAGCGGCTGCGGTTCCTGGTCGACGTGGGCCTGGACTACCTCTCGCTGGACCGGCCGTCGGCCACACTGGCCGGCGGCGAGGCGCAGCGGATTCGGCTCGCCACCCAGATCGGCTCCGGCCTGGTCGGTGTGCTGTACGTGCTCGACGAGCCGTCGATCGGGCTGCACCAGCGGGACAACCGCCGGCTGATCGACACTCTGGTCCGGCTACGGGACTTGGGAAACACGCTGATCGTGGTCGAGCACGACGAAGAGACCATCAGGACCGCGGACTGGGTGGTGGACATCGGCCCGGGTGCCGGGGAGCACGGCGGTCAGATCGTGGTCTCCGGCACGGTCGATGACCTGGTGCGGCACGAGAGCTCAATCACTGGCGCCTATCTGTCCGGCCGGCGCAGCATCCCGTTGCCGGCGATCCGGCGCCCCGTCGTGCGGAAGCGGCAGCTCACCATCGTCGGCGCGCGCCAGCACAACCTGCAGGACGTCGCCGCAAGCTTCCCGCTGGGCTGTTTCGTCGGGGTGACCGGAGTCAGCGGTTCCGGCAAATCCACGCTGGTCAACGACATCCTGTACAACGCGCTCGCCAAGCAGCTGTACAACGCCCGGACCGTGCCCGGCCGGCACCGCCGTATCGACGGGGTCGAGCTGGTGGACAAGGTCGTGCACGTCGACCAGTCTCCGATCGGGCGCACTCCGCGCAGCAACCCGGCAACCTACACCGGCGTCTTCGACCACATCCGGCAGCTGTTCGCCGGCACCGAAGAAGCCAAGATTCGCGGCTACCAGCCGGGCCGGTTCTCCTTCAACGTCAAAGGCGGACGTTGCGAGAACTGCAGCGGCGACGGAACGATCAAGATTGAGATGAACTTCCTACCCGACGTCTACGTGCCGTGCGAGGTCTGCCACGGCGCCCGGTACAACCGCGAGACGCTCGAGGTGCACTACAAGGGCCGAACCATCGCCGAGGTGCTGGAGATGCCGATCGAGGAGGCGCTGGGGTTCTTCGCGCCGGTCGACCGCATCGCCCGGCACCTGCGCACCCTGGTCGACGTGGGACTGGGCTACGTGCGCCTGGGGCAGCCGGCGCCGACGCTGTCCGGCGGTGAGGCGCAGCGGGTCAAGCTCGCGTCCGAACTGCAGCGGCGGTCCACCGGTCGCACGGTGTATGTGCTCGACGAGCCGACCACCGGCCTGCACTTCGAGGACATCCGCAAGCTCATCGGCGTACTTCAGGACCTCGTGGACAAGGGCAACACCGTCATCGTGATCGAGCACAACATGGACGTGATCAAGACGGCCGACTGGCTGGTGGACATGGGGCCGGAGGGGGGCACCGGCGGCGGCCGGGTGGTGGCCGCCGGTACGCCCGAGGACGTCGCCCGGGTGGAGCACAGCTATACCGGCGCGTTCCTGCGGCGCATGCTCGGCGTGGGCGTCGACGAGCGGCAGCCCGCCACCGTGTGAGCTCGACCACGAACCCGGTGCCGCACGCGAACCCGTGGCCGGCATTGAACCGATCCGGCGACCGCACCGTTCCACACTGACGACGCGCGCGATCGAGCTACCAGGAGCCGGAGCGAGGGAAACCAGTGGAATGACCACGTACGCCATGCCTGCCCGTACATCACCAGGCCTGCAGGCCTGGTGATGTACCCACCGGGGTGGTGAACGTGGTCATTCCGGCGGCGAGGTTCGAGTGCGAGCATCGGGATTGGAGGAGACCATGACCGACCGGCAACCGCTCGCGACTGCCGCGCCGGTCGACGTGGGTCGGCGCCACGTGCTACTCGGCGCCGGCGCGCTGGGAGTCGCGTCGGTGCTCGCTGCCTGCGGGGGAGACAGCGAGACCGGTGGCCCGGCCGAGGCGACGGCCGAGCCACCGGCCGGCACGTCTGCCGCCCCGACCGGCGACGGCGCGGCTGGTGAGCTGGTCGCGGTGACCGACGTCCCCGTCGGTGGCGGCGTGATCGTGGCTGCCGAGAAGGTCGTCGTCACGCAGCCGTCCGCAGGCGAGTTCCGCGGGTTCAGCAGCACGTGCACGCACCAGGCCTGCCAAGTCACGTCCGTGATGGATGGGCAGATCAGATGCGAGTGCCACGGCAGCCGGTACTCCATCGAAGACGGTTCGGTCGCGGGCGGGCCGGCACCCGAGCCCTTGCCCGAGGTGCCCGTGTCGGTACGGGGAGACCAGGTCGTCAAGGCCTGAGCCAGCCGCGTCGAGAGGGGCCGGCTCGTCCTGGCGACGAGCCGTACGGCGGGGCTGCTCGCGATGGCTAGTGTGAACGATTGTGGCCGACCCCTCCTCGTACCGCCCGTCCCCCGGCTCGGTGCCGGACGAACCGGGCGTGTACCGGTTCAGCGACCCGGCCGGGCGGGTGCTGTACGTCGGCAAGGCGAAGAGCCTGCGATCGCGGTTGAACTCCTACTTCCAGGACCTGTCTGCGCTGAACCCGCGGACGCTGGCGATGCTCACCAGTGCCGCAAAGGTGGAGTGGACGGTCGTGCGCACCGAGGTCGAGGCCCTGCAACTCGAGTACTCCTGGATCAAGGAGTTCGACCCGCGGTTCAACATCCGGTACCGCGACGACAAGAGCTATCCCTACCTCGCCGTCACGGTGGGCGAGGAGTATCCCCGCGCGATGGTTCTGCGCGGCGCGAAGAAGCGCGACGTGCGGTACTTCGGCCCGTACGCACACGCCTGGGCCATCCGCGAGACGCTGGACCAGCTGCTGCGCGTGTTCCCGGTGCGCAGTTGCTCCGCCGGCGTTTTCAAGCGTGCCGGCCAGGTGGGCCGGCCATGCCTGCTCGGGTACATCGGCAAGTGCTCGGCGCCATGCGTCGGCCGGGTCAGCGCAGATGAGCACCGCGCCATCGTCGACGACCTGGTGGCGTTCTTGGAGGGCCAGACCGGGAAGTATGTGCGCCGGCTGGAGCGGGAGATGCGTGCCGCGGCGCAGGTGACCGACTATGAGCGAGCCGCCCGGCTCCGCGACGACATCGCCGCGTTACAGCGGGCGATGGAGCAGAACACGGTGGTGCTCGGCGACGCTACCGACGCCGACGTCGTAGCCCTCGCCGTGGATCCGCTGGAGGTCGCCGTGCAGATCTTCTACGTGCGCGGCGGCCGAGTCCGCGGCCAGCGCGGATGGGTTGCCGACAAGTCCGACGACGCGTCGACCGGTCAGCTCGTCGAGCGGTTCCTGCTCCAGCTCTACGGCGAGAACGGCACGGATTCGGTGCCGAGGGAGATCCTGGTCCCCGCCGTGCCGGACGACCCTGGCGAGGCGCAGGCCCTGGTCCAGCTGCTCACCGAGCTGCGGGGTGGCCGGGTCGACCTGCGCGTCCCGCAGCGCGGTGACAAACGTGCGCTCCTGGACACAGTGGCGCGGAACGCCGCGCAGGCCCTCGCGGTACACAAGACCCGGCGGGCGAGCGACCTCTCCACCCGCAGCCGTGCGCTGGAGGAGCTGCAGGCGGCACTCGGTCTGGATGAGGCGCCGCTGCGGATCGAGGCCTACGATGTGTCGAACCTGCAGGGCAGCGATGTGGTCGCTTCCTTGGTGGTCTTCGAGGACGGGCTGCCGCGCAAGTCGGAGTACCGCCGGTTCGCTGTCCGCGGATACCAGGGATTCGACGACGTCGCCGCGATCCGCGAGGTGCTCGGCCGCCGGTTCCGGCGGCTCGGCGCGGACCCTGCAGCTGGGGCGGCCCAGCCGCTGGACCCGCAGACCGGACGGCCCCGGAAGTTTGCCTACGCACCGGGGCTGGTGGTGGTCGACGGCGGCAAGCCGCAGGTGAACGCGGCGCGACTGGCGATGGACGAGGCCGGGGTCGCCGACATCCCGGTCATCGGGCTGGCGAAACGGCTGGAAGAGGTCGTCGTGGACTTCTCCGAGGAACCGGTGATCCTGCCGCGGTCCAGCGAGGGCTTGTACTTGTTGCAGCGGATCCGCGATGAGGCGCACCGGTTCGCTATCACCTACCACCGGCAACGCCGATCACGCTCCATGGTGGACAGCCTGCTGGACGCCGTGCCCGGATTGGGGCCTTCCCGACGGAAGGCACTGCTCGCCCGGTTCGGCTCGCTGAAGCGGCTGCGGGCGGCCAGCGTGGACGAGATCGCGCAGGTTCCCGGGATCGGGCCGCGGACCGCCGAGGCGATCGCGCATGCGGTCGCCGCGCAGCCATTGCCTGCCACGGTCGACATGGCCACCGGTGAGGTTCTCGACGACGACGCGGTGGCGGCGGGATGAGCGTCGAGACAAAGCCCGACGAACCCGAGCTGTTGATCGTCACCGGCATGTCCGGAGCTGGCAAGACGGCGGCCACGGCAGCACTGGACGACCTGGGCTGGTTCGTCGTCGACAACCTGCCGCCGTCGCTGCTGATGCAGCTGCTCGACACCATCACCGAGCGCACCGAGCAACGCAGGATCGCAGTTGTCGCGGACGTGCGCGGCGGCGTGTTCTTCAGCGAGCTGCAGGGCGCCCTGGACAATCTCGCCGACCGCGGCATCCGCCCGCACATGCTGTTCCTCGAGGCGAGCGACGAAGCACTGGTACGGCGGTTCGAATCGGCTCGCCGGCCGCATCCGCTGCAAGGCGACGGCCGCGTTCTCGAAGCGATCAACGAGGAACGAAAGCTGTTGTCCGAGCTGCGCACCGGCGCGGACCTGGTACTTGATACGTCCTTGCTCAACGTGCACGAGCTCGCCGCCCGCATCCGGATGGCGTTCGCCGACCCGGACGCCGGGCTGCAGGCCATCGTCGTCTCGTTCGGCTACAAGTACGGGATCCCGGTCGACGCCGACGTCGTCGCGGATATGCGCTTCCTGCCCAACCCGCACTGGGTGCCCGAGCTCCGTCCGCAGACCGGTCGCGACATCGGTGTCAGCGAGTACGTCCTGAGCCAGCCCGGGGCGCCTGAATTCCTCGACCGGTACACCGAGCTGCTGGCCTCGATGACCGATGGATATCTGCGCGAGGGCAAGCGGTTCGTCACCGTGGGTATCGGGTGCACCGGCGGCAAGCACCGCAGCGTGGCGATGGCCGAGGCCATCGCGACGCGGCTGCGAGATATCAGTATCGAAACATTGGTGGTCCATCGCGACCTCGGCCGGGAATGACCACAACGGGCGAGTGGCAACGACTGGCCGGCCCGAAAGTCGTCGCGCTGGGCGGCGGACACGGGTTGGCGGCATCGCTGTCCGCGCTGCGCCGGGTGAGCGGCCGGCTGAGCGCCGTGGTGACCGTTGCGGACGACGGGGGCTCCAGCGGCCGGCTGCGCCGCGAGCTCGGCGTGCTGCCGCCGGGCGATCTGCGGATGGCGCTCGCCGCCTTGTGCGGCGACGACGACTGGGGCCACACCTGGGCGCGGGTGCTTCAGCATCGGTTCGCGAGCAGCGGCGAGTTGCACAACCATTCCGTCGGCAACCTGCTGATCGTCGCACTGTGGGAGCTGCTCGACGGCCACGTCGAGGGCCTGGACTGGGTGGGCCGGCTGCTTGGTGCCCAGGGCCGGGTGCTGCCGATGTCGTCCACGGCGCTGGACATCCAGGCTCTGGTCGCGCGGCTGGAGCGCGGCGCGTCCGCACGGCGGGAGATGGAGACCGTGGTGGGCCAGCATGCGGTGGCCACGGCGCTCGGCACCGTCGTGGCAGTGGAGTTGCTACCACACGATCCGCCGGCCTGCCCGGAGGCGCTGACGGCGATCGAGGAAGCCGACTGGGTCGTGCTGGGTCCTGGATCGTGGTTCACCAGCGTGATCCCCCACTTGCTGGTGCCCGACCTGCGTGACGCACTGCTCACCACGTCGGCACGGCGTCTGGTCACGCTCAACCTGTCCGCGGAAGGCGGCGAGACTGAGGGTTTCACCCCGGAGATGTACATCGAGGTGCTCGGTGCGTATGCGCCGGAGCTCACTATCGACGCCGTGCTGGCCGACCCCGGCTCGGTTCCCGACGAGCGGCTGCTGCGCCGGGTCGCTGGGGACTTCGGCGCCGCGCTCACCGTGGCGAAGATCGCGATGGACGACGGGACCGCGCGGCACGACCCGCAGCGGCTGGCCCATGCCTACGCCGAGATATTCGCTCGGGAGCAGACCCATGGGAGGATTCGCGAATGGCGATGACGGCGTCGGTGAAAGACGAGCTGGCCCGCCTGGAGGTGACCAAACCCTGCTGCCGCAAGGCCGAGGTCTCAGCGCTGCTGCGCTTCGGCGGCGGCCTGCACATCGTGGACGGCAAGATCGTCGTGGAGGCGGAGCTCGACACCGGGGCCGCCGCCCGGCGGCTGCGCCGGAACATCGCGGAGGTGTTCGGCCACCACGGCGACCTCGCGGTACTGTCCCCCAGCGGACTGCGCAAAAGCAACCGGTACGTCGTCCGGTTCGTCGAAGCGGGGGAGACGCTCGCCCGGCAGACGGGCTTGATCGACGGCAAGGGCCGCCCGGTGCGTGGGCTGCCGCCACAGGTGGTGAACGGCGCCACGTGTGATGCCGAAGCCGCCTGGCGCGGCGCGTTCCTCGCCCACGGGTCGCTCACCGAACCCGGCCGATCCTCGGCCATCGAAGTCACCTGTCCCGGCCCGGAAGCCGCTCTGGCGCTGGTCGGTGCCGCCCGTCGGGTGGGCGTCCCGGCCAAGGCGCGCGACGTCCGCGGCGTGGATCGCGTCGTAGTCCGCGACGGCGACGCGATCGGCGCGCTGCTCACCCGGCTGGGCGCCCACGACAGCGTGCTGGCCTGGGAGGAGCGCCGGATGCGCCGCGAGGTGCGCGCCACGGCCAACCGGCTGGCGAACTTCGACGACGCGAACTTGCGGCGTTCTGCCCGGGCTGCGGTCGCGGCCGGCGCCCGGGTGGAGCGGGCGCTGGAGATCCTCGGCGCCGACGTGCCGGAGCACCTCAAGGTCGCGGGCCTGCTGCGGCTGCAGCACCGGCAGGCCAGCCTGGAGGAGCTGGGGCAGCTCTCCTCGCCGCCGATGACCAAGGACGCGGTGGCGGGGCGCATCCGCCGCCTGCTCGCCATGGCCGACCGCCGCGCTGCGGACATGGGCGTCCCCGGCACCGAAGCCAACCTGACGCCGGACATGCTCGAGCCGTAGGGGCCCTCGCCCGCGCCGTCGATCACTGACCACGGCCGCGCCCGCGCGGATCCTCTTGTCGGCGGCCCGGGACGAAGGACGGACGCTGAACCAGGTGGTTGCCGGCTTGCTCCGGCGAGCGCTCACACCAGGCGGTTCGTCGGTTGTCAGCACCGACGAGAAGACGGGTCTGCCGGCGCCGGCGGTCGGGCCATGAGTGACCAGCCAGCTTTTGGCCGCCGCCGACGTCGTCGCGAGGCGGCCGAAAGTCCATCTACTTCCACCTGCTCACAACACCCGTGCCTTGATCGGCTCCTCGACGACCTCCCCGTCGCGCAGCTCCAGCCGGTAGGCCTGTGATCCCTCGTCGCAGGCGACTACCTCGTGCAACTCGCCGTTCACGAAGTGCAACCCGACCCCCGCGTCGGCCGCGTATCCGGCCGGGAACCCCTCCTTGAGCAGCTCGTGGTACCGCGGCCTGCGCAGCTCCTCGTCGTCCCAGTGCGGGCAGAAGCTGCCCGGTAGGAGTTTCAGACACCGCATCGGCCTCAGGTCCGGCCCGAACGAGTCCGTGACGCCGTGCTCGAACCAGCAGATGCCGCCGGCACTCGAACCGGAGAGAACGACGCCCCGCTCTCGCGCCTCCTGCAGCAGCGCATCCACGCCATGCACTCGCCAGATCGCCAGCATGTTCGCGGTGTTTCCACCGCCGACGAACACCAGGTCGGATCCCAGGACGACGGAGCGGAGATCCTTTGGGGCCACGGGAAGAACTCCAGCCGTGACACCTCGGCATACGGTCCAAACAGGTCGTACATCCGCAGCGCCGAGGACGGATCTTCGGCCATCGCCGTGCCGATGAACAGCAGCCGTGGGCGCTTCTCGCCGGTCAGCTCCACGAGGAATCGGGCCATGCCCGCACGGGGCTCGCCGGCGCCGATTGCAACGATCTGGCTCACCCCTCAACGCTAACGGCGGAGCCGGGCAGGCGATTCGCCCACGACCCAAGATCGGGCGCTAACGACGTGCGAGAACACGCCGGCGAGTCGCACAACCTGTCAGCAAAGGATCATGGAGCCCGGCACGTCGCGGATCCGCCGGGCGATGCCCTAGGGTCGAAGTCGGCGTCCGCACAACGAGGTGTGACGACCACTCGATCGAGGTACGGGGAACGACATGGGCCCGCCGTCGACGTGAAGGAGTCCCAGTCCAATGACGATCCGGGTAGGCATCAATGGCTTCGGCCGTATCGGCCGCAACTTCTACCGGGCTGTTCTCGCGCAGGGCGCCGACGACATCGAGCTGGTCGGCGTCAACGACCTAACCGACAACAAGAGCTTGGCGCATCTGCTCAAGTACGACTCGATCCTGGGCCGGCTGGACGTAGAGGTTGGCTACGCCGGTGACGAGATCACCGTCGGTGGACACTCCTTCAAGTCGTTGGAGGAGCGTGACCCGGCGAAGCTGCCGTGGAAGGACCTGGGCGCCGACATCGTGGTCGAGTCGACGGGGCTGTTCACCGACGCCACGAAGGCGAAGGCGCACCTGGACGGCGGAGCACGAAAGGTGATCATCTCGGCGCCGGCAAAGAACGAAGACGTGACCGTGGTCATGGGGGTCAACCACGAGGATTACGACCCGGACGCCCACTCGATCATCTCCATGGCGTCGTGCACGACCAACTGCCTGGCCCCGATGGCAAAGGTGGTCAACGACGCCTTCGGCATCGAGCGCGGTCTGATGACCACGATCCACGCATATACGCAGGACCAGAACCTGCAGGACGGCCCGCACCGGGACCTGCGCCGGGCCCGCGCGGCGGCCCTCAACATCGTGCCCACGACCACTGGTGCCGCGAAGGCCATCGGGCTGGTGCTCCCGGAGCTGAAGGGGAAGCTGGACGGCTTCGCGCTGCGGGTGCCGACACCGACCGGATCGGCCACCGACCTAACGGCGTCGGTCAGCCGGGAGGTCACCGTCGACGAGGTCAACGCCGCGATGAAGGCCGCTGCTGATGGCCCGCTGAAGGGCTACCTGACCTACACCGAAGACCCGATCGTGTCGACCGACATCGTGACCGACCCGTCGTCGTGCA
Organism: Jiangellaceae bacterium; assembly: GCA_014534205.1. GTDB lineage: Bacteria > Actinomycetota > Actinomycetes > Jiangellales > Jiangellaceae > JACVRX01. The sequence continues at coordinate 15,418 of JACVRX010000024.1, forward strand.
TCTTCGACGCCGGCCTCACCCGGACCATCGGCAACCAGGTGAAGGTCGTCGGCTGGTACGACAACGAGTGGGGCTTTTCCAACCGGCTGATCGACCTGGTCCGGCTCGTCGGCCCCAGCGTCTGAGCCGTCGTGCGCACCATCGACGACCTGGGTGACGAGCTCGGCGGGCTGCGCGGCAGGCGGGTGCTTCTCCGGTCCGACCTCAACGTCCCGCTGGAGGACGGTCGGGTAGCCGACGACGGGCGGATCCGGGCCAGCCTGCCGACCATCGAGCGGTTGTCCGACGCGGGCGCCATAACCGTGGTCACCGCACACCTCGGCCGGCCCAAGGGGAAGCCGGTGCCGCAGTACTCGCTGCGGCCGGTCTACCAGCGGCTCGCCGAGCTGCTGCCCGGCCGGGACGTCCGCTTCGCCGACGACACTGTCGGGGACAGTGCCAGGGCGACCCTTCGGGTGCTGCCGGAGGGCGGCGTCGCTGTGCTGGAGAACCTGCGGTTCGATCCGCGGGAGGCGAGCAAGGACGACGCAGAGCGCGAGGTCTTCGCCGCCGAATTGGCTGCGCTCGCCGACGCCTTCGTCTCCGACGGGTTCGGCGTCCTCCACCGCAAGCAGGCGAGCGTCTACGACGTCGCCGAGCGGCTGCCGCATGCGGCGGGCTATCTGGTGCTGAGGGAGGTAGAGGCCTTCCGGAAAGTGCTGCAGGATCCGCAGCGTCCATACGTCGTGGTGCTCGGCGGCTCGAAGGTCTCCGACAAGCTCGGTGTCATCGACAACCTGCTCGGCAAGGTCGACCGGCTGCTCGTCGGCGGCGGCATGTGCTTCACCTTCCTCGCGGCGCAGGGGCACGAGGTCGGTGGGTCGCTGCTCGAGGAGGATCAAGTCGATGCGGTACGCGGTTTCCTGGACCAGGCGGCCGACTCCGGCGTCGAGATCGTGCTGCCGGTGGACGTCGTCGTGGCAGCGGAGGTCGACGAGGCCGCGACGACATCGGTGGTCCCGGCCACCGCCATCCCCGCGGACGAGAAGGGCCTGGACATCGGCCCGCAGACAGCGCAGCTGTTCCGGAAGAAGCTCGCCGACGCGCGCACGGTCGTCTGGAACGGCCCGATGGGCGTGTTCGAGCTGACCCCATTCGCCGAGGGCACCCGGCAGGTGGCGCAGGCCGTCGCAGAGGTCGACGGCACCACGGTGGTGGGAGGCGGCGACTCCGCCGCCGCCATCCGGCAGCTCGGTCTCGACGAGTCGGCGTTCACGCACATCTCGACCGGCGGAGGGGCCAGCCTGGAGCTCTTGGAGGGCAAGACGCTGCCGGGCCTGGCCGTGCTGGAGAACTGACCGGTGGCGGCACCGAGCCGCCGGCCGCTCATGGCCGGCAACTGGAAGATGAACCTCACTCACCTCGAGGCGATCGCGCTGGTGCAGAAGCTGGCGTTCGCGCTCTCCGACGATGACTTCGACGAGGTCGACGTAGCGGTGTTGCCGCCGTTCACGCACATCCGCTCGGTGCAAACGCTGGTGGACGCCGACCGGCTGCGCATCGGTTACGGCGCACAGGATCTGTCCGAGCACGATGTCGGTGCGCACACCGGCGACGTCTCCGGCGCCATGCTGGCTCGACTCGGCTGCACCTATGCCGTCGTGGGTCACTCCGAACGCCGCGAGTACCACGGGGAGGACAACGAGCTGGTCAACCGCAAGGTGCAGGCCGCGTTCCGGCACGACCTGGTCCCGATCCTGTGCATCGGGGAGGGCTTGGACGTGCGCCGGGCGGGCAGGCACGTCGAGCACACCCTGAGCCAACTCGACGGTGCCCTGCGTGCCGTACGAGCACAGGAGGTGGCCCGGCTGGTGATCGCCTACGAGCCGGTCTGGGCCATCGGCACCGGCGAAGTGGCCACCCCGGAGGATGCGCAGGAAGTGTGCGCGGCAATCCGTGCACGGCTGGCGGAGCTGCACGCCGCCGAGCTGGCCGCCGAGGTGCGAGTCCTCTACGGCGGGTCGGTGAAAGCCGCGAACATCGCGCCGATCATGGCGCAGCCCGATGTCGACGGCGCGCTCGTCGGCGGAGCCAGCCTGGACGCGGACGAGTTCACCGCCATCTGCCGGTACCGCGTGCACATCCCGCTGGGCTGACGCCGGACGTCCACGGCCGGGACGACTATTGTCGTCGGCCTGGTCAGCCGCGATCGTGGTGCGCGTTTTGCCGCAGCTCAGCTGCAATCTCGGCGTCACACCTCCAGTCCCCGCTCATCGGCAGCAAGCTCGGCGGCGCCCCGGACCGCGCCGCCCTGGTGGTGCTCGCTCCAGACCGGCCTGGTCATGTCAGGGTGGGCCCAGCGGGCTCGGCTGAGACAATATGACCGCGGGAGGTGGCCGGTGCCGAACCGGGACGGACAGCGCGAGAAGGCCGAGTCCGCGAGCGCACCGGACCGGATTCCGCGCAAGGTCTACCAGGCGGAGCTCGCCCGGCTGCAGACGGAGCTGGTGAAACTGCAGGAGTGGGTGCGCACGACGAACGCGCGCATCGTCGTGATCTTCGAAGGGCGCGACGCGGCGGGCAAGGGTGGGACGATCAAGCGGGTCGCGGAGTTTCTCAACCCGCGGATCGCCCGGATCGTCGCACTGCCGGCGCCGACCGAGCGCGAACGCTCGCAGTGGTACTTCCAGCGCTACCTCGCGCAGTTGCCGGCCAGCGGTGAAATCGTTTTGTTCGACCGCAGCTGGTACAACCGCGCGGGCGTCGAGCGCGTCATGGGGTTCTGCAGCAAGCAGGAGTACCTGCGGTTTCTGCGGCAGTGCCCGATCGTGGAGCGGCTGCTGGTCGAGGACGGCATCCTGCTGCGGAAGTACTGGTTCTCGGTGAGTGACGCGGAGCAGGAGCGCCGGTTCCGGGCTCGGCTGGAGGACCCGGTGCGCCGCTGGAAGCTCTCGCCGATGGACCTGGAGTCGCTCTCGCGATGGGAGGCCTACTCCCGCGCCAAGGACGAGATGATGGCGCACACGGACATCCCGGAAGCGCCGTGGTACGTCGTCGACAGCGAGGACAAGAGGCGGGCGCGGATCAACATGATCGCGCACCTGTTGTCGACGATCCCGTACACGCATGTGCATCCGCCGCCGCTGAAGCTGCCCGAACGACGGCCGTCCACGGGCTACGAGCGCCCGCCACGAGACTTGCAGACCCACGTCCCGGACCGCGCTGCCGAGCTGCCACGGGTTTCCTGACGTGTGCGCCGGTCAGTGCGCGCTGTTGATTGCGTAGGGCCACGCCCAGTCGTTCACCTCGGGCAGGTCGACGCCGTGCTCGCGGGTGTACGCCCGGTGCCGAACCCGGTTGTCCACCATGCGCTGGCGCACCAGCGCAGCGCGCTCGCCCAGACCGGGCACCCGGTCGATGACGTCCATCACCAGATGAAAGCGGTCCATGGAGTTCATGACCACCATGTCGAACGGCGTCGTCGTCGTTCCTTCTTCGATGTAGCCGCGGACGTGGAAGTTGCCGTGGTTGGTGCGGCTGTACGTGAGCCGGTGGATCAGCCACGGATAGCCGTGGTAAGCGAATACGACCGGCCGGTCCGTGGTGAACAGCGCGTCGAACTCGGCGTCCGGCATGCCGTGCGGGTGTTGGCCGGCCGGCTGCAGCCGCATCAGGTCTACGACGTTGACCACGCGGACGCGCACCTCCGGAAGATGCCGGCGTATCAGGTCGACCGCGGCGAGCGTCTCCAGCGTCGGGACGTCGCCCGCGCAGGCCATCACCACGTCCGGCTCGCCGTCGTCGTTGGATGCCCAGTCCCAGATTCCCAAGCCTCGCGTGCAGTGCAGGATCGCGTCGTCCATGGACAGCCAATCGGGCTGTGATTGCTTCCCGGCCACGATGACGTTCACGTAGTTCCGGCTGCGCAGGCAGTGGTCGGCCACCGAGAGGAGCGTGTTCGCGTCGGGCGGCAGGTAGACCCGGATGATCTCCGCCTTCTTGTTCACGACGTGGTCGATGAAGCCGGGGTCCTGGTGCGAGAAGCCGTTGTGGTCCTGGCGCCAGACGTGCGA
>JACVRX010000087.1 GCA_014534205.1 Jiangellaceae bacterium
CGTTGACACCCGCATTCCTGTCGTACGAAGCCTCCTTCGAACGCCAGGACTGGGGCCTGGGCGCGGCAATTGCGTTCATCCTGTTCGCGATCATCGTGATATTCACCCTGGTCCAGCGCGTCCTCACCCGTGAACGAGGAGTCTCACGGCGGCAACGGGCTCGGCTGGTAGCTGCCCGAGGGGGAGGCCCAGCATGACCGACATCCGGGTCACCGCACCAACAGAGACACCGCCGGCCGCACGGGTCGGCCCTCGCCGCCCGCGAGTGAACCCGATCACCGTGTTCCTCTACACGCTGCTCGTCGTCCTCGCCGCGATCTACATCTATCCGTTCCTCGTGCAGGTCGCCACCGGATTCAAGACCGACGCGCAGGCAGCAAACGAATCGGCGACGCTGGTACCCGACCCGGCGACGACCGACGCGTTCGAACAATTGTTCACCCGATCGGACTTCCCGCTGTGGACGTTCAACTCGCTATTAGTCACGATCTGTGTGACAGCGGGTCGGGTGTTCTTCGACTCCCTCGCCGGCTACGCCTTGGCCCGGCTGCGGTTCGGCGGCCGTGGCGCGATCTTCGCGGCGATCGTCGCGGTGATGGCGGTGCCCGGCGTGGTGCTGCTGATCCCGAAGTTCCTGGTGGTCAACCAGCTCGGCATCTACAACTCGTACGCCGGCATGATCCTGCCGCTGCTCGCCGACGCAGCCGGGGTGTTCATCATGAAGAACTTCTTCGAGTCCATTCCGGTGAGCATCGAAGAGGCGGCCCGCATCGACGGGGCGGGGACATTCCGCATCTACTGGTCCGTGGTGCTGCCCATGGCCCGCCCGGCATTGATCACCTTGGTGATCCTGTCGTTCCAGGGCTCGTGGAACGAGCTGGCCCACTTCATCGTGTCCCGCTCGGATCCGGACCTCAATACGCTGACCACCGGTGTGGCTGCCCTGGCAGCGGGAGCTTTGGGCCAAGGCACGCAGTATCCGCTGAAGCTGGCCGCGGCCCTGCTGATGACGATCCCGGTGGCCGTGCTGTTCTTCGTCTTCCAGCGCTACATCATGGCGACGGCCGAGGGGGGCGTGAAGGGATAGACCGCGCGACGTCCACCTTGCTGCATTGATCGTGGCGAAGTGGCGCCACAAATCGGACACCCGGGCAGCCACATTGCCATGATCAACGGTAGGAGGCGCGGAGCGAGGTCGTAGGGTCAGCGCATGAGCTTTCGGCGGACCATGACGAACATTGCGGGCAGCGCTGCGGCGCGCAGGGCGGCGCCGGCGGTTGCCTCCCGCGGAGTCCGTCAGTTCCTCAACAAGGCGGTCGACGGCTTCCCTGGATTCCCCGGCGCCCGGGAGGTGGCCCGCAAGCAACTGGCCAAGACACATGACATCGACGCCGCGGTCAAAGGCGTCATCGACCAGCACGTCCGGCTGGCCGGCGCCCAAGGCTTCGTGACGAACCTGGGTGGTTTGGTGACGCTCGCCGTCGCGATCCCCGCCAACCTGGCCGGGCTGGCGCTGCTGCAGGCCCGCATGGTTGCCGCCGTAGCGCACCTGCGTGGGTATGAGCTGTCCGACATGCGGGTGCGGGCCGCGATCCTTACCACGCTGCTCGGCGAAGACGGCGTTCGCGAAGCACTCGACGACAAGGAACTCCATGCCGGTCCGCGGGACATCGCTCGCAGCCGGCAGGAGATGGACCTGCCGACACTCGAGCGGATCACCGCACAGGTGACGCAGGCACTAGTGACCAGGGTCGGCGGCAAGTATGCGACGCTGACGGTCGCCAAGCGGGTGCCGGTCATCGGTGGCGCGGTCAGCGGCGGGTTCGACGCCTATTACACCTACACCATCGGCAAGTTCGCCGACCGCGAGTTCCCGCCGCATGTGATGATCGAACGCGCCTGACGCGCGCACAATGCCGGGCTGGCAATTCTGGATCGACCGCGGTGGGACCTTCACGGACGTGGTGGGGCGCCGGCCGGACGGCTCGCTGGTCACGCACAAGCTGCTGTCGCAGGACCCGGCACGCTACGCCGACGCCGCGGTCGCGGGAATCCGCAGGCTGCTCGGCGAACCGCGCGATGCGCCGATTCGGGCGGAGCGGATCGACGTCGTCCGGATGGGGACCACGGTAGCGACCAACGCGCTGCTCGAGCGGCGCGGCGAGCGGACCGTACTCGTCATCACCCGTGGGTTCGCCGACGCCCTACGCATCGGCTATCAGAACCGGCCGCACATCTTCGACCGGCACATCGTCCTGCCGGAGCTGCTGTACGAGCGCGTCATCGGGGTGGACGAGCGGATATCAGCCGACGGCGCCGTGCTTCGGGAGCCGGACCTCGACGCGGTAGCCGCCGAGCTACGTCGTGCGTACGACGACGGTGTACGCGCGGTAGCCGTCGTATGCCTGCACGGGCATCTCTACCCAGCACACGAGCAGGCGGTCGGGCGGGTTGCCCGAGACCTGGGCTTTCCGCAGGTCTCGCTGTCCAGCGAGGTGAGTCCGCTGATGCGGCTCGTGCCGCGCGGGGACACCACGGTCGTCGACGCGTACCTCTCGCCGATCCTGCGCCGCTACGTGCAGCAGGTCTCTGACGCGCTGGCCGGCGCGCGCCTGATGTTCATGCAGTCGGCAGGTGGCCTCGCCGAGGCAGGCCACTTCCGGGGCAAGGACGCCATCCTGTCCGGGCCGGCCGGCGGAATCGTCGGCATGGCGCGGCTGTCCGCGCTGGCCGGCTACGACAAGGTCATCGGGTTCGACATGGGCGGCACGTCGACCGACGTCTCGCACTACGCCGGCGACTACGAGCGGGTCTTCGACACCCAGGTGGCCGGCGTCCGGCTCCGCGCGCCGATGCTCGCGATCCACACCGTCGCCGCGGGCGGCGGGTCGATCCTGCACTTCGACGGCAGCCGCTACCGCGTCGGCCCGGACTCCGCCGGTGCCGACCCGGGACCGGCGTGCTACCGGCGTGGCGGCCCGCTCACGGTGACCGATGCCAACGTGCTGCTCGGTCGGATCCAGCCGGCCCACTTCCCGCACGTGTTCGGAACGGATGGCGACCAGCCGCTCGATTCCGCTGTCGTCCGGCAGAAGTTCACCGAGCTCTCTACAGCGATCACCGCGTCGACGGGCGACGACCGCACACCGGAACAGGTGGCCGAAGGGTTCCTGCAGATAGCGGTCGCCAACATGGCCAACGCGGTGAAGAAGATCTCCGTGCAGAAGGGACACGACGTCACGGGCTACGTGCTGACGACGTTCGGCGGGGCGGGAGGGCAGCACGCGTGCGCTGTGGCCGACTCGTTGGGCATCCGCACCGTGCTGGTGCCGCCGATGGCCGGTGTGCTGTCGGCGCTGGGCATCGGCCTCGCCGACACGGTCGCCATGCGCGAGCAGTCGGTCGAGTGCCGGCTGGACGACTCCGCGGTGCCGAGGCTGCGCGAGGTCGCTGGGAGCCTGGAGTTGCTTGCCCGTGCGGAGCTGTCCGACGAGGGCGTCGCGGCGTCGGCCATCCAGGTCATCCGCCGAGCACACCTGCGCTACGACGGCACTGACACCGCGCTGCCGGTGGCGCTCGGCTGGCCGGACGAGATGACCGCCGAGTTCGAAGCGGCGTACCGCCGCACCTACTCGTTCCTGATGGACCGCCCGCTCGTCGTCGAGGCCCTGTCCGTCGAGGCCGTAGCGCCCTCGGACGTCGCGGTCGCGCCAGAGTCCGCCAGCGTGGTCATCGCACGGAACGACGTCGCCAACGGAGCGCCCCGGGATGCCGGCTCGGGTGTGGGGGGCGTAGAACGGCCGAAGTCGGCCGCAGACGGGGCCGGCATCCCTGGGCCCTCCGGCACGCCGCAAGGAGACGCAGGCGTGCGGTTCTGGGGGGACGGCGGGTGGGGGGCCGTCGCCATGTACCGGCGCGAGCGGCTGCAGCCGAGTGACGAGGTCGTCGGCCCCGCGATCGTCGCGGAGAACGACGCGACGACCGTCGTCGACGATGGCTGGCGGGCAACCGTCACGGCGCACTCGCAGCTGCTGCTCGAACGGATCCATGCGCGCGCCGAAGCGCAGGAGGTCGGGACCGACGTCGATCCGGTCATGCTGGAAGTCTTCAACAACCTCTTCATGTCGATTGCCGAGCAGATGGGCGCGCGGCTGGAGTCGACGGCGCAGTCTGTCAACATCAAGGAGCGGCTGGACTTCTCTTGCGCGTTGTTCGACCCCGCCGGCAACCTCATCGCCAACGCGCCGCACATGCCGGTGCACCTGGGCTCGATGGGCGCGAGCGTCAAGGAGGTCATCCGCCGCAGCGCCGGCACGATGCGGCCGGGCGACGTCTACGCGATCAACGACCCATACCACGGCGGCACGCATCTGCCCGACGTCACCGTGGTGACCCCGGTCTACGACGATGCCGGCAGCAGAGTGCTGTTCTTCGTGGCCGCGCGCGGCCATCACGCCGAGATCGGGGGGCTGACGCCTGGATCGATGCCCGCGTTCAGCCGCAACGTGCACGAGGAAGGGGTGCTCTTCGACAACTGGCTGCTGGTGCGGGACGGCCGGGTCCGGGAAACCGAGACGCTGCACCTGCTCACCGGCGCGCCGTACCCGTCGCGCAACCCGCAGACCAACCTCGCCGACCTGCGCGCGCAGGTGGCCGCCACCAAGAAAGGGGCCGAGGAGCTTCGCCGCATGATCGAGCACTTCGGGCTCGACGTGGTGCACGCCTACATGCGCCACGTTCAGGACAACGCGGAGGAAGCCGTTCGCAGGGTGATCGACGCGTTGTCCGACGGCTCGTACGACTACGAGATGGACAACGGTGCCCGCATCTGCGTCCGGGTAGGCGTCGACCGGCGAACCCGGAGTGCGACGATCGACTTCACCGGGTCCTCACCGCAGCTGACGACCAACTTCAACGCACCGGCGTCGGTAGCGAACGCTGCAGTTCTGTACGTGTTCCGGACCCTGGTGGACGACGACATCCCACTCAACGACGGCTGCCTGCGGCCGCTCTCGATCGTCGTACCGGGGCCCTCGATGCTCGCACCGCAGTACCCGGCCGCGGTCGTCGCCGGCAACGTCGAGACGTCACAGGCAGTGACCGGTGCCCTCTACGGCGCACTGCGGGTGCAGGCCGAAGGCTCCGGGACTATGAACAACGTGACGTTCGGCAACGACCGGCACCAGTACTACGAGACGGTGGCGTCGGGTTCCGGCGCGGGTGACGGGTTCGACGGTGCGTCGGTGGTGCAAACGCACATGACCAACTCCCGGCTCACTGACCCAGAAGTGCTGGAATGGCGCTTCCCGGTGCGGCTGGACGAGTTCGCGATTCGTGGGGGCAGCGGCGGCGCGGGTCGGTGGCGCGGCGGCGACGGCGCGGTCCGGCGGCTGCGGTTCCTGGAGCCGATGACCGCAAGCACGCTGTCGGGGCACCGGCGCGTTCCGCCGTACGGCATGGCCGGCGGCTCGGCTGGGGCGCTCGGGCGCAACCGGGTGGAGCGGGCCGACGGCACGGTTGTCGAGATGGCGGGCTGCGACCTGGTGGAGGTCGGCCCCGGCGACGTGCTCGTCGTGGAGACGCCGGGCGGAGGCGGGTTCGGCGTGCCCTGACGTCGCCGTGGGTAGGTGTAATGCCCGCCTGAGGTTCGCGCACCAGCACGTAGCATGGATCGCAGCAGTACGCGCCCTACCGCGTCCCGGGGGATTCATGACGGCTCACCTGAGCGAGTTCGCCCGTTCGGTATGGCGTCGGGCGCGCCCGCCCGCCGGGCCAGATCCCTTCCAGACGCTGACCGTGCAATCCCGGCTCTCCCGGCTGGCCGGTGAGATCAACCGGCTGGAGGAGGAGAGCCGCTCCGGGCGCTGGGCGCGAGCCCACCACCTGACGGCCGCGCAAGCGGCCTATGACGACGTGCTGGTAGAAGCGTGCCGCCTGCTCGACGTGCCGGTGCCAGACGCCACCCCTGCGGTTCGCCGGGTGCTCGCCGAAAGCGAGTTGCGCTCCCGCGGCTGGTCCTGGTGAGTCGACGCTTGCCTACCTGGTGTTGCCGGTACGACACCAGACCGGCAAGCAGTGTGTCAGCTGAGCGCTAGCAGCCGCGCCCTGGTGCGTGCCTCCAGATCAAGCAGCAGCTGCTTGCGTGGCAGGCCACCGCCGTACCCGGTGAGAGCGCCGGATGCCCCGATGACCCGGTGGCACGGAACGATCACGGCTATCGGATTACGTCCGTTGGCCAGGCCGACAGCGCGCGCAGCGCCCGGGCTGCCGATCTGCGCCGCTATCTCCCCGTAGCTGCGTATTTCGCCGTACGGGATGGTCCGCAACGCCGCCCAGACGCGCAGCTGGAACGGCGTGCCGACGGGGTGCAGCGGGAGGTCGAACTCGGTGCGGTCGCCGGCGAAGTACTCGGCCAGCTGCCGGCGCGCCGCGGCAAAACGGGTTGGATCCCCGCTGCTCCCCGGGCTGGCCGGTCGATCCGTCATGTGCAACCCGGTAATGCCGTCGTCGTCCGCGATGACAAGCAGCGGGCCGAGAGGGCTGTCGATCCGGGTCGAGTACGTGTTGCCGGTCATCGATGGTCTCCTGAAGGGGCTGGCGAAGCGGACGGGGCGAGCGCCCACAGATGCATCAACGCATACGAGCGCCACGGCCGCCACGCCGACGATGCCTCCATGGCGGCCTGCGGATCATGCGCCAGCCCGGCGCTCGACAGTCCGCGCCGGACGCCCAGATCCGTTGGGAGGAACACGTCCGGGTCGGAAAGCGCGCGCATCCGGACGTACCCGGCGGTCCACGGACCGATTCCCGGGATGTCGACGAGAGTGCGTTCCGCTTCGTCCCGGTCGGCGCCGGGGTCTAGCCGGATGCGGCCGTTGGTGAGGCGGGTGACCAGCTCGTGCAGCGTCTGTCCGCGGCGAACCGAGAGCGGGAACGCCGCCGGGTCCACGGCGGCGAGTGCCATGGCGCTCGGGAACGTATGAGTGACCGCGCCGCGCGGGGCGTCGAGCGGCTTGCCGTAGGCCTGGACGAGCCGCTCGGCCAGCCGGCGGGCTGCCGCGACCGAGATCTGCTGGCCGAGAATCGCTCGAACGGCAAGTTCGTCGCCGTCGACCGCGCCGGGGACGCGGCGGCCAGGTGTCGCTGCAACCAGTGGCCGGAGCAGCGGGTCCGCGCCCAGCACATCGTCGACCGCCGCGTTGTCCGCGTCCAGGTCAAAAAGGCGTCGGCACCGGCTGACCGCCGCGGGCAGGTCTCGTGGGTCGGCCAACCACAACGTGGCTTGCAGGTAGCCGTCGGCGGGCGTGAGCTCGGCGATGCCGGTGCCGTGTGGCAGTTGCAGGCTGCGCCGGTACGTGCGGCCGGTGAGCTCCTCGACACCTGGAACGGCCCGGGCGGCCAGAAACCCCACCAAGCCGGAAATGTCCGCCGGGCGCCGGTACGCCAGCCGCAGCTCGATGGCCCCGGCGGCCCGATTGCGGTCGCGCTGATCCCGGCGGGCGTGGCGACGTAGATCGCTGGGTGTGGTGGCGTAGACCTGCCGGATCGTGTCGTTGAACTGGCGGATGCTCGCGAATCCCGCCGCGTACGCGATCTCCGTCACCGGCAGGTCGGCGGTCTCGAGGAGCGTCCGGGCGGTGTGCGCGCGTTGCGCCCGCGCGAGCTGTAGCGGCCCTGCACCCACCTCGGCGACGACCGCCCGGCGCAGCTGGCGCTCGCTATAGTTCAGCCGGGCGCTGAGGCCGGTGACGCCGTCGCGGTCCACTGCGCCGTCGGCGATGAGGCGCATCGCGCGCCCGGTCAGGTCCGCTCGGATGTTCCATTCCGGCGAGCCGGGACTGACGTCCGGACGGCACCGCCGGCAGGCGCGGAAACCGGCGGCCTGTGCCTGTGCCGCGGAGCGATAGAAGCGGACGTTCTCCCGCTTGGGCGTACGGGCGGGACAACTCGGCCGGCAGTAGATCCGGGTCGACGTCACGGCGGTGTAGAACATCCCGTCGAAGCGGCCGTCGCGGCTGCTGACTGCCCGGTAGCAGGCGTCGTCGTCGAGCACGCCCCTACTCTGCCGTCTGCTGAAGGCGCGACACTAGCGGAAATCGGCCACCGCGTGGGCCCTTTCCAGGCTCCGCCGTAGCGCTCGGGAATGACCACGTACACCACCCGTGGCCCGACAAAAGCAGGCCGGTAGGGCGGGTGTTGTTAGGGGCCGGCGGGGGGTGGGGAAACCGCGGGGGTTTGCAGTAGCATTGGGTACC
>JACVRX010000047.1 GCA_014534205.1 Jiangellaceae bacterium
ACCCCAACGTTCCCGCGACGTACTCGAGGCCGTCGGGCTGCGTGCTGGCGACGAAGCTGAGCACGCCAGCGACGCCCACGGCGACCAGCCCGGCGCCCATCAGCACGCTCCGCGCGCCAGGGGTGACCGCCGGAGCGGGTGCCGGCACCTCGACCGTAGAGCCGTCAGCTCGGCGCAGCCGGAGCGACGACCGCAGGCCGCGTGCGGCGTACACCAGGTCGGGGCGAACGGCGACGACCGCGCTCACGGTGAGGCCCGTGATCACCGCCTCGCCGATGCCGATGAGGGTGTGCCAGCCCATCATGGTCGCCACCAGCGCGCCCAGCGGCAGGCTCGCCTGCCCGCCGGCGGCGAACAGCACCACGAAGACCGCCGCGGCCGCGGGCACCGACAGCAGTGCACCGGCGGCCGCTGCCGGCACCACGGACGCCGCGCGCCGGGGAAGCAGCGCAAGCATCACGCGGGCGCCAGTCCAGCCCGCCGCCACGGTCACCACCGCCATCAGCGTGATGTTCGTGCCGAGCGCCGTGAGCCCGCCGTCGGCGAAGAGCAACGCCTGCACGAGCAACACGACCGACATGCACAGCACGCCGGTCCACGGTCCGACCAGGACCGCCGCCAGCGCGCCTCCCATCAGGTGACCACTGGTGCCGATGCCGACTGGGAAGTTCACCATCTGTGCTGCGAACACAAAGGCGGCGGTGAGCCCAGCGAGTGGCGCGGTGCGCTCGTCCAGCTCCTGCTGCGCGCGGCGCAGCGCAAGTCCGACGGCTGTCGCGGCCGCCGTGCCCGTGACGAGTGACGTCGACGCGTCGAGAAACCCGTCGGGTACGTGCATCGACCACCTCCTTGCGCCGAACCGCACCACCAGACTAGTTGCAAATTATTCGCAACAACGAACGTCGGGGATTCGGTCACCGCTCCACCGGCTACCGTGACGGGGTGACCGAGACGCGTTTGGCGCCCGGAGACGGGGCCCCCGAATTCACCCTTCCGGACGCCGACGGCCGCCCGGTGTCCCTGTCCGACTACCGCGGCAAGCGCACCGTCGTGTACTTCTACCCGGCCGCGATGACCCCGGGGTGCACGACGGAGGCATGCGACTTCCGCGACAACCTTTCGTCGCTGCAGGCAGCCGGCATCGCGGTGCTCGGGATCTCCCCCGATGCACCCGCCCAGCTGGCGAAGTTCCGGGACCGCGACCGCCTCACGTTTCCGCTGCTCTCCGACCGGAACCAAGAGGTGATGAAGGCGTACGGCGCGTACGGCAAGAAGAAGCTCTACGGCAAACTGCTCGACGGGGTGATCCGCTCGACGTTCGTCGTGGCCCCCGACGGCACCCTGGAGAAGGCGATGTACGGCGTGCAGGCGACGGGACACGTAGCCCGGCTGCGTAGCGAGCTGGGCGTCAACTGACGCCTAGACTGGCGGTCGCGCCGCATGGCGCGGGAGTGGCGTAACTGGTAGCCGCGTCGGGTTTAGGTCCCGGTGTCTTCGGACGTAGGGGTTCGAGTCCCCTCTCCCGCACGGCGAAACACCTAGACGCGCATTCGTCGGCACCGCCGGCTTTGCTAACGCGTTGCCAACACGCCGTTCCAGCGATGAGCCCGGCGACGAGGTTCGCCGTCTCGCCGTGCAGGCACCCGGCTACGTGGCTGTACACGTCGAGGATGTGACCGCGATCGAGGAGTGGCCCAGCCGTTCTTGGACGACCTTGTGGTTAAGCGGGGTCCGCCCGTGCCCACCAGTTGCTTACGGATGGCGTTCCGTACGTTAGCAACTGGTGGGCACGGGCGGTCGCCCGCCTAACCAAAGCGGCTGGTCAGCGGCAGGATTCCCGGCTAGGGGGTACCGGGCGGGACGTCCCTTGGGCTGGTCCGAGTTCCCTCTCCCGAACTCTCCCGGACCGTCTGTGCGGCGGTCTTGGCGTCCTCGCTCACCCGCCCGGCGGCCTGCCGGCTCTCGTCGGCGACCGTGCTGGCGGCGCCGGACGCGGTGGTCTTCACCGACTCGACCGCCTCCTGGGCCGGCTCGCGCATCCGCTCGGTCACGTCCGAGGCGGCCTCGCGGAGCTTGTCGGCGACCGGCTGCCCGCGCTCCTTCGCGACCTCCTCCACCCGCGACGCAGCCTGCTTCTCGACCTCCGTCGGCGGCAGCAGCGACGACACCAGCCAGCCAGCGCCGAACGCGATCAGGCCAGCAGCGAGCGGGTTGCCCTCGGCCTTCCGGCGAGCGGTGTCCATCACGTCGCTCGCCGTGTCGCCCACCGAGGACGCCGCCGAGCTGACCGTGTCGCCGGTGTCGCCCGCTGTTCCCATCACCCGGTCGCGGAGGCCGCCGACTGCACCTCGCACCCGGTCCGCCTGCCGGTTCATGACTCGCCTTGGGGACACCTTGTCGGCCAGTGCGTCCACGTTGTCCCCGAGGTCCCGACGAGTGCGCTCGATGTCGCGCTCTAACTGCTCCGGTTCTGCACCCACCGCACGTCCTCCTTGATCGTTTCTACCGTTCGCTCGGGAACCGGGCTGACTGTGGCCATCCGCCGTCTGCCGACCGCGAAGAGAACGCCGCCGATGACGGCCCAGATGACCGCCACGATGAGGGCCGCCCATTCCAGGTCCATTGCGTTCTCCAGCAGGTACATGAGCATGAGGGACAGGAAGAGCACCGCCAGCCAGCCCGCGACGCCGGCGCCACCGAGCATGCCGGCCGCCTTGCCGGCCGTGCTCACCTCTTGGCGCACCTCCGACTTGGCGAGCTCCACCTCCTGCCGCATCAACCGCGACAGGTCTTGCGTCACTGCGCTGAACAGCTCACCGATCGACCGGTCGTCCTCGTCCGGCCGGTCGGTGCTGTAGCCCCTCGTTCCCTCGGTCATGGCACGTCCCGGCGCGGCTCGTCGAGCAGCGGCTCGCCCAGGTCGCTCCGCGGCCCGGTGCCCGGTCCGGTGGCCGGCTCCCCCACGGTGGTGCCCGGGCCCATGCCCACGCCAGGCTCCACGCCGCCGGGAGCTGTCGACGTGACGCCCGCCGTGCCGAGCTCGCTGGGCGCGGCGGAGTAGCGCTCCTGCAACGGCGGGACGCTCGACACGCTGTACCTGTAGCCGGTGCGCTCGCCCGACTCCTCGGTGCGCGAGGCAACGACCCCGCGGGTCAGCCGGCCGGCCGCGACACCCGCCAGCGCGGCGCCCACCAGGAAGGCCATCGGCCGGCGGCGCGCGAACGACCGGACCTGGTTCAGCAGGTCGTCGATGTCGTTGTTGTCGAGGAATCCAGCGAGATCATGAGCCCGCCCAGCAGCCTGCCGGGCCAGCTCGGCTCCGAGCCCGGAGCTCTCGCTGCGATCTGCCATCTGCTCCAGCTCGCCGCCGAGGTCGTGCAACGATCTGGCAGCATTCTGCCGCTGGTCGCTCGCCTGGGCTCGGACCTGAGTACGGGCTTCGCCGACCAGGTCGCGTCCCTGGCGGCGAACCTCACCTGCCACCTCCCGGGCCTGCTCGGTGGACGTACGCGCGACGTCCCCGGCAGCATCCTTGGTCCGGTCGGCGACCCCGCTGGCTTGCTCTTTCGCAGTTTCCGTCGTGGACGACTGCGTATCGGCACGCCTTTGATCTTGAACACTCATGCTTTGCCTCCTCCTGCACTGGGCGAGTGCGCACCTACCCCATGCCGTTGAGGCGGAAACACGGTTTCAGTGACTTGGTGACACTGCGTCCAGTGCGGTGAGATCGGAGGCGCTCGGCCGCCATGTCGCCGCTGCCACATTGGCGGTCACCTGCTCCGGCTTGGTAGCGCCGGCGATGACGGAGGCGACCGTCGGCTGGGCCGCGAGCCAGCCGATCGCCACATCAAGCATGCCTACACCGCGCTCTCGCGCGAAGGCCTCGATCGCCTCGATCCTGTCGAAGTCCGCCTTCTCCAACCGCTCCCGCTGCACAGCCAGCCGGCTTCCCGGTGGCGGCTCCTCCTCGCGGAGGTACTTGCCAGTGAGCAAGCCGTACGCCAACGGGAAGTACGGCAGGACGCCGATGCCGGCGTGTTCACAGGCAGGGATCAGCTCCCGCTCGGCGCTCCGCTCGTAGAGCGAGTAGTTGTTCTGGGCACCCGCGAACCGCTGGTAACCCGACGTCCGCGCTACCCAGTCGGCATCAATTACCTGCCAGCCGGAGAAGTTCGACGAGCCGATGTAGCGCACCTTGCCTTCGGTGACGAGCTCGTCGAGGGCGGCCAGCGTCTCGTCTATCGGGGTGACCGGGTCCGGCTCGTGCATCTGGTACAGGTCGATCCAATCCGTGCCGAGCCGGCGCAGGCTGGCCTCGACGGCGATCCCGATGTAGCGCCGGGATCCGCGCACACCCCAGTCCGGGCCGTTCGCGCCGCGCATGTCCGAGCCGAACTTGGTGGCGACGACGACCTCGCCGCGCCGGTCGCCGAGCGCGTCGCCGAGCAGGGTCTCGCTCGCACCCTGACCGTAGGTGTCGGCGGTGTCGAACATGGTGACGCCGTGATCGAGCGCGGCGTGTACGACCGCTCGGCTGGCGGCAGCGTCGATGCGGGCACCGAACGCGTTGCAGCCGACGCCGACGACGGACACCATCAGCCCGGAATCGCCCAGCGGGCGATACGTCATCTCGGCCATGGCCGAACGCTAGCCCGCCACCGCTGCCGAACCGACCGTGAACACTTCGCCGCCGAAAATGACGGCACAGTGTTCACGATCACGGTGTCGGCGGCCCCCCCGTCGTGGGCAGCGTCTTGGCGAACCAGTCCGCGGCGAGCCGGGCCACTTCCTCCAACGCTCCGCGCTCCTCGAACAGGTGCGTCGCGCCGGGCACTACAGACAGCTCGTGCGGGCAGCGCATCCGGCGGGCCGCTTGGGCGTTGAGCTGCAAGACCTGCCGGTCCCGCTCCCCGATGATGAGCAGCACAGGGGCACGGACCCGCTCGAGGGCATCGCCGGCAAGGTCGGGCCGGCCTCCCCGGCTCACGACCGAGGCCACCACATCGGTGAGCCGGGCGGCGGTCTGCAGAGCGGCGGCCGCGCCCGTGCTCGCGCCGAACAACCCGATCGGCCGGCCTGCAGGGCTGGCATCGGCGGCGACGGCCTGCACCGCGGCGTCCAGCCGACCGGAGAGCAACGCGATGTCGAAACGCAGGCTGGCGTCCGCCGCATCGCGGCGTTCCTCGTCCGCCGTGAGCAAGTCGAACAGCAGCGTCGCGAAACCGGCAGCATGCAATACCTGGCTGACGTACACGTTGCGCCGGCTGTGCCGGCTGCTGCCGCTGCCGTGCGCGAAGACCACGATCCCGTGTGCCTGGTCGGGAGAGCGCAGCGTCCCGGGCAGCTGCCGGCCAGCGGCCTCGATGGTCACCTCGCGTTCCATCACTGCACCTCCACGGTGACCTGATGCCAGCCGGTGGCACCGTCCGGCGGCGGCGGCGCCAGGGCACCGGTCTGCACCTCTCCGTCCGCGGTGACGGCGCGCACCTCGAGGAGGTGCTCGCCGGGACGCGCGTCCCACTCCCAGACCCATTGCCGCCATGTGTCGGCGCTCGGCACGACACCGAGCTGGGCCCGCTGCCAGCTGCCGCCGTCGACGCGCACTTCCACCGCCTGGATACCTCGGTGCTGCGCCCATGCGGTTCCGGCTACCGGCACCCGACCGGCGTTGACCCGGGCACCACGGGCCGGGACCTCGATGCGGGAAGACACCTTTACTGGCGCCTGCTCGGACCAGCCTCGCGTGGTCCAGTAGGCGTCGAAGGCGTCGAACCGGGACAGCTCGACGTCGACCACCCACTTCGTCGCGCTGACGTACCCGTACAGCCCGGGGACAACCATCCGGACCGGAAATCCGTGCTCCACCGGCAGCGGCTCGCCGTTCATGCCCACCGCGAAGAGCGCGTCGCGCCCGTCGGTCAGCACCGCCAGGGGCGTGCCCACGGTGAACCCGTCGGCCGAGGTCGACTTCACCGCGTCCGCGTCCGGCTGCGGCTCCGCCAGCGCCAGCACATCGGCCACCCGCACGCCGCTCCACACCGCATTGCCCGCGAGGTAACCGCCGACCTCGTTGGACACACAGGTGAGTGTGATCCAGCGCTCGACCAGGCCGAGCGCGAGGAGCTGGTCGAAGTCGAGCGTCACTTCGCGGGCGACCAGGCCGTGCACCCGCAACCGCCAGTCCTCGGCACGTAGCAACGGGACGGACAGCGCCGTGTCGATCCGGTAGAAGACCGGGTTCGGTGTCTGCCAGGGGACCGCGCCGTCCACGCCGACGTCGGCGCCCGTCGGAGGTTCCGGCGTGTCGGTGTCGATCCCGACGCCCCGACGGGACTCCTCGACCGAGGAACGGCGTAACCCAAGCCAGCGGCCGGTGGCATACGACACCGTCGCGAGTGCCACCCCGATGAGCGACGCCTTGACGAATGCCCGCCGGTCGTTGCTGGGTGGCTCACTGGCTGCCGCTCGCCGGGTGAGCCAGTCCAGCGCGAGCACCGACACTCCGGTACCGAGCGCAGGTGGCCACAGGTCGGTCATCGTCGCGTCTGGACGAGTCCAGACGGCGAGCGTGGCGACCAGACCGAGACCGGCTGCGGCGGCGAGTCCGGCGGCGTGGTGGCGCACTGCCAGCATGCCAACACCCACGGACAGCAGCGTGAGCACTGCCAGAACCGCGGCGATGAGCACCGCCTTGTCCGCGGTGCCAAACCATGCCACCGCCAGGTCCTTCAGCCACGGCGGGACCCGGTCGATGAATGCCTCGCCGACGGCGATGACTGGTGTCGTTGCTCGGCCGAGAACCCCGGCCCCCAACTCAGCGGCACCGAGGCCGAGCGCGGCGGCGGCCACCCCGGCCAATGCGCCCGGCCAAGCGGTCCGCCAGGCCCGGCGCACCGCCGGCGGGCCGGTCGGCGTCTGGAGCATGGCTCAATGGTGCGTCAGATCCGGCCCTCAGCGCTCTGCCGGTGATGACGAAACTGCTACGAGCGACCGACCAGCAGTGCTGCCTCCGTCCGGTGGGAGTTTCGACGTGGTCCGGTGCCGCATTCGTTGTGCTTCCTCACCCGATGGCGGGGTGCTCAGCTCCGGAAGCCTTCGGCGCTCATCGCTCCGACTCCGGTGTGTGCGGCTGGGGAGTGCCGTGGTGGAACCGCAAACGCCAGGAATCCCTGTTCCGCACCCACAACGAACTTCGCAACGACGCGCCACCTGGACTTGTGAGCAGATATGTGAGTAGCACCGCATTCTCGGCGACACGGACCGATGTGATCTCCGTCGCTTCCCCGGAAGGCGGGGAAGGATCGACAGCGAAAGCCTCGAGGACAGACGCCAGGTTCCGTACCCGGCCGGACGCCCCGAACTCGAGGAAGTCGGGGTGCAAGAGCTCGCGAAGGCGGTGCGTATCCGATCTGACGGCCCGCGTCAGCAACGACAACTCCTGCTGCACCACATCGTCGTGATGGGGTGGGCTGGTTGCCCTGTCCGGACGGTCGGACAGTCTTGTCAGCTGCTGGGCGATGGCCCGAAATGCGCGACCGCGGTGGCTCAGTACGTCCTTCTCGGCCGGCGACATCTCGGCCGTCGTGCGGGTCTCGCCGTCGGGCACGAAGATCGGGTCGTAGCCGAAGCCGTTGCGACCGCGCGGCTCACGCGCCAACCGGCCGGCGACCCGGCCCTCTTCGACCACCTGGTAACCCGCCGGCGTCACCAAGGCGGCGGCGCACACGAAAGCGGCCCCGCGCTGGTCGTCAGGCACGTCGGAGATCTGGTCGAGGAGCAGCATCAGGTTGGCGCGGTCGTCGCCGTGCCGGCCGGACCAGCGGGCCGAGAAGACGCCAGGCATCCCGTTCAGCACGTCGACGGTGAGGCCGGAGTCGTCGGCAACGACCGGGAGCCCGGTCGCGGCCGCGGCGGCGGACGCTTTGAGCAGTGCGTTCTCGGCGAACGTCCGGCCGGTTTCCGCGACCTCGTTTGCTCGCGGGAAATCCGCGATCGAGACCAGCGAGACATCCGCGGCCGTGGTATCCGCCAGAATGCGGCGCACCTCAAGCAGCTTGTGCGGGTTACGGGTCGCCAGCACGACCCGGGTGCCGTTGCTCACCCGGCCAGTGCGTTGCGCTGCATTTCGGTGAGCTGCGCGCAACCGGCCGTGCCCAGGGCCAGCATGGCGTCGAGCTCGGCGCGGTCGAACGGCTCCCGCTCGGCCGTTCCTTGCAGCTCCACGAACCGGCTGTCGCCGGTCATGACGACGTTCATGTCCGTCTCCGCGCGGACGTCTTCCTCGTAGCAGAGGTCGAGCAACGGCTCGCCGTCGACGACGCCGACCGATACTGCAGCGATCGAGCCACGCAGCACGTCAGCGGACCTGAGCAGGCCCTGGCCGCGCATCCATTCGACGGCGTCCACCAACGCGACATACGCACCGGTGATCGCCGCGGTTCGGGTGCCGCCGTCCGCACGTAGCACGTCACAATCCAGCACGACCGTGTTCTCGCCGAGCGCCGCGACGTCGATCACGCCTCGCAGCGCCCGGCCCACCAGCCGGGAGATCTCGTGGGTGCGGCCGCCCACCCGCCCGCGTACCGACTCGCGGTCGGATCGGGTCGGTGTGGCACGTGGCAGCATGGCGTACTCGGCGGTTACCCAGCCCTCCCCGGAGCCCTTCCGCCAGCGCGGCACGCCCTCGGTGACCGACGCGACGCAGAGCACCCGAGTGCCACCGAACTCGACCAGCACGGAGCCCTCCGCCTGATCGAGCCACCCGCGACTGAACCGCACCGGGCGCAATTCGTCCGTGGCGCGGCCGTCGAGGCGGGGCATGCCGTGCAGGGTACCGGTCACACGTCGAGGACCAGGCCGGACCGCGCGGCCGTGACGGGGCCCTCGTAGGCCGTTCCCGCCGCCTTCACCGTGGTCGCGACGTCGTGCCACGGCGGCACGTGGGTGATGACCAGCCGGCCGACTCCAGCCGCCCGCGCGGTTTCGCCGGCTTCGCGGCCGGTCAGATGCAGACCGGGCGGGTGCTCCTCGTCGTCGCTGAGCGCCGCCTCGCAGATGAACACGTCCGCGCCGCTCGCCACGTCGACGAGCGCTGGCGTGGGCCCGGTGTCGCCGGAGTAGGCGAGCACTCGGCCGGCGTGCTCCAGCCGGATCGCGTACGCAGGCACCGGGTGGTCGACTGTGACCGCCCTCACCTGGAACGGGCCGGCCTCCACGGTGTCTGCCAGTTTTCGGTAGTCGAACTGCTGGCTCATGCCCGGCTCCTCCGGGGCGCCGTAGGCCAACGCCATCCGCTCCTCGGTGCCGAGCGGCCCCCAGACTGGTATTCGCTGGTCTCGCCGGTTGCCCGGGCCGTACCGCAGCGCCACGAACATCGGGCACAGGTCCAGGCAGTGATCCGCGTGCAGGTGGCTCAGCATGACGCCGTCGATGCTCGTGAGATCGGCATGTCGCTGCAGGACGCCGAGCGCTCCGTTGCCCAGGTCGAGCAGCACCCGGAAGCCGTCGGCTTCCACCAGGTACGACGACGCTGGGGAGTCCGGGCCCGGTACCGACCCGGAACAGCCGATCACGGTGAGCTTCACCGGAGGGCGTCCGCGACGGCGGCTACCTCCGGGCCGAGGAACCGCCGGCCCAGCTCGGCGAACGGCCGCGGATCTCCGGTCGCCCGGAACTCGTGGACGGGCGCAGGCAGGTCGTCGTCGCGCATCAGGCCGTGCTGCGCGAGGACCCGGTAGACGTCCTTCGCGGTCTCTTCGGCACTGCTCACCAGCGTCACGTCCGCCCCCATGACGTAGGAGACAACGCCGGTCAACAGCGGGTAGTGCGTGCATCCGAGCACCAGCGTGTCGACGCCGGCCGCATGCATCGGCGCCAGGTACTCCCGGGCCACCCGCTCCAGTTCCGGACCATGGGTGATGCCGTTCTCCACAAACTCCACGAAACGGGGACAGGCCTGGGTCGTGATACGCAGGTGCGGCGCGGCGGCGAAGGAGTCTTCGTACGCCTTCGACTGCACCGTGGCGCGAGTGCCGATGACCCCGATCCGCCCGTTGCGGGTCGCCGCGACGGCGCGGCGCACCGCCGGTTGGATCACCTCGACGGCCGGCACGGCGTACCGCTCGCGCGCGTCACGAAGCACTGCGCTGCTGGCGGAGTTGCACGCGATGACGAGCATCTTCACGCCTTCACCGACGAGCTGGTCCATGACGTCGAGCGCGTACGCGCGGACCTCCGCGATCGGCCGGGGACCGTACGGTCCGCGCGCGGTGTCCCCCACGTACAAGACCGGTTCGTGCGGCAGCTGGTCGAGGACGGCGCGGGCGACTGTGAGGCCGCCAACTCCACTGTCGAAGATGCCGATTGGCGCGTCGTTCATGGCGCGACGAGCGTACGCCAGGCGTCATTCCGATTCAGTGCGGCGGAGGGCGTCCCGCCGCACGGTCTGGGTGCGACGGCTTCACAGGAACCGTCTGGAATGACCACGTACACCACCCTTGGTGATGGCCCGGCAGCACCTACGCCCAGAGCTGACCGTCCAGCCGATCGGCGGCCTCGTCCACGGTGCCCTCGTACGCCCCCGTGGACACGTACTTCCACCCCCCGTCAGCCACCACGAACGCGATATCGGCACGCTCCCTCGCTGTCACGGCTTTCGCCGCGACGGCCAGGGCTGCATGCAGCACCGCACCGGTCGAGATCCCGGCGAAAATGCCCTCCCGCTCCAGCAGCTCGCGGGTCCGGCGCACGGCGTCGCGCGGCCCGACGGCGAATCGAGTCGTCAGCACGGATTCGTCGTACAGCTCGGGCACGAACCCCTCGTCCAGGTTCCGCAGTCCGTAGACCAACTCGCCGTACCGCGGCTCGGCGGCAACGATGCGAATCCCCGGCACCTTCTCGGCAAGGTAGCGGCCAACCCCCATCAGCGTGCCGCTGGTGCCCAGCCCGGCCACAAAGTGAGTGACGGACGGCAAGTCGGCGAGGATCTCCGGCCCGGTCGTCGAGTAGTGCGCCATCGTGTTGGCCGGGTTGCCGTACTGATAGAGCATCACCCAGTCAGGGTTCTCGGTGGCCATCCGCTTAGCCAGCCGGACCGCCTCGTTCGAGCCGCCGGCAGCCGGCGAGAAGACGACCTCGGCTCCGCACATACCGAGCAGCTGACGTCGCTCCTGTGACGTGTTCTCTGGCATCACACAGACCAGCCGGTAGCCGCGCAACCGGGCGACCATGGCCAGCGAGATCCCGGTGTTGCCCGAGGTCGGTTCCAGAATCGTGCACCCGGGCCGCAGCCGGCCGTCGCGTTCGGCGTCCTCCACCATCCGCAGCGCCGGACGGTCCTTCAGCGAGCCGGTGGGGTTGCGGTCCTCGAGCTTCGCCCACAGCCGTACCTGCGCAGACGGCGAGAGCCGCGGCAACCCGACCAGCGGCGTATGCCCGACCGAGTCGAGCAGCGAGTCGAACCGCACGTCAGCTCTGGAATCTGATGCCGGGGGCCATGGCCCCGCCCCCGGCCACTGCGGGCAGCACGGTCACGTGGTCACCCTCAGTGACGGGTGTCTTCAGCCCGTCCAGGAACCGGACGTCCTCGTCGTTGAGGTAGACGTTGACGAACCGGCGGATGCTTCCCCCGTCGACCACCCGGTCTCGCAACCCGGGATACCGCGCGTCCAGGTCGTCGAACAGCGTGGCCAGCGTCGAGCCGGTGGCCTCGACCACCTTCGCGCCGCCCGTGTACTGCCGCATTATCGTCGGGATGCTGACCTGGATGGCCATGCCGGTTGCTCCTGTGTCGCGGGCGGTCGTTCGATGAACGGGGGTTCCAGGCCCCATCATTCCCGCCCTGGCGTGCGGACCTCCTCCTCGACGACCACCCCGTTGATGATGCGGAAGGAGCGGAGCTCTACCCCGTCCGGTTCGCGGGTGGAGACCAGCACGTAGTGAGCACCCGGCTCGGCCGCCAGCGCCACGTCAGTCCGCGATGGGTAGGCCTCGGTCGACGTATGGGAGTGGTAGATGACGACCGGTTCCTCCTCCCGCTCGTCCATATCGCGCCACACGGCGAGCTGCTCAGCCGAGTCGAACCGGTAGAACGTCGGCGACCGCTCGGCGTTCGTCATCGGGATGAAACGCACAGGCCGGCCGGAACCGACCGGCCCGGCGACGACACCACACGCTTCGTCCGGATGGTCTCGGCGCGCATGCGCGACGATCGCGTCGACGATCTGAGCGCTGATCTGGAGCACGGCCGCAGAGCCTAGTAAGCGCGATCTACGCCAAGCCGGTCGCGATCGCGCGGACCAGTGTCTCCTGCACCCAGCCCAGCCACTCGTATACGTGGTGCACCTGGCGTCGTGGGTCGTCGTCGGGAAGTGCGTCCCAGATCTCGTCGTCGCCTTGTTGCACGCCGAGCCGGGTGCCCAGCGCAAGTCGCAGGTCGGTCAGCGTTCGCAACCAGGCGGCCGCCTCGTCCTGGTCCAACCGCAGCCGGATCTTCTCCCGCGACGAGCCCGTGACCTGGTCTGGCTCCGGCAACCCAGCCGCGGCGAGCGACGCCAGCACGGTCACCGCGGCCTCCGTCTTCTTCTCCCGGAGCCCGCGCTCGGTAAAGCGGCGGAACTCCCGAGCCGCCTCGTCGTCGGCCCGGTAGCCGTCGGGGAACAAGCGGAGGACAACAGGGTCGGTAGGACGCGACGAGTCGTCCTCGATGCCGATTGCCGCCGCTAGTGGGTCGTCCGCAAGCGCCGCGTCGCCCGCCGAGGACCGGTCGTGCAGCAACTCGAGCAACTGGGTGACCAGTGAGCGCAGCAGGTCGGCTTCTGCTTGGTGGAATGACGCCGAAACGGCGCCGCCACGCGCCCGCCGGAACGCGGTGCTCAGCCTCGGTCCCCCGTCTTCTGCAACGTGGCCCACAGCCCGTAGCCGTGCATGGCCTCGACGTCTATCTCCATCGCCTCGCGAGCGCCGGACGACACGATCGCCTTGCCCTTCTCATGAACGTCGAGCATGAGCCGCTCGGCTTTCGTCTTCGGGTATCCGAAGTAGGACTGGAACACATATGTGACGTAGGACATGAGGTTCACCGGATCGTTCCATACGACCGTGCACCATGGCGTGTCCGGCGCGACGACGTCTTCAGCCTCCGGCCGCTCGACCTCTGCGGGTGCGGTGGTCACGGCGCCAATCGTGTCACTACCTGCGGGGGCTGCGCCCCCCGCATTCCCCCCGGGTGCACAACTACCGGAACTGCGCCCCCCGCATTCCCCCCGGGTGCACAACTACCGGAACTGCGCCCCCGCACTCCGCCCGGTGCACAACCTGCGGGGGCTGCTGCGCGCCCGCACTCCCCTGAAT
>JACVRX010000107.1 GCA_014534205.1 Jiangellaceae bacterium
CCAGGGGGGGCGTTGGCTGTGCTAAGACGGAACCAACGGGCGGGGGCGCGGGCGGCCGTGGGCGGCGGCAGCCCGAGCCCTTTCCCCGGAGTCACTCCTTGAACGCGTCCTTGACCTTTTCTCCGGCCTGCTTCATGTCCGCGCTGACCTGCTCGCCCCGGCCTTCGGCTTCGAGCCGCTCGTCGTCGGTGACCTTCCCGGCTGCCTCCTTGGCTTTACCGCTCAGGTCTTCGCCTACGTTGCGGGCCTTGTCGTCGGTTCCCATCGGTACCTCCTTCGGTGGCCCCGCCGTTGGGGCTCCGTACCCCCTTCTACCCGAGCCCCGGCGGCGTTACTCCCTCAGGGGTTGCCATATGCCTCGTATAACCGCTTAGCGTGTTTTGTGACGACTGCGGGATCTGCTGCCCCGCATCCCGACGCCGCTAACCTCATTCGCGATGGCCACTCAGGAGCAGCGCTCCGACACCGAGCGGCGGCGGTTACGCACGGAGGCGCAGGACGAGCAGGCCACCGTCACGCCGCTGGAGCTGTTCTTCGACCTGGTCTTCGTGCTGGCCCTCACCCAGGTCACCGCCTACCTGGCCGATCACCTCAGCGCCGAGGGGATGGTCCGCGGCCTGCTGCTCGTCGCACTGTTGTGGTGGAGCTGGACCAGCTATGCCTGGCTCGGCAACGTCGTGCGGGCCGACGAGGGCGTGGTCCGCGAGGTTGTGCTCGCCGCCATGGCAGCGATGTTTGTGTTCGCACTGGCGATCCCCGAGGCGTTCGACGACCTCCCCGGCGGACTGGACGGTCCGGTCGTCGTGGCAGCGTGCTATCTGGCCGTGCGACTGCTGCATCTGACGATCTTCTGGATCGCCGCAGGCGATGACACCGGTCTGCGCCGTCAGCTCGTCCGCTTCACGCCGTCGGTCCTCGTTGCTACGGCAATCCTGCTGGTCGCGGCGGGAACCCAGGGCAACGTCCGGACGCTGCTGTGGGGTGCCGCGCTCGCCGCCGACTACGTGGGAACGCTGCTGGGCGGCGCATCCGGGTGGCGGCTGCCGTCGCCGCGCCACTTCGCCGAACGGCACGGCCTGATCGTCATCGTCGCGCTGGGCGAGTCCATCGTCGCCATTGGCGTGGGTATCACCGGGGAGCCGATCTCCTGGCCGATCGCGGTCGCGGCGTCGCTCGGCCTTGTCGTTTCAGCAGCGCTGTGGTGGGTGTACTTCGACATCACCGCCGTCCTCGCCGAGCGGGCTCTGGTGAACGCGCCGGCAGCGGACCGGGCTCGCCTCGCGCGGGACGCCTACAGCTACCTGCACCTTCCGCTGATCACAGGGATCGTGGCGCTCGCACTCGGGCTGGAGAAGGTGCTCGAATACGTGGGGGACTCAGAGCGACACGAGCTGACGGATCCCTTGACTGGCATCGGCCTGTTCGCGCTCGTCGGCGGCGTCGCGCTGTACCTGGTCGCACACGTTGCATTCAAGCTGAGGACGGAACACAAGCTCTTCGTGCCGCGGCTGGTGGCTGCTGCCGTGCTGGTCCTGCTCCTTCCGATCATGGAGCGGGTGCCGGCGCTGGCCGCCCTGGCACTGGTCGCGGCCGTGGCGGTTGCGCTGGTGGTCTTCGAGACCGTGCACCACGCCGAGCTGCGGGCGCAGGTCCGCCACGCCGCGCACAATCACTGACCGTCAGCGTCCCGGGAAAGGCGGCTGCAGCCACCATGGCGCGTCGACGACTTCCACCTGCGCGACCCATTTGACCCACCAGAACCCGCGCCGGTCCGGAGCGACCAGCCGGACCGGCGCGCCATGCCCAGGGCTGAGCGGGCGGCCTGCAACATGTGAGGCAAGCAGCAACCGGCCGGCGTCGTACAGCGGGAACCGCCGCCGGTAACCGGTCACCGAGACGACGTCGATGCTGCGGCCGACCGACGGCGTGCCCACCGTCGTCGCCAACAGCTCGTCGAGCCGGATACCGCGCCAGTCCTGGACCGCGTACCAGCCGCCGGTGCAGTCCAACACCGCGCGCACGACGTCCGAACCGCGCAGGTCGGAGAAGGGCACGTCGACTGACCGGCCGGACGCCACCACGCGCAGCCGATAGCCGGTGGGATCGATGTGCGGTACGTGGTCGGTGAGCCACTGGGTCACCGGCATCTCGGCCGGGTCGTCCGAGCCGCGTTCGTGTGACCCGGTGGCGCGCCGTTGCGCGCCCGGCAGTGACGCCAGCGCAGCGGTGGCCTCGGTCGCCGACCACAGCAAAGCACCGGCACCCGCGACGGCGCCCGCCCGCAGCAGTGTGCGCCGAGAGACGTCTGCCCGGCGGGGGTGCACCGTCCGCACCCAGACATGGACCGCGGCGAGTGCCGTCGCGACGATCGCGGCGCCTACGTGCACCTGCATCGCGGTCACGCCCAGGTACGGACCGGCAGCGCCGAGCGCATGCGCCACGCCGGTACCCACGATGATCAGCACCAGGATCGCCAAGGCGACCGAGGTGCCTCGACCGGGACGTGGCCGCCGCAGGCCGCGCTGGGCGACCACCGTCTTCCACGGCGTGAGGACGACAAGGCACAGCCCGGCGATCCCGTGCCCCGCGACGATGATCCGCGCAGCGGCCTCGTCCCCGACGGCGAACGCGAGCGCGCCGGTCCCGAACGCCACAGTCAGTACGACCAGGATGGCCAGGTTGGTCCGGCGGCCGGCCCGAGCGAAGGCGCTCATCCGTCCAGTGTGCGCCGCTGGCCGCAGCGCTGCTCCGCTCGGCCGCGAGCGGGGAATCGGCATTTCGACAGGAACGACGGGACGGCTGTCGAGAGCCGCCTGCGTCGCTGCGGGCCAAGGGCCTGATGTTCCTGTTGATCGGCCGGAGTAGGGCAGGCGCAGCCGCCGCTATTCGCCGGCGCCGACGTTCCGGTACCGCACCTCGAACAGCGTGTAGACGGCGAACACGACGAAGCCTGCGGCGACGGTCCAGACGAGCACACGGCCCCCCGCCGTGGTGCTCAGCTCGGCCAAGTAGGCGTCCAAGCCGCGCGCTTCACCCGGCTCCGCGGTTACAGCGGCGAGCACCAGGAAGACACCCACCGGCGCCACGATGGCCGCGCGGGCGACGATCCCGGCGATGCCGACCACCCGGGTGAGCCGCCGAGTGACAGGTGACATCTCCTCGGTCCGCAGGCTGTCGGTAAACCGCCTGGACACCGCCACCCACAACTGGTAGAGGCACACCGCGACCACCACCGCGCCGACCGCGCCGACCAGCCAGCGCCCGGCCGGCTCGTTCAGTAGCCGCGCCGTCGTGCTCTCGTGCTGCTGCTCGGACCCGGTCTCCCGCCGGCCCAACAGGAACATCACCGTCGCGAATGCGAGGAACAGGTAGAACACGCCTTGCCCGGCGGTACCGAGCCGGCGCAACCGCCCTACGTCGCGGTCGCCGATCGCGCCGGCGATCCGGATCACGCCGAACATCGCGAAGCCGATCGCGGCAACCCACAGCGCCGCCAGGCCGATGCCGGTATCAGCGACTGTCGCCAGCGCCCCGTTGGCGTTGACCTGCCGACCGTCCTTGTCCCAGCCGGCCGCGATCGCGCCGGCCAGGTAGGCGAGCAGCAGATAGAAGACCGCTCGCGCGACCAGGCCCACCCGCGCGACGATCCGCACCGGTGTGCTCTGGCGGGTTTCCTGGACCGGCGCGGGGGCGTCGCTCACCCGCCCAGTGTGCGCCAAGTTTCCCTTTGTTCTCGGCGAGTCGCGCACAAACCGGGCAGTTGGCGGCCACTCGGCCGTGATCAACGGGACACGCGCTGAGCCAGCAGGTAGCTGCGCCGGCTCTGGTGCTCTACACCCGGCCAGGGCGCCCGGTCGGTACGGCTCATCAGCACAAAGCCGGCCGCCTCGACCTCTGCGCACACGACAGCGGGGTCCAGGAAGTGGAAGTCGAGCGCCACCTCGGTGCCCCACCACTCGGTGAGATGCGCCACCGAACCCGGCGGGTTCTCGGCGTCCTCGATGTGGAACGCGACCAACAGCCACCCGCCGGGCCGGATCGCGCGCGCCAGCTCGCGGAACGCGGCACGGCAGCCGTCGGCGTTCAGGTGGATGATCGAGTACGGCGCCACGGCGCCGGACCACTCGGCGTCGGCGGCGTGCAGCGCGTCGAACGTCCCGACGACGAACCGACGCTTGGGGTAGCGCCTCTTGGCGACCGCGATCATCCGGGGAGACTTGTCGACGCCCACCACGGTCAGGCCGAGCGACGCCAAGTATTCGGTGACGTGCCCGGGCCCGCATCCCACGTCCGCTACCACGCCGGTCGGGCCGACCAGCTCGGCGAACAGCCGGTACAACGCCCGGTCGACCGGTTTGCCGGCCAGCTCGGCACCGACGTTGACCGCATACTGATCGGCGATTGCGTCGTAGCTTCGTCGGGTCGGGTCGGGGTCGTCGACCACCGCTCAAATCCACTTCCACGTACCGGGCCCGCGGAACCACATGTGCCGCAGCCATTCGTCGTAGGGGATCACCGCGTCGACATGAATGGGATAGAACCAGGCGGCGACGACTACGACGAGCAGTACGTACCCGCCGGCAATCGCAGCGCCGATGGTCCGTCGGCGCCGGTCCGCGCCGGGTGGTCCAAGGATCAGGCCCAGCACGTACGTCACGGCGAGAACGAGGAACGGCGCAATCACCACGGCGTAGAACGCGAACGTGGTGCGACCCGGCCAGAACAGCCAGGGCACCCATGTCGCGAGCACACCGGCGAGGATCGCGCCCGGCCGCCAGTCGCGGCGCGCGAGCCACATCCACTCGCACACCAGCACGGCCAGGCAGGCTCCCCACCACAGCACCGGCGTGCCCAGTGCCAGCACCGCTTGGCTGCACTGGTCGACGTCACAGCCCTGCTCGCCGCGTTCCAGCCCGGTGTAGTCGAACGACACGGGCCGGGTGAGCAACAACCAGCTCCACGCGTCTGACGCGTAGTCGTGCTGGGCTTGCAGCGTGCTGTGGAAGTGCCACATCTCCCCGTGGTAGTGCCACAGGCTGCGCACCCAGTCGGGCAGCCAGGCGGCCAGCCCGGAGGCGGGGTTGGACGCGGCCCATTGTCGCGACCAGCCGTTGTCCCCGGCGATCCAGCCGGCCCAGGACGCGACGTAGACGACCGCCGCTGAGCCCAGCATGGTGAGGAACGCGACCGGTCCGTCGGCCAGCAGCGCCGTACGCACCGGCGCGCGGTCACCGGCAACCCGGCGGGCACTGAGCTCCCACAAGACGGTCATGACGCCGAAGACGGCCAGCACGTACAGGCCGTTCCACTTGGTGCCGCACGCCAGGCCGAGCAGGATGCCGGCGGCGAGCCGCCACGGCCGCCAGGCCAGCGGCGACGGCAGCGGCTGGCCGGCCCTCAGCGCGGCGGCGTATCGGGCGCGTGCCCAGTCGCGGTCGACGAGCAGGCAGGCGAATGCCGCGGCGACGAACATCGCGAGCAGACCGTCCAGGATCGCCGTCCGGCTCAGCGTGATCGACATGCCGTCGACCGCTATCAGCAGGCCGGCCGTCGTACCGAGCAGTGTCGAGCGGAACAGCCGCCGTCCGGCCCGCGCGACGACGATCACGGTGATCACTCCAGCGAGCGCCGGGGCAAGCCGCCAGCCGACGGGCTCCATGCCGGCCAGCCGGATACCGAGCGCGATCAGCCACTTCCCGACATTGGGATGGACGACGAACGACGGCTGGTCGGTGAAAACATCCAGGTCGCCGGCCAAGATCTTCTCGTCGGCACCCTCGACGAAAGACCTGGCGTCGGCGAAACGCAGCAGCGACAGCGCGTCCTTGGCGTAGTACGTTTCGTCGAACATCAACTTTGCCGGCCGGCCGAGGTCGACGAGCCGGAGCAAGGCCGCAACGGCGCCCGCGAACAGCGAGCCGAGCCAGCCCCATGCGCCGTCGTGCGGCATCGGCCGGACCAGCCGGTCGACCGGCGGCTCGCGGTCGAGCGC
>JACVRX010000003.1 GCA_014534205.1 Jiangellaceae bacterium
ACCTCGACGTGGGGAGCCACCCGGAGTACGCCACTCCCGAGTGCGACGACGTGGTCGACCTCGTCACTCACGACAAGGCCGGCGAGCGGGTCCTCGAGGGGCTGCTGCTCGACGCCGAGCAGCGGCTGCACGACGAGGGCATCGCGGGTGAGATCTACCTGTTCAAGAACAACACCGACTCCGCCGGGAACTCCTACGGGTGCCACGAGAACTACCTGGTCGGTCGGCACGGCGAGTTCTCACGGCTGGCAGACGTGCTCATACCGTTCCTGGTGACCCGCCAGATCATCTGCGGCGCCGGCAAGGTGCTGCAGACGCCGCGGGGTGCGGTTTACGCGGTGAGCCAGCGCGCCGAGCACATCTGGGAGGGCGTGTCCAGCGCCACGACGCGCAGCAGACCGATCATCAACACCCGGGACGAGCCGCATGCCGACGCCGAGCGCTACCGGCGGCTGCACGTCATCGTCGGGGACTCGAACATGAACGAATCGACGACGCTGCTCAAGATAGGCACGACTGACCTGGTGCTACGCATGGTGGAGACCGGTGCGCACCTTCGCGACCTCGGCCTGGAAAACCCGATCCGGGCCATCCGCGAGATCAGCCACGACGTCACTGGCCGGCGCAGGGTCCGGCTGGCCAACGGCCGCGAGGCGTCGGCGCTGGAGATCCAGGAGGAGTACTTCACCAAGGCACGCGACTTCGTCGACCGGCGCGACCTGGGCACCCCGATGGTGCAGCGGGTGCTCGAGCTGTGGGAGCGCACGCTCAAGGCGATCGACTCCGGCGACCTGGCCGTGGTCGAGCGGGAGATCGACTGGGTGACGAAGTACCGGATGATCGAGCGCTACCGCGACCGACATCGCCTGTCGCTGACCCATCCGCGGATTGCCCAGCTGGATCTCGCCTACCACGACATCCACCGCGGTCGCGGCCTCTACTACCTGCTGGAGCGGCGTGCCGCGGTGACCCGGGTGTGCCGCGACCTCGACATCTTCGCCGCGAAGTCGATCCCGCCACAGACGACGCGGGCCCGGTTGCGCGGCGAGTTCATCAGGCGCGCGCAGGAGCGGCGCCGTGACTTCACCGTCGACTGGGTGCACCTCAAGCTCAACGACCAGGCGCAGCGGACGGTGCTGTGCAAGGACCCCTTCCGGGCAGCCGACGAGCGGGTCGAGAAGCTCATCGCGAGCATGTGACGCTGGCACCGGCCCGGCCGACCGACGCACAGCTTGATCAACCGGGATTCAGTGCTGCCAGACAACACGAACACACACGGTGATCACAACGTTGATCACAACATTGATCACTCATGCCGCAGCCTCACCCGTACGCCGCCTCGCTGGCGCCACCGAGCAGAGCGGCCGCGTAGCGGCCGGCAGCCGCGGCGGCGAGGAAGTACGCGAGGTCGGCGTGCAGACCGCGTCCCATCGTCGACAACGGCACGGGGGACGCCGACAGGGCGTCCAGCATGCCGTCGACGGCTACCGTGACGATCCGGTGCCGAACCAGCGTCTGGACCTGCGCGGCGACCCGGACGGCGAGCTCGCCGTCCAGTTCGGGCACGACGACATCGGCCGGCGCCAGGGCAACCCGGCCATACGCCGTCAGGCTGTGGTGCGAGACACCGTAGTGGCGCTCCCTCCGGTCGGCCTGGCTGATCCGCAGCGACGCCACGCAGCGGCCGCCCAGGACGTATGTCGCGTTCACCGCCTCACCACAGGCCACCCCGGAGAAGCCCCAGCGGGTGCCGCTCCCCAGATTGCCCGGCCCCTGGGTGACCACTGCCACGTCGGCGTCCAGCACTCGCCGCGCGGCGAGCAGCCCGGTGTGCAGCGTCACCGCCTCGGCGTCGCCGCCATAGGCCTGACCCACGGTCACGACGGCTCGTAGCCAGCCGGCCGCGCGCAGCCCCGAGACGGTCCGGCTGTACCAGACGGGCAGTGCGCCGCCGTCGGTCATCACATAGGTCACCCGCGCATCGGGTCGACGTTCCCGTACTCCGGCGATGATTGCCGGCAACGCAGAATGCAGGTCCGCGACGACGACGGGAAGGCCGGCGAGGTCGTCGGCGTCGCGCAGCTTCGCATGGGCGGGGGAGTCGGGCTCGTCGACGCCGAGCACCGTCGTCTGCAGCGGGGTGTACCGCGACTTGACCAGATGCCCTGGAGCAGGCGGCGGGTCGGCCGGCAGCCGGTCCGGCAGCGCGACGACCATTGCGTAGCCACCGGTGCCCAGGCCCAGAGTCAACGCCGTGGTGTTGAGCAACACCCGATCGCCGACCAGCGGCTGCCCGACCACCTGGTCGTAGGCAAGCGCATTGACCTCGCCCTCGCCGTCCACAGCAACGACGAGCTCCACAACGCCGTTCCACGACGCGCCCACCGAACGCACCACGCCGGCCCGCCATCGAATCATTGGTCGAGGCTAGCCACCCCGCTAACCTCGCACCGTCGGGAAAGGAGACCGGTGCCGACACAAGCCAAGAGCGAGCGGTTGATGAACCTGGTCATTTGCCTGCTCGTGTCCCGCGGCTACGTGCCGAAGAGCAAGATCCGCCAGGTGGTCGGCGGGTACGGAGAGCAGTCCGGCGAGGCGTTCGAGCGGATGTTCGAGCGGGACAAGGAGGAGCTGCGCGAGCTCGGCATCCCCATCGAGACCAGCACGACCGGTGCCGGCGAGGACGACGAGCCCGGCTACAGCATTCGGCGGCGGGAGTTCGAGCTGCCCGACATCAACCTGGAGCCGGACGAGGCAGCCGTCCTGGGGCTGGCGGCGCGGGTGTGGCAGCACGCCAGTCTGGCCGAAGCGACCAGCCGCGCCGTGCTCAAGCTCCGTGCGGCCGGCGTCGACACGGATGCCGCCGCGCTGGCCGCGGTCGAACCGCGGGTCGCCGCCGAGGAGCCGGCGTTCTGGCCGCTCTGGGAGGCCGTGCGGGACCGCCGGCCGGTGCACTTCGAGTACCGCAAGGCTCCCGGCGAACCACCGGCGCGCAGGCGCGTCCAACCGTGGAGCGTGCTGTCCTGGCACGGGCACTGGTACGTCATCGGGTTCGACACCGACCGCGGCGCGCCCCGGCTGTTCCGGCTGTCCCGGATCCTCGGGGATGTGCACCACGTCGACGGCACGTACTCCGTGCCGTCGGCGGCACAGATCCGGGACGCCGCGGGACTGCTGACGCCGGGGCCGCAGACCGGTCTGGCCCGGATCCGGGTCCGGGTCGGCAGCGGTTTCGGGCTGCGCCGGCGAGCCGCCGCGGTGCTCGCTGACGAGGATGGCTGGGACTTGATCACCGCGTCGTACGGCGACGCCGACGCGTTGGCCGACGAGCTCGCCGGATATGGCCCGGACGCCGTGGTCATGGAGCCGGAGGAGGTGCGCGCCCGGGTGGTGGAACGACTTCGCGCGGTCGCCGGAACGTGGGCATGACCAAACGCATCGGCGGCGCAGGGCAGCAGGTGTCCCGGCTGCTCTCGCTGCTGCCATACCTGCTCGCTCACCCGAACAGCTCGGTGGCCGACGTGGCGGAGCTCTTCGGGGTGAGCGAGCGGCAGATCCTGCGCGACCTCAACGTGCTGTGGTTCTCCGGGCTGCCCGGGCTCGCGATGGGCGACTACATCGAGGTCGACATGGAGGCTGCCGAAGGCGAGGGCGTGATCAACGTCTGGAACGCCGACTACCTGGCCCGGCCACTGCGGCTCGGCACCGACGAGGCGCTCGCTCTACTTGTCGCCCTCCGCACGCTCGCCGACATGCCCGGTTCGCACGATCGGGCGGCGGTCGACCGGGTGATCGCCAAGCTGGAACAGGCCGCGGGCACCGCGGCGGAGCGGGCGGCCGCGGTCCGGATCGAGGTGGACGCGGACACCGTCGCAGACGTCGCGGGGACCGTGCGCCGTGCGCTCGACGAGAAGCGCCGTCTACATCTCACCTACTGGGTGCCAGGCCGAGACGAGACGACCGAGCGCGACGTCGATCCGATGCGGCTGGCGCTCGCCGACGGCCGGCTGTATCTCGAGGCCTGGTGCCGGCGAGCCGAAGCCGTCCGGCTGTTCCGGCTGGACCGGGTAGCCGGCATCGAGGTGCTCGACCTGCCGGCGGAGGTTCCGCCGCAGGCACAGCCACGCGACCTCGCCACGGGCATCTTCCAGCCATCGCCGGACGACCGGCTGGTGACGCTGGAGCTGCAGCCGGGTGGGCGATGGGTAGCGGACTACTACCCATCGGAGACAGTCGAGGAGATCGGGGAAGGCCGGCTGCAGGTCAGGCTGCGGGCGGGCGACCCGCACTGGGTCCGACGGCTCGCGCTGCGGCTGGGCACCACCGGGCGAATCGTCGATCCGCCGGACCTCGCGGTCATGGCCGCGGAGTCGGCGCGGGCCGCGCTGGCGGCGTACTCAGCGGCCGAAGACCGGCCTACAGCGGCTCGCTAAGGTCAATGCTCGTGTCGACGCTGGCCGTGTGGCTGTTTGTCCTCGTCGCCGCCCTGCTGGTCGCTGCGCTGGTCGTCCTTGCATTGATCGTGCGCTCCGTGTACCGCCGCGGGCGCGCACTCGTGGTCGAGCTGAGCAGTCTGGCTGCCGACGTGGAGCGGACCGTGCGTGCGGAGGGAAACCCGTTCGCCGGCACGGAGCATCCGCGGCGCTGACCGCCCGGCGTACCATCGATACTGGTCAACTACTGATGGTGAGGTCGCCATGTTTGGCAGAGGCATTGGTCCACCTGAGATCATCCTGATCCTGCTGATCATCCTCTTGCTCTTCGGCGCCAAGAAGCTCCCCGACCTGGCCCGCGGAGTGGGCCGGTCGCTGCGCATCTTCAAGGCCGAGACGAAGGGCCTGAAGGACGACGACCACGCCACTGCGTCGCGCGACGCTGAGCCACCACGCGCCGTCGAGGCTGGGCGGGAAGATGTCGAGTCCTCGTCGACGGCGATCGACGCAACGGTGGTCGAACCTGCGGATACGCCTCGTCGGGACGCCTGACGGCTGGCCCGCACACCGGCGGCTCGACTGATGGCGACGCTCATCGGGCGCCGGAGGAGGGCCGCGCCGCCACCGCGTGACCCGGAAGGCCGGATGAGCCTGGCCGAGCACCTGCGGGAGCTGCGGTCCCGGCTGCTCAAGTCGATTCTGGCCGTCGTCGTCGGCGGCAGCGTGGGGATCATCTTCTACAACCAGATCCTGGATTGGTTCATCGGCCCGTTCCAGAACGCTGTGCGAAAGCTGCAAGCCGAGGGGCTCGACGCAACGATCAACTTCGAGGGCATCGCCGACCCCTTCACTATCCCGTTGCAGCTCGCCCTCCTCACCGGCATCGTCCTCGCGGCGCCGGTGTGGATCTACCAGGCCTGGGCGTTCGTCACGCCTGGCCTCTACCGCAACGAGCGGCGCTGGGCGGCGACCGCCGTGCTCACGGCTGCCCCGTTGTTCTTCGCCGGGGTGGTGCTCTGCTACTGGCTGATGCCGAAGGGCCTCACGATCATCCTGGGCTTCACTCCGGAGGACGTCACCAACATCGTCTCGTTCAGCCGGTACTTCGGCTTCGTCATGCGGCTGATGCTCGTGTTCGGCCTGGCGTTCCTGCTGCCAGTGTTCGTCGTACTCCTCAACGCGGTCGGCGTCCTGAGCCGGGAGACGTTGTCCAACGCGCGCCGCTGGGTCGTTGTGGGCATCTTCGTCTTCGCCGCCGTTGCCACTCCGACCGGCGACCCGATCACCATGGTCATGCTCGCCGGACCGATGTGGATCCTGTTCGAGGCGGCCGTGCTGATGTGCCGCTTCAACGACCGCCGGCGCGCCCGGGCGGAAGGCCAAGCCGTTCCGGACGACGAAACGTCGCCGCTGGAACTGCAGACCGATC
The DNA here is from genome assembly GCA_014534205.1 of Jiangellaceae bacterium. GTDB lineage: Bacteria > Actinomycetota > Actinomycetes > Jiangellales > Jiangellaceae > JACVRX01. The sequence goes on from JACVRX010000003.1 coordinate 5,863, forward strand.
CAGCCGACGACGTCCGGCTAGACCGCGATGCGACCTGACCGACGCCGCTAACCTGCGCGGGTGTCCCGGGAAGTCGCGCTGCTCGTCAACCCAACCGCTGCGCACGGTCGCGGCGCCCGGGTAGGCCGGGAGGTTGCTCACCGGTTGCGCGCCGCTCACCTGGCCGTGCGTGAGCTGGTCGGACGGGACGCCAGGGAAAGTCAGGACCTCGCCCAGGACGCTGTCGACAAGGGGATGGACGCGCTGGTCGTCGTCGGCGGGGATGGCATGGTGCACCTCGCCCTGCAGGCGGTCGGCGGCACCGACGTACCGCTCGGCGTCGTGCCGGCGGGTAGCGGGAACGACTTCGCCCGGGCGCTCGGTATCCCGCTGCGGGACGTCGACGCGGCAGCAGCTGTCGTCATCAACAACCGGTCACGGCAGGTCGACCTGGGCCGGACGGGTGACCAATGGTTCGGCGGCGTGGTCGCGGCCGGGTTCGACGCACGCGTCAACGACCGGGCAAACAGGATGACCTGGCCGCGCGGCCGGCTCCGCTACGAGCTCGCCATGCTCGTGGAGCTCGGTGTCTTCCAGCCGATCCCCTACCGGCTGGAGCTGGACGGCGACACGTGGGAGACCAGCGGCATGCTGGTGACCATCGGCAACATTCCGACCTACGGCGGCGGGATGAAGGTCACCCCGCACGCGCAGGTCGACGACGGCCTGCTGGACGTCATGGTCGTCAAGCCACTGTCCAAAGCACGGTTCCTGCAGCTGTTTCCGCGGGTCTACACCGGGTCGCACGTGAGGGTTCCGGTGGTCGAGGTACGCCGCGCCGTCAGTGTGCGCGTGGACGCGCCGGGCATCACCGCCTACGCCGACGGCGAGCGGCTCGGCCCGCTGCCGCAGACCTTCCAGGCAGTGCCCGGCGCTTTACGGGCACTGGCGCCCGCAACTACCGGTGCTACGGCGAGTTAGCGCCGGGCGGCGTTCCGCACCGGCACAAGTCACGATCGGTCAGGGCGAAGTCGGCGGGCTGGGTAAGTTGGCGGACATGAGCTCGCCCGCGGAGCGGTACGCCGCCGCGCGGCGGCGGCAAGAGGAGAAGGCCAGCGCTCTTGGCCGGTTCCGGGCCGGCTACGACTTCACGTTCGACGAGTTCCAGGTGCGTGCGTGCCGGGCGGTCGAAGCCGGTCGCGGAGTGCTCGTCGCGGCGCCAACCGGTTCCGGCAAGACCGTTGTAGGGGAGTTCGCCGTCCATCTGGCGCTGGAGCATGGCCGCAAGTGCTTCTACACGACGCCGATCAAGGCGCTGTCGAACCAGAAGTTCCACGACTTGGTGGGGAGGCACGGTCCGGCCAATGTCGGCTTGCTCACCGGCGACAACACGGTGAACGCCGACGCACCTGTCGTCGTCATGACGACCGAGGTGTTGCGCAACATGCTGTACGCCGGGTCGGTGGCGCTCGCCGGCCTCGGCTACGTGGTGATGGACGAGGTGCACTACCTCGCCGACCGGTTCCGTGGTGCGGTCTGGGAGGAGGTGATCATCCATCTGCCTGACTCCGTGACGCTGGTGTCGCTCTCCGCCACGGTGTCCAACGCGGAGGAGTTCGGCGACTGGCTGCGCACGGTGCGCGGCGACACCGACGTCGTGGTCGAGGAGCGCCGGCCGGTGCCGCTGTGGCAGCACATCATGGTCGGGACCCGGTTGGTCGACCTGTTCGTCGAGGCCGGAGGTGGCGACGGAGAGCGCCGGGTCAACCCCGAACTGTTGCGATACGCGCGGGACGAGCAACGGATGCTGGCGCTGAGCGACCGGCGACCGGGCCGCGGCGGGCACCGGCCGCGGCGTTCCGGCGGTGTCTACACGCCAGACCGGGTGCAGGTAGTCGACCGGCTGGAACGCGCGGACCTGCTGCCCGCGATCGTGTTCGTCTTCAGCCGGGCCGGCTGCGACGGCGCCGTGCAGCAGTGCCTCGCAGCTGGCGTGCGGCTGACGTCACCGGAGGAGCGCGACGAGACCCGGGCGATCGTCGCCGAGCGCTGCGCCGGGATCGCCCACGACGACCTGGACGTGCTCGGCTACCACGAGTGGGCCAACGGATTGGAACGGGGACTCGCCGCCCACCATGCCGGGCTGCTGCCCACGTTCAAGGAGGTGGTCGAGGAGCTGTTCGTGCGCGGGCTGGTGAAGGCGGTGTTCGCGACCGAAACGCTTGCGCTGGGCATCAACATGCCGGCCCGCTCCGTGGTCATCGAACGGCTGGTCAAGTGGAACGGCGAGACCCACGCCGACGTGACGCCCGGCGAGTACACCCAGCTCACCGGCCGAGCCGGGCGGCGCGGCATCGACGTCGAGGGGCACGGCGTCGTGCTGTGGCAGCCGGCACTGGAGCCGACCGCCGTCGCCGGCCTGGCCTCCACGCGCACGTATCCGCTGCGCTCGTCGTTCCGGCCGTCCTACAACATGGCGGTCAACCTGGTCGGGCAGGTCGGTCGGCACCGGTCTCGGGAGCTGCTCGAGTCGTCGTTCGCGCAGTTCCAAGCCGACCGCGCGGTCGTCGGGTTGGCCCGGACGCTCCGCCAGCAGGAGGACGCGCTGCACGGCTACCACGAAGCCATGGCCTGCCACCTCGGTGACTTCGAGGAATACTCTCGGCTTCGGCGGCGCATCGGCGAACGCGAGGCCGAACTGGCCCGGCAGGGCACGGCGCTGCGTCGGGCGGCCGCCGCGCAGTCGTTGGAACGGCTGAAGCCCGGCGATGTGGTGCGAGTACCGGCGGGCAAGTTCGCGGGGTTGGCAGTCGTGCTGGACCCTGGCATGGCGACTGGGGAAGGACCGCGGCCGACCGTGCTGACCGAGGCGCGTCAGGTCCGGCGGCTGTCCATGGTCGACTTCCCGGTAGCCGTGGAACCGCTCACCCGGATGCGCATCCCACGCAGCTTCAACCCGAGGGTCCCGTCGGCACGCCGCGACCTTGCGGCCACGCTGCGAACGAAGGCCGCCAGCGCGGACGGCCAACCGCGCCGGCGGGCCGCCCGCGTCCCGGCCGGCGACGACGGCGAGCTGCAGCAACTACGCCGGACGCTGCGCGCACACCCCTGCCACGGCTGCGCCGAGCGTGAGGAACACGCCCGCTGGGCGGAGCGCTGGTTCCGGCTGCGGCGTGAGACCGAGCAGCTGCACCGGCGGGTCGAGTCGCGGACCAACACGGTGGCTCGGCAGTTCGACCGGGTCTGTGCAGTGCTGGAACGGCTGGGATACCTCGACGGCGACGAGGTGAGCGACGCGGGCCGCCGGCTGGCCCGGCTCTACACCGAGCTCGACCTGCTGGCTGCGCAGGCCATGCGCGCCGGACTGTGGGACGACCTGGACGCCGCGGAGCTCGCGGCCTGCCTGTCCGCGCTGAGCTACGAGTCCCGCCAGCCCGACGACGCGGTGCCGCCGCGGCTGCCGCCCGGGCGGGTGCGCGACGTGCTCGCCGAGATGGTGCGGCTGTGGGGCAACCTGGACGAGCTGGAGAAGGAGCACCGCCTCGACTTCCTACGCGAGCCGGACCTGGGCTTCGCCAACGTCGCCTGGCGGTGGGCCCGCGGCCACCGGCTGGACGCCGTGCTCACCGAAGCCGACCTCACCGCCGGCGACTTCGTACGTTCCATGCGCCAGCTGCTCGATCTGCTCGACCAGGTGGCCGACGCCGCTGGGGACTCGCCGCTCCGCGACACCGCCCGGCGGGCCTCCCGCGCCCTCCGCCGCGGCGTCGTCGACTACCCCACGTTGTCGTAGCGCGTTGGAATGACCACGTAGACCACCCCTGCCTATACATCACCAGGCCTGCAAGCCTGGTCATTACGGGTACGCCTGGTGATGGATCGGGGGCGCAGCCGGCAAGAACGTCTACAGCCTCGCAGCACGGGACGCAAAGGTATTCAGGACGCGGTTCAGCGACGAGTCGAGGTTCCAGCGCTCGCCCAGGTCGACGAGCGCCTCCGGGTCCTTGGGCTCGCGCGGCAGCAGGTCGTCGTACTCCGGAAGTGGCACGTCGGTGCGGACGGCGACGACGGTCAGGGCGACGGCAAGGTACTCGCGTGCGTCGGCGAGCTTGCGGCGCAGCATCGGGGCGAGGTCGGAGCGCGGGTCGTCCACGGCGACGAGCAGCCCGCCGATATCGGCGAACCGGGACACCAGTGTGGCGGCGGTCTTCTCGCCGATGCCGGCAACGCCGGGCAGCCCGTCGCTGGGATCCCCCCGAAGCGTCGCGAATGCGGCATAGGCCCGGCCCGGGATGCCGTACTTGGCGGTCACTGCAGCCTCGTCGACTACCTCGTGCCGGCCCACGCCGCGCGCGGTGTAGAGCACCCGGACACCGCGCGCGTCGTCGACCACCTGGAACAGGTCGCGGTCGCCCGTCACCACGTCGACGGGCCCAGCATCCTTCGCGGCCAGCGTCCCGATGACGTCGTCGGCCTCGAAGCCGGCGGCGCCTACGGCCGCAATGCCCAGTGCACGCAACACGTCGAGGATCACCGGGATCTGCTTGACCAGGTCCGGTGGGACGTTTTCCAGGTTGCGAGTGGCGTTGAGCAGCCGGTGCGCCTTGTACGACGGCAGCGCGGCAACCCGGAACGCGGGCCGCCAGTCCTCGTCCAGGCAGGCCACCAGTCGGTCCGGCGACCGCACGCTGACGAGCCGGGCGATGAAGTCCAGGAGGCCGCGAATCGCGTTGACCGGCGTCCCGTTCGGCGCCTTGATCGAATCCGGTACACCGTAGAACGCACGAAAGTACAGCGACGGCGCGTCGAGGAGCATCAGCCGGCTCACAACGCACGAGCCTGCCATGCAGCTGCCCAGATACGCTCGGCCCGGTGACCGCCGAGCGCCTGGCCCGCGCCCAAGCCGCCGCCCAGCAGGCGGGCTTCGATGCCCTGCTGATCACTCCTGGCGCCGACCTGCGCTACCTGACGGGGTACCAGGCGTTGCCGCTGGAACGGCTCACCTGCCTGGTGCTGCCGGCAACTGATGACTCCAGACTCCTGGTGCCCGAGCTGGAACGGCCGGCGGCGGAAGCGTCGCTTGCGCGTGCACACGGGATCGAGATCGTCGGCTGGCCGGAAACCGCCGACCCGATTGCCTTGGTGGCTGACATGCTGCCGAAGGCCGGTCGGGTGGCTCTGGACGATCACATGTGGGCGGAGAAGGTGCTGCGCTTCCGGGCGGCCATGCCGGATGCCGAACAGCTGCTCGCCGGGCCGGTGCTGCGCGAGCTGCGCATGCGGAAGTCGCCGAAAGAGGTGGCAGCGCTCCGGGAGGCTGGCGTCGCGATCGACCGCGTGCACGCCCGGATGGGGGAGTGGCTCGCAACGGGGCGCACCGAGCGGGAGGTCCGTCGCGACATTGGCAATGCCATCGTCGACGAAGGTCACGTACGCGTGGACTTCGTCATCGTCGCGTCCGGACCGAACGCGGCCAGCCCGCACCACGAGGCCGCGGGGCGGGCGATCGAGTCGGGCGACCCGGTCGTCGTCGACATCGGTGGAACGACGGAGGCGGGGTACTGCTCCGACGAGGCCCGCACGTACGTCGTTGGTGAACCGGCGGACGAGTTCACCGTCCACTACGGGGCGCTGCGACAGGCGCAGGACGCCGCAGTGCAGCACGTGCGGCCTGGAGTCACGGCCGAATCAGTCGATGCCGTCGCTCGAGAGGGGTTGACCGCGGCCGGCCTGGGGGAGTACTTCGTGCACCGGACCGGACACGGCATCGGCCTGGAGACGCACGAGGAGCCGTACATCGTCGCCGGTAACGACCGTGTGCTCGAGCCCGGAATGACGTTCTCCGTCGAGCCGGGCTTCTACCTCCCCGGCCGGTACGGCGCCCGCATCGAGGACATCGTGGTCGTCTCCGAGGATGGCGTGGAGCGGCTCAACGTGCGCCCACGGGAGCTGGCGATCCTGCGTTGATCACGGCGGATGGCTGGGTGTGGAGTTCCACTGTCACCATGTCGCAGTGGTCAGCGGTTGGAGTCAGCCGACGAGGGCATCCACCGCGAGGTCGACGTCGGACTCGGTGGTGTAGAGGTGGAACGACGCCCGCAGCCGGCCGCCGCGAACGGCCGCCCGCACGCCGCTGGCGGCCAGCCGCTCCTCGGCTCCGGGGATGTCGAGCGAGACGATTGCTGAGTTGCCCGGCGGCAAACCCAGACCTGCCCGGAACCGGTTGGCGAGGCCGACGTCGTGTGCGTGGATGGCGTCGATGCCCACCTGCTCGATGAGCTCCAGGGCCGGCGCCGTGCCGACCCAGTTGAACCAGGCGGGAGAGATGTCCAGCCGCCGGGCGTCGGACGCGAGGCGCAGTGGCGGCCCGTAGTACGAGCTGTGCGGGTCCTCGCCGGCCCACCAGCCGGCCTGCGCGGGGACGATGCGCTCGCGTAACTGCGGCGTCGTGACCAGAAACGCCGTCCCGCGCGGTGACAGCAGCCACTTGTAGGCACCGCAGACCAGCGCGTCGACGCGTGCGGCCTCCACCGGCAGCCAGCCGCACGCCTGCGTCGCGTCCACCACCGTGGTGGCGCGGACCTCGGCCGCCGCCGCGACGATCGCGTCCAGGTCGGCCACGACGCCAGATGCCGATTGCACCAGGCTGAACGCCACCACGTCGGTCCAAGCGTCGATCGAATCAGCCAGCCGCTTCGCAGGCACCGTACGAACGCTTATCCGGGGCTGCTGGATCAGCCACGGAAACAGGTTCGATGTGAACTCCTCCTCCGGGACGAGGACCCGGGCACCATCCGGGAGCGAGGCGGCGACCAGCCCGAGCAACTGCGACACCTGCGCGCCGGTGCTCACGTCGGACGCCGGGACGCCGACCAGCCGGGCGAACGCCTCGCCGGCGCGGATCGTCTCCTCCCCCCACGGCCGCCAATAGCCGCGCCCGGTCCGCCACGTGCCAAGCGCGTCCTGCAACGCCTGCCACGCGGGCAGAGGTGGCAGGCCGTACGTCGCGGTGTCCAGCCAGCCAGGGGCGGGATCGAAGAGCGTCCGCGCCTTCGCGATCTCCATCCCCGTCATGCTGCCATTAGGGTTCAGCCGTGGAGGAGATCGACCGGCAGATCGTCGATCTGCTCGCCCGCGACGGCCGGCTGAGTTATACCGACCTGGCCAAGGCCACTGGCCTGTCCACGTCGGCGGTGCACCAGCGCGTCCGCCGGCTCGAGCAGCGCGGCATCATCCGCGGCTACGCGGCGGTGCTCGACTACGACGCGATGGGGCTGCCGCTGACCGCGTTCGTCTCCATCACGCCGATCAACCCGGGAGACCCGGACGACGCGCCGGAGCGGCTGGCGAAGATCCCGGAGATCGAGGCGTGCCATTCGGTCGCCGGAGCGGAGAGCCACATCCTGAAGGTCCGGGTGGCCAGCCCCAGCGACCTGGAAGACCTGCTGGGTCGCATCCGAGCGGCAGCCAACGTCTCCACGCGTACGACCGTGGTGCTCTCCACACCGTTCGAGGCGCGGCCGCCCGCGGACAGCGAGTCGGTCGGAAGCGATGTCCGCGGCGGCTGAGCAGGTGTGGGCGAGCATTGCCGCCACCGAGCTCGCCCGACCGCACGTGGCGACCGGCACCGGATTCGGCAAGACTCCGGGGCTGCGTATCTCGGGCAAGATCTACACGATGTTCATGCACGGAGAGCTGGTCCTGAAGCTGCCGAAGGGCCGCGTCGACGAGCTGATCGCATCCGGTGCCGGGAAGCGGCTCGACACGGGTCGCGGGCGGCTGATGAAGGAATGGGTGGTGCTGGGTCCCCGAACCATGCTGGAGTGGCCGGCACTGGTCGACGATGCCCGCGCTTTCGTCAGTTCCCAATTCTGATCCTCCTCTCTCGCTCGGTCTGCTTGCTGGTGCCGAAGCCGTTGAAGAAACTCCGATCAAGCTGCCACTCCCGCCGGTCAACGGACTGCACCGGATGCCGCGGAGCAGGTCCCGCCATGACCGCGATTGTGCGTTGCGACGAGGAGGCCGGGTCAGCCGCCGAAGGCAGAGATCCCGGTGAGCGCCTGCCCGATCACCAGCTGGTGCACCTCGGAGGTGCCCTCGTAGGTGAGGACCGACTCCAGGTTGCTGGCGTGCCGCAACACCGAGTACTCCAACGTGATCCCGCTGGCGGCGAGAATCGTGCGGCAGGTACGGGCGATCTCCAGCGCCTCCCGGACGTTGTTGAGCTTGCCCAGGCTCACTTGCTCCGGCCGTAGCCGGCCCTCGTCCTTCAGCCGGCCCAGGTGCATCGCGAGCAGGAAGCCCTTCTGCAGCTCCAACGTCATGTCGGCGAGCTTCGCCTGGGTGAGCTGGAAGGACGCCAGCGGCCGGTCGAACACTTCCCGGTCGGCCGCGTAGGACAGCGCCGTTTCCAGGCAGTCCCGGGCGGCGCCGAGCGAACCGAACACGATGCCGAAGCGAGCCTCGTTCAGGCACGAGAGCGGGCCGCGCAGCCCGGTGGCCTCGGGCAGCACCGCGTCGGCCGGCAGCCGCACCCCCTCGAGCACCAGCTCGCTGGTCACCGATGCGCGCAGCGAGAGCTTCTTGCCGATCTTCGGCGCAGAGAAACCCGGCGTGTCGGTGGGCACCAGGAAGCCGCGGATCCCGTCGTCGGTGCGCGCCCACACGACCGCAACGTCGGCGACCGAGCCGTTGGTGATCCACATCTTGGTGCCGTCGAGTACCCAGTCACTGCCGTCGCGCCGTGCCCGGGTACGCATGCCGGCCGGGTTTGAGCCGAAGTCCGCCTCGGTGAGTCCGAAACAACCGATGACCTCGCCCGCCGCCATGCCGGGCAGCCAGCGCTGCTTCTGCTCCTCGGAGCCGAACTTCCAGATGGCGAACATGGCGAGCGAGCCCTGTACCGACACCAGGCTGCGCACGCCGGAGTCGGCCGCCTCCAGCTCCATGCAGGCGAGGCCGTACGAGACGGCGTTCGTGCCTGCGCAGCCGTACCCCGTGAGGTGCATACCGAGCAGCCCCAGCTTGCCGGCGTCCACGGCGAGCGACAGCGGGATCTCGCCGGCCTCGTACCAGTCGGCGATGTATGGGTGGACCTTCTCCGCGGCGAACCGGCGCACGGTCTCCTGGATCGCCTGCTCCTCTTCGGAGAGCAGGTGGTCGACGGCGAGCAGCTGCAGCGGTCCGGTACCGGTCATCGACTATCTCCTTCGACGAGCCGCACCGCGGCGGCTTCGATCTCGTCCTCGCCGAGCAGCACATGAAACGCCGCTGGGCCGAGCGGGACGAAGCTGTCCGCGCTGGTGACCCTGCCCATCGTTCCAGTGAACTGCGCGTCGAGGAGTGCCGTCAGCACGGCCTCGGAAACGCCACCGCTGCGCCGGGTCTCGTCCACCACCAACACCCGACCGGTCGCAGCCGCCGCGCGGAGCATGTCGTCGACCGGCAGCGGCGCCAGCCAGCGCAGGTCGAGCACCCGGGCCGCGATGCCGCGTGCCGACAACCGCCGCGCCACCCGCAAGCTCATGGGCACGCCGTTGCCGAAGCTCACCAGCGTGATGTCGGCGCCCTCGCCATACGTCCGCGCACGCCCGATCGGCACGTGCGCCTGTTCCCACTGCTCCGGCGGCACGTAGCCGTCCAGCCAGCCGCTGTCGCCGGGCTGGTGCAGGTCGCGGGCGTGGTAGAGCGCGATCGGCTCGAGGACCACGCTGACCGTGCCGTCCACCGCCGCAGCGGCAATACAGGTCCGCAGCATCGCCGCGGCGTCCGCTCCGCGCGCCGGGCAGGCGACGACCAGCCCAGGGATGTCCCGCAGCACGCCCACCGCGTTGTCGTTGTGGAAGTGCCCACCGAAACCGCGCTGGTACCCGAGCCCGGCGATCCGGATGACCATCGGGTTGCGGTATGCGCCCTGCGAGAAGAACCGCAACGTCGCAGCCTCGCCGCGCAGCTGGTCCTCCGCATTGTGCAGGTACGCGAGGTATTGGATCTCCGGCACCGGCAGCAGCCCGGCCAGGCCCGCGCCCAGTGCCAGGCCGAGGATCGACTGCTCGTCCAGCAACGTGTCGAACACCCGGCCGGCTCCGAACCGGCGAGCCAAGCCGCGGGTCACCCCATAGACGCCGCCCTTGCGCCCGACGTCCTCGCCGAAGACCAGCACCCGCGAGTCGGCGCTGAGCGCGTCGGCCAATGCGGCGTTGATCGAGCCGGCCAGCGTCAGCGGCTCGTGTTCGTCCGGCTTGACGGTCCGGCCGGCCGCCGCCACCGACGCCGCGACTGCGTCGGGCCGGTGGGGAGCGAGCGGCGCCATCACGGCAGCTGCAGAGTCAAGCCGGGGCGGGTCCGACAGGTCGGCTGCGGTTCGCTCGACCTCGGCCGCGGCGGCGTCATAACGTTCCAGCACCTCCGCGGAACCGACCACACCGGCCGAGACGAGCGCGGTCGCGGTGCCGAGCATCGGGTCGCGCGCGTAGTCGGCCTCGATCTCCGACGGCGTGCGATACGCGATCTCTGCGTCGCTCCCGGCGTGGCCGAGAAACCGGACGGTCCGCAAGTGCAGGAACGCCGGCCGACGGGTCTCCCGCACGTGCTGGGCCGCAGCCAGCGCGGCGTCGTACACACCGGGGAGGTCGAACCCGTCCGCCTGCGAGTAGCGCAGCCCCGGCTGCGCGCCGTAGGCACGTTCGATCCAGCCGGGCGGGGTGCGCACCGAGATGCCCCAGCCGTTGTCCTCGCAGACAAACAGCACCGGGACGGGAAGGTGCTGGTACACCGTGTGCAGCGCAGTGTTGATGGCGCCTGCGGCGGTCGAATGGTTCACCGAAGCGTCGCCGAACGAGCAGACGACGACGGCGTCGTCCGGCCACGGCGTCAGGACGCCGAGCTTGCCGGCACGGTGCAACGCGACCGCGAGCCCGACAGCGCGCGGCAAGTGCGAGGCGATCGTGGACGTCTGCGGGATCACCGACAACTCGGCGTTACCGAACACTTTGTGCCGCCCGCCGGCGATGGGCTCGTCGGCCGCCGCCAGCAGCCCCTGCAGCACGTCGCGCACCGGCGTCGCTCCGGCGACCTGCGTCCCCCGGACCTGGTAGAACGCCCCGGACCGGTAGTGCAGCAGCGCCGGGTCGGTAGGCCGCAACGCGCTGGCGACCGCCGCGTTGCTCTCGTGGCCGGCCGAGCCGATGGTGTAGAAGCCGCGGCCCTCAGCCTGCAACTGGCGTGCGAGGAAGTCGAGCTGCCGACTGGTCGCCTGGGCGTCGAACAGCGCCAGCGCGGTCTGGCCGGTCAGCGCGCTGCCCGGCCGGATCGGCTCACCGGTCGAGAGCGGCGGCATCCCGGCCGGCCGCAACCGGGCCACGGCGGCCCGGAACGCCGCGTCGAGCGGGTGGTTCACCAGGCCAACCGGAGGTCCCGATCGGGCTCGAGCTCCACGACGTCCATCTGCGCCTTCTGCAGCCGGCCGGAGTAGTCCCAGTTCATCGCCTGCCACCGGGTGAACTGCTCCAGCACCCACATGCCGGACTGGCGCGAGCCGTTGCCGGACTTGCCGTTGCCGCCGAACGGCAGGTGCGCTTCGGCGCCGGAGGTGGAGTTGTTGACGCTCACCATGCCGGCGGAGATGCCGCGGCGGAAGGCGAAGGCTTCCTTGGGGTCGGTGGTGTAGATCGACGACGACAGCCCGTATCCCGGGGAGTTGGCCAGCCCGATCGCCTCTGCCAGCGTCGAGTACGCGGTGACGCCAACGATGGGCCCGAAGGTCTCCTCCTCGAAGATCGCGTCGCCCGGGCGGACGCCGTCCACGATCACCGGGTGGTAGTACAGCCCGGCCGTGGGGTCGCCGGCAAAGCCGGGACGCACGTTGTCCGGGCCGATCCGGCCGGTGGAGCCGTACACGGTGTGGTGCGGCTGGATCCAGCCGAGGTACTCCTCGAACCGGGTGGCGAACTTCTCGTCCAGCAGCGGGCCCATGAGCACCTCGCCGGACGGGTCGCCTACCGCGGCAGCATCGACGGCCTTGGTGAACCGGGCGAGGAACTCGTCGTGGACGGACTCGTGGACGATGATCGTGCCGAGCGACGTGCAGCGCTGCCCAGCCGTGCCGAAACCGGAGAACAGCGCGCCCTCGACGGCGAGATCGAGGTCGGCGCTCGGCGTGACGACGAGCGGGTTCTTGCCGCCGAGCTCCAGGCAGGCGGTCTGCAGACGCCGCCCGGTGAGCTCGCCGATCTTGCTGCCCACGGCGGACGAGCCGGTGAAGCCGACCTTGTCCACGTCGCCGTCCTCCAGGGCCGCCGAGAGCCCGGCGAAGGTCTGCTCACCGTCGGCGTGCACGACGTTGAACACGCCGTCGGGCAGTCCGCCGCCGCGTACGAACAGCTCGTGCAACGCCGCGCCGCAGGCGGAGGAGTACTCCGCAGGCTTCCAGACGACGGTGTTGCCGCACAGCAGCGCCGGAACCAGGTACCAGGACGGCACGGCGACGGGGAAGTTACCGGCGGTGATGACGGCGACCGTGCCGACCGGGCTGCGGAAAGTGAACAACTGCTTGTCCGGCATCTCGCTCGGCACCGTCTGGCCGTAGAGACGCCGTCCCTCGCCGAGGAAGAAGTCGCAGGTGTCGACTACTTCGCGCACCTCGCCGAGCGCCTCGCCGAACGGCTTGCCGATCTCCCTGGTGACCAGCCGGGCGAGTGCCTCGGCGTTCTCCTCCACCGCGCGGCCGATATGCGCGATGGCCCGGCCGCGTACTGGGGCGGGAACGTCGGCCCACGCCGGCTGGGCGCGTTTCGCGCTGGCCGCGGCGGCGGCGAACGTCGCTGAGTCGGCGAGTACGACGTCCGCGACGGCGTCGGCAAGGCGGGCCGGGTTCTTGCTCTGCATCGTCCGCCCGGCGTCGACGGGCTTGCCGTCGATGATCGAGGTGATGTTCATCGTGCTGCCTCCAGCCGCTCGATCACGCGCCCCACGGCGGCAGCGGCGAGCTGCAGCTCCTCGACGGTGACCGACAGCGCCGGCCGGAACCGCACCGAGCGCTCGCCGCTGCCGAGGGCGAGCACGTGTTCATCCTCGCGCAAGTAACGGAGGACAGTGTCCCGCGTGTCAGGGTCGGACAGGTCGAAGGCGATCATCAGGCCGCGGCCGCGGACGTTGCTGAGCAGGGTCGGGTGCGTCTGGGCCAGCTCCCGCAGGTCGGCCAGCAGGGTGTCGCCCTTCGGCCCGGCCTGCTCGATCAGACCCTCCCGCTCGACGATCTCCAGGATGCGCCGAGACCGCACCATGTCGGTGAGCCCGCCGCCCCAGGTCGAGTTGATCCGCCCGGGCACCATGAACACGTTGTCGGCGACCTCGTCCACCCGGCCGCCTGCCATCACGCCGCCGAGTTGGACCTTCTTGGAGAACGCGACGATGTCCGGCGAGAGGCCCAGCTGCTGGTATGCCCAGGGGGTCCCGGTGGTGCCGGCGCCGGACTGCACCTCGTCCACGATGAACAGCGCGTCGTGCTCGTCGGTGAGCTTCTGCATTGCCTGCAGGAATTCGGCGCGCAAGTGGTTGTCGCCGCCCTCGCCCTGGATCGGCTCGGCGATGAACGCGGCGATGTCGTGCGGGTACCGCGTGAACGCCTCCCGCGCCTGGGCCAGCGCCCTCTCTTCCGCGGCACGCACCTCGTCGAGGTCGACTGGGAATCGGACGGCCGGGACGTCGATGCGCGGCCAGTCGAACTTGGGATAGCGGTCGGTCTTCACCGGCTCGGTATTGGTAAGCGACATCGTGTAGCCACTGCGGCCGTGGAACGCCCGGGTCAGGTGCATGACGCGGGTGCCGAGCTCGGCTGGCCGGCCGTGCGCTTCGTTGTGCCGGCTCTTCCAGTCGAACGCAGCCTTCAGCGCATTTTCCACCGCAAGTGCGCCGCCCTCGACGAAGAACAGGTGCGGCAGCCGTGGGTCGCCCAGCACTCGCTCGAACGTTTCGACGAACTCGGCGTAGTGGACGCTATAGATGTCGGAATTCGCCGGCTTGTTGGCCGCCACCTCGGCGAGCAGGGCCATGAAAGCCGGGTCGTCCACGATCCCCGGGTGGTTGCAGCCGAGCGGGGCCGACGCGAAGAACGTGTACATGTCCAGGTAGCGCTGGCCGTCGCGGGCGTCCACGACCCAGGAACCCCGGCTGGCGCGAGTGTCTAGCACCAGCTTGAACCCGTCGGTGAGCAGGTGCCGGCCGAGCACCCGGTGGACGTCCGCGGGTGCCACCCGGGTCCGGTCCGCAGTGATGGAGGTCACGCGTCGCCGCCTTTCTGTCGTGGTCACGGGCGGTAGCGCCCGGCAACACTGTGGGATTTCCCGTAATGGAGATCACGTGGCGCAAGACTTCCCGCCTAACCAGGAGTATACCGCAAGACCGCCTGGATTGCCGAGTCCTACGATCACGACATGCCGAGGATGGTGCTGCTGCGCGGCGGTAACGTCTACAGCGCGAGCGACCCGTTCGCGACCGCGCTGCTGGTCGTTGGGGAGCGGGTGGCCTGGGTGGGCGGCGAGGGCGCCGCCCAGACGCACGTGGACAGCGCCGACGAGGTGGTGCAGCTCGAAGGGGCGCTGGTCACGCCGGCGTTCGTGGACGCCCACGTGCACGTGATGGAGACCGGCCTGGCGCGCGACGGCGTCGACCTGTCGAACTGTGTCTCGCTCGCCGAGTGCCTGGACCGGGTGGTGGCGCACGCTCGGTCGCGCCCGAGTGAACCGGTGTTCGGGCACGGCTGGGACGAACGAAGCTGGCCGGAAGCTCGCCCGCCGACCCGCACCGAGGTGGATCGGGCGACCGGCGGGGCCGTGGCGTACCTCAGCCGCGTCGACGTGCACTCGGCGGTGGTCTCCAGCGCGCTGCTGGACGCCGTGCCGGCGGTGCTCCACGCCGACGGCTACGACGGCAACGGGCTGGTGCGGCGCCAGGCTCATCACACGGCGCGGCGAGCCACCCGCGACACACTGCCGCCGGCTCGCCGCGCTCGGTTGCAGCGCGACACTCTGTGGCACGCCGTGACGCTCGGCATCGGCTCAGTACACGAGATCGGAGCACCGCATATCGCCGACGACGATGACCTGCGCGGCGTCTTCGCGCTCACCCGCGACGAACCGTCGCCGGAGGTGATCGGCTACTGGGGCGAGGCCGGACCCCACGGCATTGCGGTGGCGCTCCGGGCGGGCTGTGCAGGAGCCGCCGGCGACCTCAACATCGACGGCAGCCTCGGATCGCGAACCGCGTTGCTGTCGGCACCCTATGCCGACGCCGCGGCCGAGTCCGGTGCCTGTTACGTCGGCCTCGATGAGGCCACCGAGCACGTGGTGGCGTGCACAGCGGCCGGTGTGCAGGCTGGTTTCCATTGCATCGGTGACGCGGCGGTGCGCATCGCCGTCTCGGCGATGCAGCGGGCTGCAGAGCGGTGCGGTACGGAAGCGGTGATTGCCGCGCACCACCGACTGGAACATGTCGAGATGATTGCGCCGCGGCAGGTCGCCGAGATGGCCCGGCTGGGCGTCGCCGCAAGCGTCCAGCCCCGCTTCGACGAGCTGTGGGGCGGCTTGGCCGGGATGTATGCAACGCGGCTCGGTGCCGATCGGGCCGTCGCCATGAACCCGTTCGCGTCGATGGCGCGAGCCGGCGTGACGCTGGCGTTCGGCTCCGACTCGCCGGTGACGCCGCTCGGCGGATGGGAGATGGTGCGGGCGGCCGCCTACCACCGCACCCTGGAGCACCGGCTGAGCGTCCGGGCCGCCTTCGCGGCGGCCACCCGCGGCGGCTGGCGGGCGGCCGGCGTCGCGGACGCCGGCGTGCTGGCGCCCGGGATGCTCGCGAGCTACGCGGTGTGGGAGGTGCCGGGGGAACTCGTCGTCACGGCCCCTGACGAGCGGATCGCGGCATGGTCCACCGACCCCCGATCCGGCGTACCGGGGCTCCCGGAGCTCACGCCGGGGGCACCGCTACCGGTCTGCTTGCAAACGGTTGTGCGAGGACGCACCGTGTTCCGGCGGGACGGCACGCCGGCTCCTGCACTGGCGTCGGACTGACCGCGCCAGTGCGGCGTGTCGGCGGCGACACGCCGCTGTCGCACATTTTTTACGAGTGAATCCACGAATCTCGTGATCGTCTGACGGCCCGTGCTAGCTGGCACGACGTCCCTTCGGTGCACGTCACGGCGGCGTTGACAGCGGCGCCGTGGTGAATCACAGTCGGCTGTCGTCAACCATCGACACCGCTCGGATCGACGTCCGGGTGAGGCCGCGAGACCGGGGTCAGGGGAGCCTTCGGCGGTAACGGGGAACACCACGCTCCTGTCCGCTCGGCGAACTCCACGGCGGTCCGAGCGGGTCGACGGTGCGACCAGGCCCGGCTCGCCCAGTAGACAACGGTCGGCGCGCCCGATCGGTCCGAAGGGCGAGTCCGGGCCACCTGCAACCGGCCGTAGAGTTGCCGCCATGTCCGCGGGAGCCAACCAGCTCGCCTACGTGTCAACCCGCGGGCGGGCCGCGCTGACATTCCTCCTGCTGCTGGTGCCGGTGGGCGGGCTCCTCCTGGTGCTCGCCGTGCCGGCGCTGGACCTGCGTTGGGAGCACCATCCGGCCCATTTCTGGCTGGTTCTCAGTGTGGCGGTCGTCAACGTCGTGCTCGCCGTCATTACCAGCGGGGCGGCGACTGCCCGCGGCGACGCTCGGCTGTTCCTCGTGTCGCTCGCCTTGATCGCAAGTGCCGGGTTCCTCGGACTGCACGCGCTCGCAACTCCTGGCGTGCTGCTGGCCGGCCCGAACCAGGGATTCAATATCGCGACGCCGGTCGGCTTGCTGCTGGCGGCCGGGTTGGCCGCGGCATCGGCCACGGTGAGCGAGCGGCAGCTCTCCGACAGGGCAATGCGCTGGATGCGCGGTGCACTCGTGGTGCTGATCGTGGCCTGGGCGGCCGGGTCGGTGGGCGGGCTCGGCGTGCTCAGTGGACCGCCCAGTACTGAAACACCTACCGCATTGCGGCTCATGGCGCCCGTGGCGATCGCTCTGTACCTGTTCGCCGGGTGGTGTTACTTCGCGTTGTATCGGACGCGCCGGCGGACCCTGCCACTCGCAATCGCGGCCGCATTCGTACTGCTTGCCGAGGCGATGCTGGCGGTGGCCTTCGGCCGCAACTGGCAGCTCAGCTGGTGGGAATGGCACCTGCTGATGGCGGTCGCGTTCGGCGCGATCCTGGTGGCGGCGCGGGTGGAGTTCCGACGCACCGGGTCGCTCACGGCGGCCTTCGGTGGTCTCTACCTGGAGAGCACGCTGGCCCGAGTCGACGCCCGCTATTCGGCCGCACTCGGTGAGTTGGTTGCGGCGATCCGGGCCGACGAACCGCTGGCGCCGGTGCTCGCCCGGTTGCGCGCGGACGGTGTCGCGGCCGACGAGGTGGCAGTGCTCGAGCGCTCGGCGCGCGAGTTGGCCCGGGTGGACTCGCTGCTCAGCGCGTACGTCGGTCCGCGGCTGGCCGAGCGGCTGCGGCAGCAGCCGGCCATGGCCCGGCTCGGCGGGCGCGAGACCGAGGTCTCGGTACTCTTCGCCGACCTCGCCGGGTTCACGACGTTCTCGCAGAACCGGCCGGCGGCGGAGGTCATCGAGATGCTGAACTCGTACTGGGAACCGATCGTGCCGGTGGTCGCCGGACGGGAAGGCGGGTGGATCGAGCGATTCGCCGGCGATGCGATCATGGTGGTGTTCAACGCGGTCGACGACCAACCCGACCACCCCGCCCGGGCGGCGCGCGCCGCGCTGGCCATGCGCAAGGCAGCGGCTGCGATCGCGGCGGCACACCCGGACTGGCCGACCTTCCGCATCGGCATTCACACCGGGCGTGCCGTCATCGGCAACGTCGGCGCCGACGACCAGCGCAGTTTCGCCGCCATCGGCGACACGACGAACGTGGCCGCGCGGCTGCAAGCCGCAGCTACCCCCGGCCAGGTGCTGATCAGCCAGGCCACATACGCCGAGTTGGGCAACGACGTACACACCGAGGCGCTCGGCCCGCTCGCCCTGAAGGGCCGCGCCGAACCCGTCCCTGCCTACCAACTCACCGCTCTGGAATGACCACGTTGACCACCCGGGCCCGTACATCACCAGGCCTGCAACCCTGGTGATGTACGGGCACGCCTGGTGATGGCTTCCCGGCCTACCATCGGAACGTCCGGAACTTGAGAGAACAACTTGAGAGAACGGAGCGCTCCGCTGGCCCAAGCGCCGCTCGCCCGCGCCGCCGGGGCCCTGGGCCTCGGGGCGGCCCTGGTGCTGGCATTCTCGCCCTACGACCTGTGGTTCGTCGCGGTGGTGGTGGCGGGCCTGCTCGCGCTGCTGCTGCGTGGTCAGGCTCCAGGGCGCTCCGCGGTCTACGGGTTCCTGGCCGGCCTCGGCTTCTTCGTCACGCTGCTGCCGTGGATCGGCGAGGAGGTCGGGCCGATCCCGTGGCTCATCCTCGCAGCTTTCGAGGCGCTGTTCTTCGCGCCGCTGGGTGCCGTGCTCGCGCTCGTGCAACGGCTGCCCGGCTGGCCGTTCTGGACGGCGTGCGCCTGGGTGGCCGAGGAGGCGCTGCGGGGTCGGGTTCCGTACGGTGGCTTCACCTGGGGACGTCTGGCCTTCTCCCAGGCGGACGGTCCGTTGCTGCCACTGGCGGCGCTCGGCGGCGCACCGCTCGTGACGTCGGCCGTCGCGCTGGCCGGCGGGCTGCTCGGCTGGGGCGTGCTGCGCCGCCCGCTCTGGCAGCGGCTCTTGGCCATTGCTGCCGCGGCGGCCATCACATCCGCCGGCCCGTTGTTCGCGCCGACGAGCAGCGCCGGCGACACGGTGACCGTCGCGGTCATCCAGGGCAACGTGCCGCAGCTGGGCCTGGAATTCAACGAACGACGGCGAGCGATCACCGCCAACCATGCCGACCTCACCAGGCGGTTGGCGGACGAGGTCGCGAGCGGCCGCGTCACGCAACCGGATGCCGTGATCTGGCCGGAGAACTCGGTCGACATCAACCCGTACGCCGATGCGGAGACCAGAGCTGCGATCAGCGCAGCTGTCGACGTGATCGACGCGCCCACGCTGGTCGGCGCCCTGGTCCCCACGGCCGACGAGCAGAACGTGCAGAACACGTCGATCGTGTGGCAGCCGGGGGAGGGACCGGGGCTCACCTACGTGAAGCGGCACCCGATGCCGTTCGGTGAATACATCCCGTTCCGCTCGGTGGCGAGGTTGATCAGTCCCGCCGTGGACCGCCAGCCGCGCGACTTCGTCGCCGGTACCCAGGTGGGGGTCCTGCCCATGGGTCCGGCACGAGTCGGCAGCGTCATCTGTTTCGAGGTGGCCTTCGACAACCTGGTCCGCGACGCCGTCCGAGCCGGTAGTGACCTCCTCGCCGTGCAGACCAACAACGCGACATTCGGGTTCACCCCGATGACAGAACAGCAGCTGGCCATGGCCCGGCTGCGTGCAGTCGAGCACGGGCGCACAGTGCTGGTTGCCGCCCTGTCCGGCGTCAGCGCGGTGGTCGGGCCGGACGGCGCCGTCCGCGACCGTGCCGAGGTCTTCACTCAGCAGGCTCTGGTCGCCGACGTCGAGCTGGCACGGTCCCGGACCAGCGCGACGACCGCGGGGGAGTGGCCGGAATGGATCCTGACGGCGCTGGTCGTCGGCGCAGCGGCGGCGGCGCTGCTGCTTCCGCGCGGCCGCCGCCCTGACCACGTCAGCCCGGCGGGAGCCGAGCCGGCCACGGTGGAGGCACGGTGACTGCGTCCCTGGATACCGGCCGCGTACTTGTGATCGTCCCGACGTACAACGAGGCGCGGACCCTGCGCAAGGCAGTCGAACGCGTTCGTACGGCCGTTCCGGCCGCCCACGTGCTGGTCGTCGACGACGCTTCGCCGGACGGCACCGGCGACATCGCGCAGGCCATGGCAGAGCTCGATCCGCGGGTGCACGTGCTCCACCGGCCGCGGAAAGAGGGGCTGGGCCGGGCGTACCTGGCCGGGTTCCGGTGGGGCTTGGACGCCGGTTTCGACGCGCTGGTCGAGATGGACGCCGACGGCTCACACCAGCCAGAAGAGCTGCCGCAGCTGCTCGCGGCGTTGGCCAACGCCGATCTGGTCATCGGCTCGCGCTACGTGGCCGGCGGCACGGTCACCAACTGGCCATTGCATCGCACGCTGCTCTCCCGCGGGGGCAATCTGTACACCCGCCTCGCCCTCGGGCTGCCGGTGCGCGACGCCACCGCGGGGTACCGGGTCTACCGGGCCAGCGCCTTACGCAGGCTGCGGCTGGACGGCGTCGCGTCCCAGGGCTACTGCTTCCAGGTGGACCTCGCGTGGCGGGCGGTACGCACCGGACTGCGGATCGCCGAAGTACCGACGACGTTCGTCGAGCGCACCGAGGGCCACTCGAAGATGAGCAGCGCGATCATCCGTGAGGCGCTGTTGCAGGTAACCCGCTGGGGTGTGGCGTACCGGCTGGGTCAGATCCGCCGCGCGATGTGGCGCGGGTAGCGTCGGCGTCAGGCGCTTTTCCTGCGGCTCCGGTCGCTGGCGGCGAGCTGCGCGCTGCCGGGCAACTGCCCGGCCCTCAGGAGCTGCAGCCGCTCGTCGAGCAACTGCTCGAGGTCCTCGATCGAGCGCCGCTCCAGCAGCATGTCCCAGTGCGTGCGCGGCGGCTTGGCCGGTTTCTCCTCCGGCCTGTTGGTCTCCACCCGCAGCGCCTGGGCGCCGCAGCGGGGGCAGTCCCACAGCGCCGGGACTTCGGCCTCGACCGAAAACGTCATCTCGAACGTGTGCCCGTGCGCACACTCGTAGGTCACGGCCTGCCGCTCTGCGAGTTCGACGCCGCGCTCGTCCTCGTAGCTCGTGGCACCCAGCCGGGACCCGCGGAGTGTAGAACGCTCGGCCATCGTGGGAGCCCTTCCGGGACGGTGGTCCCTGCGTCGGAGGTAACGTTTCAGCCGGTCCTGACGTCGCCGGTCGGGCAGCGTCAAGTCGACACCTGAAGGAACGCCGCAGTACACCGGGTTGTTCCGGGCGCGCAGCACCCGGGCGCGTCGAGAGTTCACGTCCGCAACACGGCCGGCACGTCATTACCCGCCTGCTCGATGCCGCGCCGTACGTCGACCCGGGAGAGCAGTGCAACACCGCCGGCGAAGAACAGGATCAACACCAGGATCGCGCTCCGGTACGAGCCGGTGAGCTGGAACGTCACGCCGAAGGCGAGTGCGCCGAACCAGCTCGTACCCCGCTCGACCGCTTGGTAGAGGCTGAAGTACTCGGCTTGCTTGCCGCGCGGGACGAGCAGGCTGTAGAGCGAGCGGGACAGCGCCTGGCTGCCGCCGAGCACGACGCCGATCACGACGGCCAGTGCGAGGAACGGCACTACCTGCCGGGCCGGCAGGAAATAGGCCCCGGCGACCACGGCCGTCCAGACCACCAGCGCAGCGATGATCGTCCGCTTGCTGCCCACCCGCGCCGCCAACCGACCGAGCAGCAAGGCGCCGCCGAATGCGACGAACTGGACCAGCAGGATGGCTACGACGAGCATGCTCTCGGGAAGCCCCAACTGGCGGTTGCCGTAGATCGACGCGGCATAGATCACCGTCTGCAGACCGTCGTTGTAGAGCAGGTACGCCAAGAGGAATGTCAGCGTCTGCGGGTAGGCCCGGGCATGCCGCAGCGTGTCGCGGAGTTGGCTGAACGCTGCAGCGATCGCGGATGCCTCGGCACCGGTGCGGACGATGGCGATCGGCGGACGGTCCCGCAGGCCACGCAAGGGCACGATCGTCCACACCGCCCACCACACACCGGCCGAGAGCAGGCATACGCGAACCGCGTCGGCGGTGGACAGGCCGAACGGCAGCACCGTGATCAGTACGAGGTTGGCGGCAAGCAGCAGGCCGCCGCCCAGATACCCGAGCGCCCAGCCGCGGCTGGACACCCGGTCTCGGTCCGCCTCGGGGGCGATGTCGCACAGGATCGCGTCGTAGACGACGAGCGAGGATCCCAGCGCGATCGAGGCGACGATCAGCAGCACGACGCCGAGGCCCCAGTTGGCTCCGGCGACGAAGAACATCGAGGCTGCGGCCGCCGCACCCAACCAGGCGAAGGCACCGAGCAGGTGGCGTTTGCGTGATGTCCGGTCGGCCGCCGCGCCGACCAGGGGCAGCAGCAGGGCCGACAGCACCGTCGCCACCGTGATCGAGTACGGGGCGACCGACCCGGCGGCCACCGGAATGCCGAGCACGGACAACGTTCCTGTGCACGGGTCCTCCGGGGTGCCGCGCCGGCCACACGCCGCGGCCTCGGCCACCGCGGTCAGGTATGGCCCGAAGAGCACGGCCCCGGTGGTCGTCACGAACGCCGAATTCGCCCAGTCGTAGAAGTACCAGGCGCGTTGTTCGCGTGCCCGCTCGGCCGGGTCGCGGAGCGGGCCCGGTAGCGCGAGCGGCACGGCACCACCTCACCAGGCTCCAGGCTCGGTTGCGCGGACCGTATCCGTACACTCCGGGTCCGGGAAAGTGTCGAGAGAGTCGCGCGGACCGACGAGAGCGAGGTGGCGCGGTGGCCGTACGGGAGATCCGCCTCTACGGCGACCCGGTACTGCTCACCGTGGCCGACGAGGTGACCGAGTTCGGCCCGGCCACGCGATCGCTCGCCACGGACTTGCTCGACACCGTGCAGATTCCCGGTCGTGCCGGGGTGGCAGCACCACAGATAGGGGTGCCGCTGCGGGCATTCTCCTACAACGTCGACGAGCGGCTTGGCGTGGTGTTCAACCCGCTGATCCTGGACCGGGAAGGGGACCAGCACGGCGACGAGGGGTGCCTATCGGTGCCGGAGCTCTGGTTTCCGACCCGCCGGTCCCGGTACGTAGCGGTGATCGGGTTCGACGCGGACGGTAATGAGGTCCGCGTCGCCGGCGAGGAGCTCATGGCCCGGTGTCTGGAGCACGAGGTGGACCACCTCGATGGCATCGTCTACCTGCGCCGGCTCGAGCCCAGCGTCCGCCGGGAAGCAATGCGCGCGGTCCGGGCGAGCGAATGGTTCAGCCGGCCGGCCGGTAGCCCACCACGACCTGACGCGGGCGCACCCGCCGCACGCCTTGTGCAGTGACGACGTAGACACCTAGGGCCGCCACGGCATGCTCTCTCGCCATGCCGGCAAACGCGTCGTGCCAGGCCAGGTCGCCGCCCTGGATCGCCGGCTGGCCGGTCCGGCTCACCGCAAGCAGGGCGCCGTCATGGCCCAGGTATTCGAGCACGTCCATCACCTGGCGCATGGCACGCACCCGGGAGAACTGCGGCGGGTCCAGCGGTACGTCGTCGATGGCGATTGCCACGCCGGGGCCGCCGTTCACGGTGGAGGCGACAAGCACGGTGCCGGGCCGAAGCTCACCGGCCGCAGCGATGGTCTGCAGGAAGCGGACGGCGTCCGGTTCGTGCTCGACGTAGGTCGGTTCATCCATGTCCGCTGATGCTTCCGCCCGCGGCCTGTGGATCGCTCGGACAATCCACAGCCTCGCCGTGATATTTGCAGCCGTTACGGCTCGGAATGACCACGTACACCATGCCTGCCGGTACATCACCAGGCCTGCAGGCCTGGTGATGTACCGGCAGGCCTCGTGATGGCCCTCGGGCCTTGGACCGAGCCGCCTCGCTTAGCGGGAACGACGCATGTCAGCGTCCCCATGGACACCACGGAACTGGTGCAACCCCGGGGCGTCGAGGTCCGTACAACCGTGTTCGGTAGGCGTTCGTGCCGTTTGCGTGCGGCTCGCCCTCCCTCGCTGTTACCGCAAGAGACGAGCCGCACGGCAACCGGCGTTCAGCCGACCGGTTGGGTTTCGAGGCTGTCGGCGGTGAGCTCCTCGTGCTTGATGTTCAGGCCAACGAGCACGATCACCACGCTCAGCGCGAGCATTGCGGAGGCGGCCCAGAACGCCAACGTGGACCCGTCGGTCTGGGCCGTTACCCCGATGAGTTCGGGGTCGAACTGGCCGCGCTGGGCCGATGCCGCCAACTCCTGCGCCTTGTCAATCGCTGCCTGCGTCGCCAAGGTGCCGAGGGTGGCGAGGCCGAGCGCGCCGCCAATCTGCTGCATGGTGTTCAGCACGCCGGCGCCGACCCCGGAGTCCTCCCGAGCGACCCGGCTCACCGACGTCAGGGTCAACGGGACGAACATGAAACCGAAGCCGATCGAGCTCACGATGATCCACGGCAACAGATCCGCAGCGTACGTGGCGCCGACGTCCAGTTGTGCGTAGCCCAACGTGCCGATGGTCGCAATGATCGCGCCCGAACCGGCAATCCACCTCGGGTCCATGCGGGAGGCCAGTGCCGACGCAATCTGCGCCGCCACGACGATCCCAGCACTGAAGGGCAAGAACGCGAGACCTGCTTGCAGCGGCTCGTATCCCAGCACCTGCTGGACGAACAGGCTGATGAAGTAGAACATCGAGAACATCGACGCGCCGATGATGAGGATGGCCAGGAAACTGACTGCCCTGGTGCGGTCGGCGAGGATCCGCATCGGCAACAGCGGGTGTTCGATGCGGGACTCGATGACGAGGAACAGCGCCAACAGCGCCACACCGCTGACCAGCAGGCTCATGGTCGTCACCGAGACCCACTCGTGCTGTGCGGCGTAGGTGAGGCCGTACACGACGCCGACCAAGCCAGCGGTACCGATCAAGGCCCCGAGCAGATCGAAGCGCCCCAGCTGCGGCGCCGACTCACCCAGGAAGCGGGGCGCGAGCAGTATCAGAATGATTCCGATCGGGATGTTGATGAACAACGTCCACCGCCACGACACCTCGGTGAGCGAACCACCCACGATCAGTCCGATTGCGGCGCCCATGCCGGACATGGCCGCATAGACCGCGAACGCGCGGTTGCGCGGGGGACCGGCGGGGAACGTCGTGGTGATCAGCGACAGGGCTGTCGGTGCGGTGATCGCGCCGCCGATGCCCTGTAGTGCCCGGGCGGCAAGCAACCATCCCTCGCTCTGCGCCAATCCGCCCAACAGTGACGCCAGCGTGAACAAGCCGATGCCGACCATGAAGATACGCCGGCGGCCGAGCAGGTCACCGGCCCGGCCACCGAGCAGCAGCAGACCGCCGAAGGCCACGACGTACGCGTTGATCACCCACGGTAGGTTGGCCGAGGAGATGCCGAGGTCTTCCTGGATCGACGGCAGGGCGATGTTCACCACCGACGCATCCAGCACGATCATCAGCTGGGCTGCACCGATGATGGCGAGCGCGATGCCGAGATGTCGATGACCGTGGCCGCTCTCGACGTCTTCAGTCTCCGGCGCCGTCACTGCGACGACTGTGTCGTCGTGGGACATCAAAGGACTCACTTCCGGGTTGGGGACGGGTTCTTGCCGGTTGCCGCAGGGAGCACGACTTCGTCGACGACCCGGGCGACGAAGCGGGGGTCGACCGGCTCGTCGAGGACCAGCCGCCGGTACAGCACCATGGCCGGCAGCACGCCAACGAGCAACGAAATATCGACGTCGCCCGATATCTCGCCGCGCCGGCGAGCCCGTTCCAAGACCTGCCGGGCCAGCTCCATGCGAGGGCCCAAAAAGCGCTTGTGGATCGCTCTGGTGAGGTCAGGGTCGTGGTGCATCGCTGAAATCAGACCGCCGAGCACCGACAACGGCACGTCGTCGGTCAGCCCGCCCGCGCGGCACGCGACTGCGAGCAAGTCGCCGCGCAGAGAGCCCGTGTCGAGGTCCGGCGGCTGGCAGCAGGACTTGGCGCGGTGCACGGCATCGACGACCAGTTCGGCCTTGCCCTTCCAGCGCCGGTAGAGGGTGGCTTTGCTGGCCCGCGCCTCGGCGGCGACCGCGTCGAGGGTCAGCTTGTCGTAGCCGATCGCGCCGAGCAGCCGCACAGTTGCGTCGAGGATCTCTTCCTCGCGGGCACCCTCGACACGTGGGCGGGTACCTGTGGCCGCGTGGGACACCTCGAGCGGCACAGTGCGACTCCTTGCGAGACCTCGATGAAACGAAACTGTTCCGTTTCATTTCCGCACACGTTATCGGGCCGCCGGGTGGTTGTCCAGTTGGGTCTTCAGCTCAGTGCGAAGCCCCGTCGCCGCAGGACGTCACGCAGCACTTCTGCCCGGTCGCTCATCAGCCCGTCCGCGCCCAGGTCCAGGGCACGCTCCATCTCGTCCGCGTTGTTCACGGTCCAGACATGCAAGTGGCGGCCAGTGGCGTGCGTGGCGGCGATGGTGCGCGGTGTCACCAGCTGCACACCGCCCACCCGGACCGGCACCTGCAGGCAGTCCACTTCGCGCAACAGCCGGGTGACGAGCGCGGACAGCCGCAGCGCCGACGCGCCCCGGAACCGCGCGACGGTCTGCCGGCCACCGGACGTCACGACGGGAGCGGAGAGCCGCCGCAGCACCGCCCGGCGGCGGCGGTCGGAGAACGACGCGATGCACACCCGGTCATGTGCGCGGGTGCGGTCGATGGCGCGGGCGCACGCGGAAACGGCCGAGGGGTCCTTGACGTCGATATTGAGCCGCAGCTCGGGCCACGCATCGAGGACCTCCTCGAGTGTCGGTATCGGCTCGTACCCTCCGATCCGGGCCCGGCGCAGCTCCGACCACGGCAGGTCGTGCACTCGCCCCTGGCGGTCGGTAAGCCGGTCCAGCCGCGCGTCGTGGAATGTCACCGCGACACCGTCGGCGCTCGCCCGGACGTCTGTCTCGACGTAGCGGAACCCGAGGTCGATTGCCGCAGCGAATGCCCGGAAGGTGTTCTCGAAACCGTCGGGGGAGTAGCCGCGGTGCGCAAACGCGAGCGGCGTCGGATGGTCGAGGAATGCCGTCCGGACCGCCGGCGTCGCGCGTGCCACGACACCATCGTGCCCGTTCGGCCGAGTGCGCAAGGCCGGGGTGGCCGAACGGGACATGTCATGGGAACGACGGGTGTTCCGGCGGCGGATCCTCGCCGACGAGACCGTCGATGGACTCCCGAATGAGGTCGGCATGCCCGACGTGCCGAGCGTACTCCTCGATCAGGTCGACCAGCAGTCGCCGCATGCTCGGTGGTTCCGTCCACCGCGCGGACCGGGCCAGCTGGTCCAGCCCACGGTCCGCCAGAGCCTCTGCGGCGGCGGAGCGGGACCGCACCACAGCGTCCCGCCAGAGCGTCATGAGCTGCTCAGGGGTGTCTTCAGCGGCCGAGCGCCATTCCCAGTCAGGGTCGGCGTCCCAGTCCACGGTGTCCCACGGTGGCCCGAGTGGGCGCCCCAGCAGCCGCCGGGTGAAGTAATCGTCCTCGACGAGGGCCAGGTGCTTGAGCAGACCGCCCAGCGTGATCGCCGAAGGCTTCAGCCGGGCCCGCAGGCCGACCGCGTCCAATCCGCCGCATTTCCACGCAAAGGTCGCGCGCTGGCGCTCTAACGAGCCCAGCAGTGTGGTGGTCTCGTCACCCGCAAGGGGCGGTTCCGGATGGGTCATGGTCTCCGAACCTACTGACCTGACCGGCCCGGACATCGTTGGACGACGACCACCCCACCGGAGTGCGAACGAGACGTGTTGACGTGGGATGAGTGGGGGATACCGAGTGATCCTGCCCTGGCGGTCTCCGTGCCTGGCAGCCGACCGAGATCAGGCAGGGAGAACCGCGGCCTCGAGCCGCCGGCGGAGGTGCTGCCCCGTCAGCGAGTGCGCTGCTCGGGCGAGCTCCGCCGGCGGCCCCTCGAAGATCACCCGCCCGCCGTCGTGGCCGGCGCCCGGTCCCAGGTCGATGACCCAGTCTGCCCGGGCTACGACGTCGAGGTTCTGCTCGATCACGATGACCGTCCGCCCGTTGTCGATGATCCGGTCGAGCAGGCCGATCAAGTTGTCGACGTCATTCATGTGTAGGCCCGACGTCGGCTCGTCGAGGACGTAGACGTCCGCCTCGCCGGACATCTCGATCGCCAGCTTCAGGCGCTGCCGTTCGCCGCCCGACAGCGTGTTCAGCATCTGGCCGAGCGTGATGTAACCAAGGCCGACGTCGACGAGCCGATCGAGCATGACCCGCACCGGTCGCTCGGTGAAGAATGTCTGGGCCTCCTCGACCGACATCGCCAGGACGTCCGAGATGTTCCGGCCGCGGAGGCGATACTCGAGGACTTCGTCACTGAAGCGGCGGCCCTCGCAGACCTCGCAGACGCTGGCCACGCCGGCCATGAAGGCGAGGTCGGTGTAGACGACACCGAGTCCGTTGCAGGCCGGACAGGCGCCTTTCGAATTGGCGCTGAAGAGCGCCGGCTTGACCTTGTTGGCCGCCGCGAATGCCTTTCGGATCGGCTCCATGATCCCGGTGTACGTGGCCGGGTTCGAACGGCGGGAGCCCCGGATAGCGGTCTGGTCGATGGCGATCACGGACCGGTCGGTCCAGGGCATGCAGCCGTGGATGAGAGAGCTCTTGCCAGAACCGGCGACCCCGGTGACCGCAACCAGGATGCCCAGCGGCACGTCGACCGAGACGTCCTGCAGGTTGTGCAGCCGGGCGCCGCGGATCGCGATCCGCCCGCGAGGCGTCCGGACGGTCTCCTTGAGGTGCTGCTGGACTTCCAGGTGGCGGCCGGTCAGCGTGCCCGACGTCGTGAGACCCTCGAACGAGCCCTCGAAGACGATCTCGCCGCCGTGCGTTCCGGCGCCCGGTCCCATGTCGATGACATGGTCGGCGATCCGGATCAGCTCCGGCTCGTGCTCGACAACGAGGACGGTGTTGCCCTTGTCACGGAGCCGCCGCAGGAGGCCGTTCATCTGCTGGACGTCATGGGCGTGGAGGCCGACCGTCGGCTCGTCGAAGACGTACGTGATCTCGGTCAGGCTCGAGCCGAGATGACGGACCATCCGCGTTCGCTGCGACTCGCCGCCGGACAGCGTCGACGACTCGCGATCGAGGCTGAGGTAGCCGAGCCCGATCTCGACGAACGTGTCGAGCAGCGCGCCGAGGTGTTCGATCATCGGGCCGGCACCGTGAGCGTCGATCCCGCGAATCCAGGCCGCCAGATCGCTGATCTGCATCGCGGCGCAGTCCGCGATGTTCTCGCCGTCGATCCGGGACGAGCGGGCAACGGTGTTGAGCCGCGTGCCCTCGCAGGCGGGGCACGGCGTCGTCGTCGAGACGCGCCCCACGGCTGCCCGAAGTTGGGGTTGGAGCGAGTCGGGATCCTTGATCAGGTACTGGCGGCGGATCCTGTCGACGAGGCCGTAGTAGGTCAGGTTGATCATCTCGGTCTTCACCTTCGCCTCGGGGCCGTAGAGGAAGCGCTGCCACTCCGCTTCCGTGTAGTCCCGCAGCTTCTTGTCCGGATCGAAGAAGCCCGAGTCGACGAAGATCCGGTGGTACCAGCCGCCCACCTGGAAGTTCGGGAAGGTGATGGCACCCTCGTTCAAACTCTTGTCACGATCGACCAGCGCGTCGATGTCCACAGTCGACACGCGTCCGAGGCCCTCGCAGTCGGGGCACATCCCGCCGGTGATCGGGTGCTCCTGATACTCCGGCTCCGACCGGCCACGCTCCAAGGTCACCTCGCCTCGGACTGATCCTGCCGGCAGGTTGAAACTGAACGCGCTCGATGGCCCGATGTACGGCTTCCCGAGTCGGCTGAAGATGACCCGGAGCATGTCGTAGGCGTCGGTCGCGGTCCCGACGGTCGAGCGCGCGTTCGCGCCCATCGGCTCCTGGTCGACGATGATCGCGGCGGTCAGCCCCTCGAGCGACTCGACGTCGGGGCGGGCGAGCGTGGGCATGAATCCCTGGACGAAGGCCGTGTACGTCTCGTTGATGAGTCGCCGCGACTCGGCCGCGATCGTCTCGAACACAAGCGAGCTCTTGCCGGAGCCCGACACGCCGGTGAAGACGGTGAGCTTTCGCTTGGGGATGTCGACGTCGATGTCGCGGAGGTTGTTCTCGCGGCCACCCCTGACCTTGATCGCGCCCCAGGCGGGCATCCGCTCGTTATCAGTCCTCAACTCACCGCTTTCTGCACGAGCGCGGCGATCCTTGCCTCGTCGTCGGCGGTCAACTTCGTCAGCGCGAAGGAGGTCGGCCACATGGTGCCTTCGTCCAGGTGCGCGTCGGCGTTGAAGCCGAACGTCGCGTAACGCTCCTTGAACTTGTCCGCGGGGGTGAAGAAGCAGATGACCTTGCCGTTCTCGTTTGCATACGCCGGCATGCCGTACCAGGTCTTCGGCGAAAGAGTTGGGGCGGCCACCTTGACGACGGCGTGGATTCGCTCGGCCATGGCGCGATCCGGTTCCGGCATCTCGGCGATCTTGGCCAGCACGTCGCTCTCGCCGTCCGCCTTGCCCTTCTTGCCACGGCGCGCCTCGGTCTTCATCTCCTTGGCGCGCTCCTGCATGGCGGCTCGTTCCTCGTCTGTCCAGATCTTGGACGACTTCCCGCCGGCGGTGCTTTTGGTGGACCTCTGGGCGGACTTCTGCGTGTCCTTCATTGGCAGGTCCTCCTACCGGTGCAGCTGGGTGATCTGGATGAGGTTGCCGCAGGTGTCGTCCAGCTGGGCGATGGTCGAGCCGGTCACCTCAGTTGGCCGCATCGTGAACTCGGCGCCGCGCGCTTTGATGCGCTCGTAGTCGCCATTGACGTCGTCGGTGAAGAACATGGCCGCGGGCTGGCCCTGCTGAAAGGTGGCTTCCTGGTACGCCTTGGCCGCCGGGTTGTCGTTGAGCGCCAGCTGCAGCTCCGTCCCGTCCGGGTCCTCAGGTGAGGCCACGGTCAGCCAACGATACCCGCCCTGGCTGACATCGGCCTTCTTGGTGAAGCCCAGCACGTCGGTATAGAAGCGCAGAGCCTTCTCCTGGTCGTCCACGTACACGCTGGTCAACTTGATCTTCATAACTCTTCCTGTCCTTGGTCGGTGGCTAGGTACCTACTTCGACAACTCTCCAGACAAGGCCGGGGCCCCTCTCGTGACAGCTCGTCGAGCCGGGTGGTGACGGTCGAGAGCCACGCCTTCGCGGACTTGATCTCCGTGCCGCTCGGCGACCTCGCGATGGAACCGCAGGAACGCCTCCTGGACGATGTCCTCGGCCTCGCCGATCGCGCCCACCATCTCGTAGGCGATCGAGAGCAGCAACGGCCGCAGCGTGGCGTAGACGCCGTCGAGCTCGCCGGGGTCAGCAGGCATTCGGCTGATGTCCATCTGTTGACG